>CAZYLY010000057.1:1869-10640 GCA_964648825.1 uncultured Syntrophomonadaceae bacterium
AACATTACTCGGACAAAAAAACCTAGATTTACTCATGGCGGAAGCCGAAGAAATCGAAGTTGAGGCAGGATGCGTAAAAGGGGTTATTACTAAAACCGGGGCTAGATACACTTGTAAGGCTATAATAATTACTTCGGGAACTTATCTTAAAGGGCGGATTATTATTGGTGATTTAGCCTTTGAGGGAGGACCCGGCAATCAGTTTCCTGCTATTAAGCTGGCGGATTGTTTAAAGGATCTAGGTTTTACTTTGGGAAGATTTAAGACGGGCACCCCCCCGCGAATTGATAGAAAATCGGTTGATTTTAGTAAAATGGTAGAACAGCCGGGTGATGAGGACGATTTGCGTTTTTCTTTTATAAGTCCCCCCAAGGATAAACCTCAATTACCTTGCTGGTTAACGCATAGTAATGCTAAAACGCATGATATTGTGCGGGATAATTTGCATCGGGCTCCTATGTTTACTGGAGTTATTACTGGAAAAGGCCCGCGCTATTGTCCTTCCTTTGAAGATAAAGTCGTCCGTTTTGCGCATAAAGAATCACATCAGTTATTTGTAGAGCCGGAGGGGCGTGATACTGATGAGATGTATATTCAGGGCTTGAATACTAGTTTGCCTGAAGATGTACAAATCCAGGTTTTACATAGTATACCGGGGTTAGAGAATGTACGTATTATTAGAACTGGCTATGCGATTGAATATGATTACGTGCTGCCATCGCAGATTAAATTGACCCTGGAAACAAAGAGGGTAGAGGGCTTATATACAGCAGGGCAGATAAACGGAACCTCTGGTTATGAGGAAGCAGCCGGTCAAGGTTTAATGGCTGGTATTAATGCGGCCTTAAAAATTCAAGGTAAGGAGCCTTTTATTTTAAAAAGAAGTGAAGCATATATTGGAGTAATGATAGATGATTTAATTACGGGTGAAATTGATGAACCTTACCGTTTATTAACTTCGCGTGCTGAATATAGATTAATCTTAAGACAGGATAATGCTGACTTAAGACTTACGCCTAAAGGCAGAGAAATAGGGTTAGTTGATGATAAGCGCTGGAATAAGTTTCAGGAAAAGTTAGTTAAAATACAGGACGGAACTGCACTATTAAAAAATACTAGCTTTACTCCCAGTGATAAACAAGTGAGTGAATTATTGCAGCAAAAAGGGACAGTTCCTTTAAAAGACCGCACCTCTTTATGGGAATTACTTAAAAGGCCGGAAATAACTTTAGATGATTTAATCCAGGCTAGTCTAATAGTTATGGATGATTTTACTATCGGAGAATTACTACAAATTCAATCTAAGTATGAAGGTTATATTAAAAAACAAGAAGAACAAGTTAAAAAGTTTGAAAAGATGGAAAATCGCAAAATTCCTGATGATATTAATTATGCTGAAGTATATGGACTATCTAATGAAGCCCTGCAAAAACTAAATCAGATTCGTCCCGCTTCAATTGGGCAAGCCTCAAGGCTTTTTGGGGTTAACCCCGCTGATATAAATGTTTTATTAATTTTTTTAGAGAAAGAAAAGAGGAAATAGATAATTTATATGGAATATATTGTAAAAAAGTATATAAATATTCTAGCCGAGGAGAATAAACGCCATAATTTAGTAAGCCGGAAAAGCTTTGCCGAGGAAGTTGATAAACATATTGAGGATAGCTTAGCTATATTACAATTTGTTCCCTTACTAAATAAAAAGGTTATTGACATCGGTAGTGGAGCTGGTTTTCCGGCTCTCATTTTAGCGATGCAGTGCCCTGATAGTCAGTTTACTCTCCTAGAATCTGATTTGAAAAAAAGCAATTTTTTATCTCATGCAGCAGCGGAATTAAATCTATCTAATGTGGAAGTGGTAAGAGCCAGGGTTGAGGAAATGGGACAAGATATTAATTTTAGACAGAGCTTCGACATATGTACGAGTAGAGCTGTAGCACCGCTTAATGTAATGCTAGAATACGGATTACCTTTGTTACGTGTTGGTGGGTTAATGTGGCTGTGGAAGGGTAGGAATTATTTAAGCGAATTAGAGGACGCTGATAAGGCGCTAACTTTGTTAAAGGGTAAATTTGTGCAAACTTATTTATATAATTTATTAGAAGCAAGAGATCGGGCTATTGTTGTTATTAAAAAAGAGGAGGAGACTCCGAAAGAATACCCGCGCAAAGTTGGTATACCTACGAAACGGCCTTTGTAGGGGGGCAAAAAATGCGTAAACAGTTGGAAAAAATTTGGGGGAAAAATCAAGGTAATAAAATAGTAAATATTCCGGTAGATAAAATTACTCGTAATCCTTATCAACCGCGCAAGTATTTTGATGAAAAGGAGCTTAACGAACTAGCCCAATCTATTTTAGCCTTCGGCATTATACAGCCTATAATTGTAAGGGCAAATGGGGAAAATTATCAAATTATTGCAGGTGAACGCCGTTTTAGGGCGTGTAAATTATTACTATTAAAAGAAATTCCCGCCTTAATTAAGGATATGGATGATGAAAAAGTAGCTGCTGTTTCTTTAATCGAAAACTTACAAAGGAAAGAACTTAATTATTTTGAAGAAGCCTCAGCTTATAATTTATTAATTAATGGTTTCGGTTTAACCCAAGATGAATTAGCTAAAAGAATTGGGCGCAGTCAATCAGCTATTGCTAATAAGTTACGATTGCTTAAATTAGACCCGGAAGTAATGAGTATAATAAACCCGGAATGTATTACCGAAAGACATGCTAGAGCTTTGTTAAAACTTAATAACTCCTCCATGCAAATAAAAGTAATAACCGAAATCCAAAATAGAGATTTAACGGTTAGGGAAACGGAAGAATTAGTAGAAGAATTTTGCCATAATAGTATCCCCCCGGAAAATATAACTAAAGGACAACATGGGCAAAATGTATCCATGATAATTAGGGATGCCCGCATATTTTTAAATACCATAAAAGAAACGGTCAAAAGAGCTAAACAGACTGGTGTAGATATATATATGAATGAAAAAGATAGTGAAGAAGAATATGAGGTAGTAATTAGAATAGCGAAATCCAAAAGAAATATTAGGCAGATAAAATAGGTATAAAGGGGTTGTCGTAAGGCAACCCCTTTGCTAATTTTTCTTAGGTTCCGGGCATTTTAGTAAATACACCTCGGGGATCAACTACGGTGCGAAGTATAGTTAAAACTTCATCACTAGGAGCTTCAACAAAATGTATTTCATCAGGAACAATTAATTCGAACCCGCTGCAAGCTTGAGCGATTTCTACAGTCATGCCAGGATTTAAGGCTTTAATACGCATTTTTTTGCTTTCTGGTTCAAAATCATAAACTCCGACTTGGGTTACTACTGCTATAGGACCACCTAGTAACCCTGCTTTTTCGCGGGAATCGCCACCTTCTAAGAATCCAGGTGTAGTAATAAAATCCACTCTTTCTGGGAAACGGTCAGGAGTTTGTAATCCGACTAAGACAGATTTTTCGGTTAAGGAACCGATATCATTTCCGCCGCCGCTACCAGGAAGGATAGATTTTAGATTTTCATAGCTGCCGATTACGGATGTATTTACATTACCGTACATATCGATTTGGGCTCCGCCTTGGAAGGCTATATCAACATAACCTAAAGCGCATTGACCAAATGAAATAGGCATTTCCATACTCATAGGAGATTTTCTAAAAGTAAAAGGACATCCAACTGACCAAGGCATTTCTCCTTCTAGCGGGTCTTGTCCGCCGCTTTCATAAACCATGGTAATATTTTTAGCATGTGTCTTTTTAGCCAAGATAGCGCCGACCATGGGAAGACCTGTTCCGACATAAACTATCTGACCATCCTCAATTTGCAGGGCAATATTATAAGCTAACATTTCTAGTGGGTTAGCTGGTGCAACAGTACTCATTAGTTTACCCCCTTTATTCCCATTTTGGTATTACTTCTTGGTAACCGAATTCAACTAAAGAATCATCAAGATTAGCTTGAGCCGCTTGCATTTGCCGGCGAGCTTGGTTAAGGAAACGAGCTCCACCAAGTTTTTCAATAAAGTCAAATTGATCTTTAGTATCGAAAATCCAATATTTAAAGAAATCATCAATATTTTCCACAGATGGAGTAGCTATACGAACTAGCCATTCCCACCACTCACGATGCCAGTAGTATTCACTAGGGCAGCATCCTGGTAAGGCACCATAAGGCATTTCAACTACTGCATCTACATACCAGAAGGGGATTGTAGCAGTGCTATTTTCCCTTAGGTTCATTTCTGGTACAATTCTTTCGGCAGTTAAAATAACTTTACGGCAAGCGGCAGATAAAGAAATGTCATTAATAGCGGGACCTTCGATAACTGCATTTCCGAAGCGGTCAGCTTTTTGGACATGAATAATACATACATCAGGGAATAAAGCCGGAATTAAAGCCACAGGTGATTTATCATAACCAACTGGATTATCAATTACCTGTACATAAGGATTCTGCTTAATCATATCAGTACCAATTAATTGTTTAGAAGCAATAGCGGGTGCTCCTAATTGTGCTGCTTTAAATCCTAATGCCATGGAGCCATGACTCCAAATAGAGAGTATTTCTGCTTGTTTAGTTTTAATAGCCCGAGCAAAGTTTTTATCATTACCTCTCATCTCAACACCTATGTAAGATAAATGAATAGCCTTCACCACATTAAATGCCATTAAATAGGAAGTATTAGACATGGGTGAGCCTATGCTTACCATATCTTTTTTCTTTTGTCTAATTAATTCAAAATATGCTTGAATCGGGGATCTAACATAGGAAAAACCTGTTTCTGCTAATATATCTCCGTCTTGTACAAAGGCGGCGATAGCTTCATTTAAGGACATTCTCTTATCTCTTTTAGAACGATCCTTTTGTAAGTGGAACTCACGAGCACCTTTGTAATCTACAAGGCGATCTACTTGTTCCTGGGTTGCGAACATATAAGACATTAAACAAAGCCTCCTCACATTCCATTATTTTTGGGGAACATATTAATTAAGGGGTCCTCACCTCCTATAACTTATTGTTAACAACGAATCCATTAAAGTAATGATGAATATTACAAGAATAAGGCAAAAAGTTATAAATATATGGCTATTCGTAATAATACTATTATAAAGGGATATTAAATATATTCCAACATATTTAATTAGAAAAACTGTAAAACCCTAAAAATTATTCCGAAATATCATTAATGCCAAAACTGGAAACCCCCAATTCATAGCCATTAATAAGCCTTCCTATAAATTCATTAATATGGATAAAGAAAACAATTATTAAGGTTTTAGGAACGGAGAACTTAACTGAAAATTCCGAATTATCCGGCAAGTGCCTCATTTTAGCTAAGAAAAAATTAGTTGTGGCAGCGAAGTCATTTAAATTATTTATAGTAAAAAGTCTTTCTATTTTAATATTGGGCAGGATTTCTTGGGGTGATAAGAGAAAATGTTTAGGTAGGTTTCTGAAAGGTGGACAAGTAATGGGGAAAATTATTAGTATAACTAATCAAAAGGGAGGGGTTGGCAAGACGACTACGGCTATTAATTTGGCTGCTTGTATTGCTAATTATGGTTATCGTGTCTTATTAATTGATGCTGACCCGCAAGGCAATGCTACTAGCGGCTTAGGTATAAATCGAAAAAGGATAAAAAATTGCATATATAATCTGCTTATTGATGAATTAGAAACAGATAAAGTTATTATACATACCGAGTTTCGCAACTTAGATATTATTCCCTCGACTATTCAGTTAGCTGGTGCTGAGATTGAATTGACGGCTAAAGCAGAACGCGAAAGAGCCTTACAAAAAAGCATTCAGCCGCTTAAAAGTTTATATGATTATATATTTATTGATTGTCCACCCTCTTTAGGTTTAATTACGGTCAATGCCTTAACGGCCAGTGATTCAGTTATTATTCCTTTACAATGTGAGTATTACGCCTTAGAAGGCTTAAGCCAATTAATGGATACGATTACTTTAGTACGCAAAAGGTTAAATCGAGATTTAAAGATAGAAGGTATAATCTTTACAATGTTTGACGGTCGGACTAACTTAGCCATCCAAGTAGTAGATGAAGTTAAACGCCATTTTCGTAAAGAAGTCTATACAACTATTATTCCGCGCAATGTACGATTAAGTGAAGCGCCTAGCCACGGTAAGCCGATAGTTTTTTATGACCCTAAATCTAAAGGGGCCGAAGTATATAATGAACTAGCTATGGAGGTGTTAAAACGTGTCTAAAAGGGAAAGAGGTCTAGGTAGAGGTCTAGATGCATTATTTTCTTCACCTCCTAATTTAGATAATGCTGAAGAAATTAATAAAGTAGATATTAACTTGCTCATTCCAAGGGAAGAACAGCCGCGTAAGATGTTTAATGAAGAAACTTTAAATGAACTAGCCGCCTCTATTAAAGAACATGGTATATTGCAACCGATTTTAGTGCGCCCCCGGGAAGATAAATATGAAATCATAGCTGGGGAAAGACGTTATCGGGCGGCTAAAATTGCAAACCTTGAAATGTTACCAGTCATAATCAAACAAATTGATGATGATGCAGCTTGGGAGATTGCCCTAATCGAAAACCTGCAAAGGGAAGATTTAAGTGTAATTGAAGAAGCACTTGCCTATAAAGGCATGGTTAATAAATTCGGCTATGTACAAGAAGTTATTGCCGAGAAGGTAGGGAAAAGCCGGGCTCATGTTGCTAATACCCTAAGGATATTAACCTTACCCGAGGAAGTCTTGCAAATGTTAGAAGATAAACAATTAACCCCAGGACATGCAAGAACCCTTTTAACGGTTAAAGATCCCTTAGAACAAATTAAAAGGGCGAGACAGATTACGGCTGATAAAATGTCGGTAAGAGAGGCGGAAAGAAAAAGTGCCGTTAAAACTACCGTTAAAGATATACCGATAGATGTTTCTAAATCAGTAGAGATAGCGGAAATTGAAGAAAAGCTGCAAAAACACTTAGGGACTAAAGCCGAGATTTTTGGCAGCAGCAATGGTGGACGAATTCATATTGTCTATTACAGTCAGGAAGACTTGGAACGGATTATAGAATTATTAGGCTTGGATTAATAATTGTTTCACGTGAAACAATTTCCTCACCTCTTTTGCTTGTTGTATATTTGTAGGAGAATGTGCACTAAGTTTGGGTGGAAATCATAATTAAACACTGATTCTCACGGATTATTTATGATTTCCACAGATTTTCTTTTGGTTGGTTTGGGTTGGAATTATTCTAATTTTAATTTTACAAATATGTAGAAGCCCTGACGGAGCAAGGTAGAAACACCCTGCGAAGTCGAAAAGCCGAAAGGGGGCGAGCGACAGGACGTCGCGAGAAGGCTATCGTACACGGACGTACAGTTGAGCCTGTACCCCTTTCGGCTCGAGACGAGTAGTTGGTGTTTCCCCATGCGCAGGCCAGGCGACGGAATATTTGTAAATTAAATTAGCCCATACTATTTTTCATTTGAAAATCTAAAGGTGTTTAATTTGTAGTTGCACACCATTTATAAAATGCGATGATGAGAATCGTCCCCTGTCGCATTTAGGCTCAAGTTTGGGGGAGAGTTTTACGATAATAAAAATAACTAATTATGTCCACAAGGATGTGGACTAGGTTTATAAACAAGGAGGTTATACTATGATTATTGTTAATTCTAATGTAGAAATGACGGCTAACCGCCAATATCAAGAATCATCAAAAACTGAGGAGCGTTTGCTTTTTTGGAAAGGCAATCAGCCTAATGCCAATCCCAATCAACCCCAATCCCAACTCGTAGCTGCTTTAGCAGTACCTCTGGATACGGTCAATATTTCACCAGAAGTAACCGCCGCTAAACCTAAGGAGGATGTCTGGGAGCTCCCCGAACATGAAGAAATTAAGCTTAGAGCTTTGCTGACTATGATTGAAGCTTTAACTGGTAAGAAGCTAAAGTTTAAGTTTCCGCTACTTAAGGGGGAAGAAGACCAAGCCAGCCTGGAAAAGGCCAGAAACTTCAATGGAACTAATTCTTTGCGTGCAGGATGGGGCCTGGAATACGATTATTCCCATACTTATTTTGAACATGAAAGTGTTGATTTCGGTGCTGCCGGTAAGGTTAAAACTGCTGATGGCAGGGAGATTGACTTTTCTGTAAGTATGAGCATGAGCCGTAGTTTTTATATGCAGGAGGAATTTCATTTACGCTTAGGTGATGCGGCTCGCCCTATTGACCCCTTAGTAATTAATTTTAATACCGGTGCCGCAAGTTTAAGTCAAAGTAAATTTGCCTTTGATTTAGATAATGACGGGCAAACGGAAATGATTTCTTTTGTTAATCCTGGCAGTGGCTTTTTAGCCCTAGACTTAAATAATGACGGCATTATTAATAATGGCGGTGAGCTTTTCGGTCCTCAAACTGGAAATGGATTTGCCGAATTAAGTGAGTACGATTCGGACGGCAATAACTGGATTGATGAAAATGATCCTATTTATGATAAGTTAAGAATTTGGACAAAAGATGAAAACGGTAATGATGTTTTATTCGCTTTAGGGCAAGCAGGTGTTGGAGCTATTTTCCTAGGCAGCGCTTCGACGCCTTTTACCTTTAAGGATGAATCTAATCAAGCCCACGGTCAACTGCAAAGCAGCGGGGTCTTTTTACACGAAAACGGTAAACCCGGAATTATTCAGCAGATAGATTTATTTGCGTAAAAGTAGGAAAATGCGCACTAAGTTTGGGTGGAAAACTTAATTCAACACTGATTTTCACAGATTTT
>CAZYLY010000058.1:0-10582 GCA_964648825.1 uncultured Syntrophomonadaceae bacterium
TGGCAATTAATAGCTAAGACTGATGAGGAAGTGCATATTTTTCAGACAGAAGGGGTACATCCTGATTTAATGGTATTAGAAGTGCCGCAAGATAAGACGGTAATTACAAAAGAACAGATTACCGAAGAAATGGAACCGTGGTTAGCTTTAAAACCATACCGGGCTAAACGCCGGATAGTAATTATTAGAGATAGCCATTTAATGAGGAGAGAAGCGGCTAATGCTTTACTGAAGACCTTGGAAGAGCCGCCTTCATATGCAATTATCATTTTAGTGGCTGATCAAGAAATTCAGCTAGAAACTATTATTTCGCGCTGTCAGACGCTCAGGTTTTTCCCGGTAACTGATCTGGTGATGGAACAATACCTTTTAGCTAATCAAGCCTCCCCGGAGTTAGCTGCTGAAGTTACTAAACTAGCCCAAGGCAATATAGCTCTGGCTAGAAGGTTTATAAACGAGGATAAATTAAGGGATAAATGGCATCAGGCTAGGGAGATGATTAGGAAGTTAAATAGTGCAGATACGGGGGAAGTTTTTCGGGCAGCGGAAACTATTGATACTGAGACGGACTTATATGTTAATATGTTAGAAACTATAACAAGAGATATAATTATTTATAAAAAGACTTCAGATAAAGATTTATTAATTAACCCAGATAATATTAGCTTAGCTGAAAATGTGACCGATAACCAAGCTGTTTTTTTAAAGACAGCGCTACAGGAAATACAAGCTTTAAAAAATAATTATCGGCGTAATGTAAATGCTAAGTTGATTCACGTAAATATTGCCAGAAGCATATGGCAAGCTTTGCATTAAAACTAAGGAGGTCGTAACATTGGCGTGGGTAGTTGGAGTTAGATTTAAACCCGCGGGTAAAATATATTACTTTGATAGTGAACACCTTGATTTACAAGCTGGAGATGCAGTCATAGTCGAAACTATCAGGGGGATAGAATATGGGTTAGCCGCGATAGGCAAACGAGAAGTTAGTGAAAAAGAATTAGTTTTACCTCTTAAAAAGGTTATTCGCAAAGCGAGTGCCGAAGATGAAGCTAATTATCATAGAAATAAGAGCAAGGAAGAGGAAGCCTTAAATCTATGCCGGGAAAAAATTAAAGAACATGGCCTTCCCATGCGCTTAATTGACGTGGAATATACTTTTGACATGGGCAAAGTGATTTTTTACTTTACAGCCGAAGGGCGGGTAGATTTTCGCGAGTTAGTTAAGGATTTAGCGGGCATTTTTAAAACCCGTATTGAGTTAAGACAAATCGGGGTTAGAGATGAAGCTAAAATGTTAGGCGGCATAGGCTCTTGTGGCCGGATTTTATGTTGTAATAATTTCTTAGGTGAATTTGAACCTGTATCAATTCGTATGGCTAAAGAGCAGAATTTATCTCTTAACCCTACTAAGATTTCAGGAATTTGCGGACGCTTAATGTGTTGTTTGAAATATGAATCAGATCTATATGAAAGCAAGGAAATAGGCAAAGGAGATGCAAATGGAGAAGACTATCCAGGAATTGCAGATGATTATCCGGGATTTGATTCTTGAAGTAGGCGATCTTAAGGAACGAATTGCGATTTTAGAACAAGGGAATCTTTCTATTGATATACAGCCGAAAGTTACTGGTTTTATTTCCCCAGATATGAGCCTAGAAGGGGAAAGCTATGAGAACTTAGGGCGCTTGTATACTGAAGGCTTCCATATTTGTTCGATGGCTTATGGACAAGTGCGCAGTGGGGAATGTCTTTTCTGTATAGCTTTTTTGGAAAAGGAGTAAATGGTGTCTAAGGAGGTAAAACTACAGGTGAATGAAACCTTGGATGACCTGCTTTTGGGAGGGTTAAAAGTTATTCAGCCCAAAATTGGCTATAGGTTTTCCTTAGATGCTGTTTTATTAGCACACTTTTGTCAATTAAATAAGGTTAATGAAATCGTAGATTTGGGTACTGGAAATGGGATAATTCCGTTGTTACTGACTTACCTTTCCCCTACAGCGAAAATAACTGGTATCGAAATTCAAGCGCAGATGGTGGAAAGGGCAAGACGTAGTGCTGAAATTAACCACTTAACTGCTAGAGTGGAATTTATTAATCAAGATATAAAAGAACTTAAGACAGAATATACCGGAGGATATGCAGATCTAGTAGTCTGCAATCCTCCTTTTTATAAAAAAGGGGAGGGCAAAATCAGCCAGAACTCGGAAGAGGCTATAGCTAGGCATGAAGTGGCCGTATCTATGCCCCATATAATTAGCGGAGCCAAACATCTTTTATCTGACCGAGGTAAAGTGGTTTTAATCCAAAGGGCAGAGCGTTTATTTGAGATTACGGATCTATTAATTGCCAATAGCATTAACCCTACTAGGATGAGGTTGGTGCATTCTAGAATTGATAGTGATGCCAAGTTAGTTTTAATCGAAGGACAAAAAAATAGTCAGACTAAGCTTAAAATATTGTCTCCTTTAATAATTTATCAGTCCGATGGGGAGTATAGTGGGGAGATTATGGGGTGGTATGGGCTAAAATTAAACTAAAACGGAGTGTAAATTGTGGGTAAATTATATATATGCGGAACCCCGATTGGGAATATGGAAGATGTAAGTATAAGATTATTAAAAACCCTTAGAAAAGTGGACTTAATCGCTTGCGAAGATACTCGCCATACCATTAAACTGCTTAATCGTTATAAAATTAAAAAGCCATTAATCAGCTACCACGAACATAGTAAAAAAGGCCGGGAAGATTATATCTTAGAACAGTTAGAAGCGGGGCTTACTATTGCCTTAGTATCGGATGCGGGAATGCCGGGCATATCTGATCCGGGGGAAAGCTTAATTAAAAGAGTAATTGCGGCGGGGATAGATTTAGAGGTAATACCGGGGCCATCTGCACTTACTGCTGCCTTAACTATATCAGGATTAGATACGAGTAGTTTCATATTTGTCGGGTTCCTGCCGCCTAAAACTAAAAAACGTCAAGAAATGTTAAGCAAATTTATTGATGAGGAAGCAACAGTAATATTTTATGAAGCTCCGCATCGTCTAATAGAAACGTTAAATGATATGGCGCTTATTTTCGGCGCTAATAGACCTATAGCGGTGGCGCGGGAATTAACCAAAAGATATGAGGAGGTAAAACGCGGCCCTATTGCTGAAGTAATTATACATTTTCAAGCTAATCCCCCCAGGGGGGAGATATGTATCTTAGTAGGAAAAAGCGAGTATAGTGAGGAAGTGGAATTTAGCCAAATAATAGAGGAAGTAAAAGCTTTAATTGCTTCTGGGGTAGATAAAAAAGAAGCCTTCAAGGTGAAGGCTTTAGAATATTCGGTTAAGAAATCTGAAATATATAATTTCTTTGTCCAAAATGAAGATTAATAAGTATTACCCAACTTGCTTAGTTAATTCAGTTAAGCAAGGCTTGCATAGGTTTTTGCCTTTATAATGGATTACATCTTCTGCATTACTACAGAAAATGCAAGCAGGCTCGTACTTTTTTAGAATAATTTTATCTGTGTCTACGTAAATTTCTAAGGCATCCTTTTCTTCGATGCCCATAGTACGGCGTAATTCAATAGGAATTACGATACGGCCTAGCTCGTCCACTTTTCTGACAACACCAGTTGATTTCATCATTTGCTTTAACCCTCCCTTAATTTGACAAGTATTTCTTTCAAGACAAATATACCAACACTGGTAGAAATAGTCAAGCTTTTTTCCAACATTTATGGACAAATTTTTGTTAACTCTAGGTATTTTGTAATACTATGTCACTATTGACATCAAACCCGCCCATATTTGCCATTATATAACTTAAAATAGCTTAAAACTCTAACTATTATTTTGGTAGGATATGTAATAGTATTATGTGGTAAACTATTGGTTAGTGAGGCGTAAGGAGTAAGGTGCGAGGGGTGGATGAAGCGAGAATACTTTTTCCTTACTACTAAGCCTTGTCTTGAAGGCTTTAATTATTGCTTGCTTTTTAGAATTAAATAGCAGAACTTATTATATTAGGAGGGGCTTAATTTGTCGGAGCGCAAGACTTTTTACATTACTACACCTATTTATTATCCCAGTGATAACCTACATATCGGACATGCCTACACTACGGTAGCAGCTGATTGCATGTCTAGATTTAAACGATTGCAAGGCTATGAAGTATTTTACCTGACCGGAACTGATGAACATGGGCAGAAAATAGAAAAAGTAGCCCGGGAAAATGGGCAAGAGCCGTTGCAATATGTCGATGGTATTGTCAAAAATATTAAAAAACTATGGGATAAACTTTTAATCACTAATACAGATTTTATTCGCACTACGGAGAAAAGGCATGAAGAGGTAGTACAAGCATTATTTAAAAAAGTATATGAACAAGGTGATATATATATTTCCGAGTACGAAGGCTGGTATTGTACTCCCTGTGAAACCTTTTTTACCGAAAGGCAATTAACTGAAGGTAAATGTCCAGATTGTAATCGGGAAGTAGAGCTACTAAAAGAGGAAAGCTACTTTTTTAAGATGGGTAAATATGCCGAACAACTCTTAAAACATATTGATGAAAACCCTGATTTTATTCAGCCCGAATCCAGGCGTAATGAAGTAATAAACTTTATCAAAAGCGGCTTAGATGATTTATGTGTTTCCCGGACGACTTTTAAATGGGGTATACCCGTACCTTTTAATTCTAAGCACGTAGTGTATGTATGGTTTGATGCCCTAATAAACTATTTAAGCGGTATCGGTTACGGGCAAAATGAAGATTTATATAATAAATATTGGCCGGCGGATGTGCATTTAATGGCAAAAGATATACTTAGATTTCATGCTATTATCTGGCCTACTATGTTACTCGCCGCAGGGGTACCTTTGCCGAAAAAGGTTTTTGCCCATGGCTGGATTTTACTCGAAGGGGGTAAAATGTCGAAATCTAAAGGTAATGTAGTTGACCCGCTTATCCTGGTAGATAGATACGGAGTAGATGCAGTACGGTATTATTTATTAAAAGAATTAAGCTTCGGTCAAGATGGACAATATGCGGAAGAAATGCTGATTAGCCGTATTAACTCTGATTTAGCTAATGATCTGGGTAATTTAGTTAGCCGTACTGTTGCCATGATTATAAAATACTTTAATAGCTATATCCCCGCACCCCAAATGGCGGCTGATGTTGATAAGGAACTTATAAAAACTGCCGAAGAAGCTTATAGGACAGCAACCGAAAAGCTGGAAAAGCTCGATTTTGCTAACTATGTTGCTGCTACGCTTAAGTTGATTTCCCGGGCTAATAAATATATTGACGAAACCGAGCCTTGGTTATTAGCTAAAGACGAAGCTAAGCAGGAGCGTTTGGCAACGGTAATGTACAACTTAATCGAAAGTATTCGTATTGCAGTAATATTGCTAACCCCGGCTATGCCTACATTGGCAGCTAGATGTAATGACCAGATTCCTTTATTTGCTGATGCGGAACAGATTAGTTGGGATGAAGCGGGTAAATGGGGATTAAGCCAATCGGAACTTAAGGTTTTTAAAGGACCCGCCCTTTATCCGCGCATTGATATTAAGGATTGGGAGGAAAAGGCAGTGAGTGAAGAAGCTAAAGCAGAGGCTACAGTAGTTAAAGAGGAGCAAAAACCGACCGAAGTTGAGCAGACAAATTATATTACTATAGATGACTTTGCTAAAGTAGAACTGAAGGTGGTAGAAGTAATAGCTTGTGAGAAGATGGAAAAGGCTGATAAATTGCTAATTTTAACGGTTAAACTGGGCGAAGAAGAGCGTACAATAGTTTCTGGTATAGCCCAGCATTATGCCCCCGAGGATTTAATCGGTAAAAAAGTAGTCGTAGTAACTAATCTTAAACCGACTAAGCTTAGGGGTACCTTATCGGAAGGTATGATATTAGCTGCTTCAGATGCCGGAGATAATATAGTAGAAGTCTTAACTGTTGACCAAGTATCTTCTGGAAACCGGGTAAAATAAGTATTAGGAGTTGTGAAACCATGTTTATAGATTCTCATGCCCACTTACAAGATAAAGCCTATAAAAATGATTTAGCCGAAGTTCTGCAGCGGGCTAAAGAAGCCCAGGTAGAGAAAATAGTCTGTGTGGGTTATGATTATACTTCTTCCTGCCAAGCGGTAGAGTTAGCTCGGCAGTATGACCAAATATATGCAGTTATAGGAGTTCATCCCCATGATGCGAAAAGTTTTAATAAGGATATTGGGGCCAAGCTTTACGATTTAGCCAAAGATCCGAAGGTAGTAGCTATTGGGGAAATGGGACTGGATTTTTATCGGGACTTATCACCCCGGGATGTACAAGCTCAAGTCTTCATGGAGCAAATTAAAATAGCGGGGGAATTATATAAACCCATAGTTATTCATGATAGAGACGCTAATCAAGAAGTATTTGATATTATTAAAAAAGAAAAAGCCGGGAAGAACGAAGGGGTAATGCACTGTTATTCTGGACATCTCCCCTTAGCTATTGAATTAATGAAACAAGGCTTTTACATTTCCCTAGCGGGCCCCTTAACCTATAAGAATGCGAAAAAATCACATGAAGTAGCGGCGAAAATTACGCTGGATAAACTGTTAATCGAAACCGATTGCCCCTACTTAACTCCCGAGCCTTATCGGGGTAAGCGCAACGAACCGGCTCATGTAGTTAAGGTTGCGGAAAAGATAGCAGAGTTAAGGGGTAAAAGTGTCGATGAAATAGGATATATTACCACTAATAATACTAAAAAGGTATTTCGGATTAAGTAAATAAAAGTAGGAAGCTAAACAACTCCAAAAAAATCTGGCATCTATAGATTAGTTTGGTCTTATGTTTTAGAATATGAAAATGGAAGGAACCCATTTGAAGAGAAGAAACGCGCTATTGCACCATGGAAGGATATCGCGGTTGATTTTATCAAAGAAAATGAAATAATAATAAATTATGCAGAAGACTTATCTGCCAAGGGGGTTAAGGTTTTTGATGCCCTACACCTTGCCTCCGCAGTTTACGCAAAATGCGATTATTATATTACTACAGATAAAAAGCTTTTGAAAGTTTCAGTGCCTGATATAAAGATTATCAACCCGATTGAATTTATTACTGAAATGGAGGAATAAGCAATGAAAACTGATACTGCAATTAAAGTAGAAGGCATGAAAATCTTAATGGCTAATTTAGGCTATGTAGATGCGGAGCGATTTGTTATGCTTATGAATAAAGAGCCTTTTGATTATACAAAATGGAGAGATAAAAATTTAGAAAGCAAATTAACTGTGCGGGAACTCAGCAGCAAAGCAATGGATGCGCTTAATGATTAAAAAGATGCCACAGGGACGGGAGTATTGGCAAACCTTTTTGAGTTTTCACCCAGCCTGACGGTTCTCTGTTTGATGCCTTTCAAAACCCCGCTTCTTTGGGATTAGTTGATATTTAGATAAACTGAAGACTGAAATACTTGGTTAGTAGCTGTAAAATCGGCATTACCTCCATATTTAGCGGCTACTGCCTTGACGGAGGACAATCCTATCCCCTCTCCTTCCCGTTTAGAGGACAGGAAAACCCCATCTTTTTTGCGAACCGGCTGGTTAAAGCTATTATCCATGGTTATAACTAAAGTATTATGTTGCAAAGTTGTATTCATCCGTATAAACTTCTCCGCATTAGGCGGCATAGTAGCATTAGCCTCTATGCCGTTTTCTAATAAATTACCGATGATAATACATAAATCCACTTCTAAATTAGCAGTGAGCTTAGGCGGAATAATAAGTTTTAGCCTAACCTCAATCCCCTTGCTTTGGGCTAAAGAATAGTAATGGGAGGCCAGGGCATTAACTGCATAATTTTCACATAAGCAGACTTCCCTTTCAGTCGGAATATTTTCGATTAAGGCCGAGATATAGTGGTTAAATGCTTCCTTATCATCTTTTACCCCTAATTCCTGTAATACCGCTAATTGATGTCTAAGGTCGTGGCGTTGGGTTTTGACAGCATCATCAGTGGCAGCTAATTTCTGGTATTGTATTCTTTGTAAATCTAACTGTCGTCCGACGGCCGCCATTTCATAGGCTAAGCGAATGTTTTCCGCCCTCGTTTGCAAGGATGCTTTTATATAATAGCCACTAGCAATGCCTAGTAAAATGACAAAACCTAATACCCCTAGCTGGAAAAATAGGGTGAGCACATTAGTAAATCGCACCCAATAGTTTAATAACTCCATTAATACAAAAATAGCCAGCAAAATAGAAGCGGGAGCAAAACGCTTGGCGGCTGGATTATGATGCCTAAAATGTTCGCTAATAAGAACTAGGGCAAAGGTAACAAAAGCCAAGGGAGTTATAATATGAAACCAATATAAACTTTTAATAAAATTCATAGTGCCGCTAAGATGTAAAGCTAAGACGGTGGCCAGGGAAATATAATGGACACCTAAGAGGATTTTCAAGGGCCATTTATTACTAGGCTCTAAAACTAATAAACCAAATTGTAAAAAAGGAATAGCAACCGTAAATAAACCTAGATAAGCCATAGCATATAGCAAGGTCGGATAAGGGAAGATTAAGCCGGTCAAATCACATTCCCCCATACCCCATACCCCCGCTGCCAAGGCGAAAAAGCCTAACCAGATAAAGGACCAACCTGCCGGAAGATCCCGCACTAATGTAAAAGCAATTACTATCATTAGTAAGCCGATAAAGATTAATAATGCGGAAAAGCCGAAAGAAAAACCGTTTTCCCGGAATTGATGCAGTAATAGTGCATTTTCCCCCCCAATATAAAGGGTAGGGATAGACATCACAGACCGCTCCATAGGAGCCAGATATTCTATTTTAACTTCTACTAGCCCCTCGACATCAGGAAAAGGGATAGTGGTAATCATAGTGGGTGGATCATTCATATAGGCAGGATAGGTACCCTCTTGACCATATTCATAGACCAGCAGATTATTAAAATATAACTTCATCGGCGCAAATACCGATTTTAGCATTATACTTTCCCCCGGTTTTACCTCTACTTGACTACTTACCGTAAATAATTCCCGGGGGGCTGCAATATTTAGCTTAGCCGGTAACTTAATGACTTCTTTTTCGCCTTCAGCATTAAGATAAAGCATATTTTTTATGGACTGAACCTCACCATAATAGCGAGGGCTAAGCAGCTTATGTGTAAAGGCGGTATAAAAAGTAAAAACTAGGACTAAGGCTAATAAAATTGTAAAGCCCATAAGAAAAACTTTTCTGTAGTTAATAATCATCATATACTACTCCTAGTAATCGAAAATAAGACTTCCTCATAAGCTTTTTGCGCCCGGGATAAATCTTGGCGGCGGATATAGGCTTTACCCCCATTGGCCATATTAAAAAGACGCAAATCCTTGTCTAAGGATAAGACTTGCCCTAGATTAACGATAAAGCTGTGATGACAACGGAAGAAGGGCGGGGCCGGTAGCATAGTTTCAAGCTGGCTTAATTTCACCTTCTGGCTAGTAGATAAAACTTCGGTTAAGGTATAAATAATTACAGTATGATTTTGTTGTTCGAGATAAAGCAAATTATCTAAAGGGATAGAGTGCATAGCCCCGTCTATCATTAGTGACAGGCGCGGTCTTGTATGATGCTTGGCTAGTGCTAATTCCATAGTTTCCTGCACATCTAAAGCGTTTACCGGTTTTTCCAAATATCTTAAGGCTTTTAGGCGGTAGCTCTCCAAAGTATGGTCTAAACTACTAGTAGTAAAAGCGATAACTACCGATTTATCGGTAGTGCGTATTTTTTCCGCTACTTCAATTCCTCTCATACCTGCCATATATATATCCAGAAAAATCAAATCATAACTTCCTGAGGAGAAAACTTCTAATAAATCCTCCCCGCTAGAAAAAATATCACATAGTGTCGGTATATTAAGAGTGTCAATACATTTTAATAATAAATTCAAATCAGCATTTTGGTCTTCACAGATGGCTATGTTAAGTGGTCTGTCCATTAAGTAGTCACCCCTTTAAGCTACCTATAAACAAGTGTAACATAATGGCAAAATTGTGTATACATATCTTTTTAATCCTGTCAAGCACCAATTTCGTTGAGGAAAGGGGCGCTTTTGGTACTTAAAGTTATATACTAGGCCGCCATATAATTAAAGTGAGGTCAATTAAATAAAAACATGGAAATGAGGGGGCCGAATGGAAACAGACCTGCGCCGTTATTTTAGTTATTATGGTGAGGGCTTAGGTGGAGTCCATGCTAATTTAACCCGTACTGCGAATGAACTATACCGTAGTGGAGTAAGAGATATGCAGACCTTATCTATTCTCTGGCAACATGAACAGAAAAGTCTGCGCAGTATGCGTAATATCGGGGAGAAAAGTATGATATTAATAGGTGATGTATGTGCTGAATATGAGAGAGCAAGAAAAGTGTAGGAATAAAGGGTAAAGGGCAGGACAGTAAATGAAGATCTATAAATTTAGACGGAAATATTTAGCTTTAGTATTAGTCCTAGTAATGACGGTAAGTCTTATGCTGCCGTCAATAGTAGTTGCGAGTAATATGGAGGGTGCCGTTAATGGTGAAATG
>CAZYLY010000059.1:0-10568 GCA_964648825.1 uncultured Syntrophomonadaceae bacterium
CCAAGGAAATGGAGAAGAGTATGTTGCGTTCCTGAGAGTAATTTATTTGGACCGCTTGATACTCCTTTGATGGATGATAATCCCATAATAATGACGGTAGATGAATATGAGACTATCCGCTTGATAGACCTGGAAGGCTTAATGCAAGAAGAGTGTGCTGAACAAATGGATGTAGCTCGTACAACTGTGCAGAGGATTTATATCGAAGCGCGTCAAAAGATTGCTGATGCCTTAATTAATGGGAAAATGCTTAAAATCGAAGGGGGCGACTACCAACTATATAACGATAATGAAACTGCCTATAGATGTGGAAGATGTCGTCATCAAGGATTAGGGCGCGGACGAGGTGCAGGTCAAGGGCGGGGATTAGGACTAGGTCCAGGTTGTCGTAATAATAAAATAAATGAGGAGGAATAAACTTTATGAAAATTGCATTACCAGTAGATGAAAATTCAATGACTAGTAAAATTGCATCATCATTTGGCAGGGCTAACTATTTTTTGATTTATGATTTAGAGAAAAAAGAAGGAAGTTTTATCGATAATGCCGCCATAGCTAGTCAGGGTGGAGCAGGAATTAAAGCGGCTCAAACTATTGTCGATTCCGGGGCTAAGGCCTTAATCGTACCGCAATGCGGGGAAAACGCAGCTAAAGTAATTGAAAAAGCTGGCATTAAATTGTATAAAAACCAAGGTGAAGATATAGCTAATAATATTGTGGCATTTGCGAACGAAAGGCTATCTTTATTAGATGATATTCATCCTGGTTATCATAATCACGGAGGTTAATTAAGTGAAGATAGCAGTATTAAGCGGGAAAGGGGGTACGGGAAAGACTTTTGTTGCGGTGAATTTAGCCGCCGTAGCCCCAAAGGCAACCTACTTAGATTGTGATGTAGAAGAACCTAATGGGCATTTATTTTTTAAACCCCAGGCGGAATCTACTGAAGATATCACTTTGAAAATACCGGTAGTTGATGAGGATAGATGTAATGCTTGCCGGATATGTGTGGATTTTTGCCGATTTAATGCCTTAGCTTTAGTTAATGATAATCTACTAATTTTTGAAGATATTTGCCATTCTTGTGGGGGCTGTGTGCTGTTTTGTCCCGAAAAAGCCTTGACGGAAAAGGAAAAATCGATAGGTGTAATTCAAAAAGGTTTATCTGAGAATGTAACGGTTATGACGGGAGTGCTTAACCCCGGTGAAGCAACTGGAGTTCCGATAATAGAGAAGCTAATTGACGATAATGCTAACCACCAGGAATTAATAGTTATAGATTGCCCGCCGGGTAGTGCTTGTGTGGTAATGGAAAGCATTAAGGACGCTGATTACTGCGTTTTAGTAGCTGAACCTAGCTTATTTGGGGTGCATAACCTAGCCATGGTTTACGAGCTAGTTAATTTATTTGAAAAACCTTGCGGGGTTATAATTAACAAATCGTTTGAAGAAAACGATATTGCCGAAGAATTTTGTCATAAGCATAAGGTTGAAATTTTAAGAAAAATTCCGTTTGATGCTAAGCTAGGTGCTATTAATTCTAATGCCCTAATAGCAGTTAAAGAAAGTCCAGCTTATCACGAAACATTTACGCAGCTGCTTGAGGTAATTAAAAAGGAGATAGACCATGAAACAACTATTAATTCTTAGCGGCAAGGGAGGAACTGGTAAAACTACTATTGCTAGTGCTTTTATTAAATTAGCTGGAGCGAAAGCTTGTGCTGATTGCGATGTTGATGCTCCTAACCTTCATTTGGTAATGGAGCAATCAGTAAAGGCCCAAAAATCTGATTATTATGGTATGGATAAAGCCTATATAGATAAAGACAAATGCAGCGAATGTGGAATATGTGAAAGTTATTGCCGCTTTAATGCAATTAGTTTCATAGAGGGTATTTTTCAGATAGACTACTATGCTTGTGAAGGTTGTGGAGTATGTGAAAAAATATGCCCCTTTGATGCTATTAGTATGCAGCCGGATATAGCTGGTGAATTAAAATTATATACTAGTGATAAGATTTTTTCTACGGCTCAACTAAAAATGGGCAGCGGTAACTCGGGTAAGCTAGTTACCGAAGTTAAAAATCAGATGAAAACGGCGGCCAATAACGCAGAATTAGCTATTATTGATGGTTCCCCAGGTATAGGTTGTCCGGTCATAGCCTCCTTAAGTGGAGTAGATATGGTTTTAATAGTTGCGGAACCTTCCTTATCAGGTATTAGTGATATGCAAAGAATTTTGCGTACGGCGGCTAAATTTCAAACCAAATGCGCAGTGTGTATTAATAAATATGATACCAACTTGAAGAATAGTAAAAAAATCGAAGAATTATGCCGGGACTTAAATATACCTATGGTAGGGAAAGTACCTTTTGATTTTAAGGCTATTAAAGCAGTTAATGATGGGCACAGCATTGTCGAAGTAGATTGTTTGGCAGGAAGAGCTGCCCAAAAAGTTTATACCAAGACTATAGAAGAATTAAATAATATAAAGTGCATAATTAATTAAAATATTAGGAGGAATTTGTAATGATAATAGCAATTGCCAGTGAAGGAAATATGGTAGCAGGACATTTTGGACATTGTGAAGGTTTCACCATTTTTAAAAGCGAAAATAATATTATAACTACTAGCGAATTTGTAGCTAATCCCGGACATAAACCTGGATTTTTACCAGTCTTTTTACACGAAAAAGGTGTAAATGTAATTATTTCCGGTGGTATGGGTGCCGGGGCTATTGATATTTTTAATGAAAAAGGCATCGAAGTCGTAACCGGTGCCCAAGGCAATGCCGAAGCTGTTGCTAATAAATATTTGCAAGGTGAATTGCAATCTACCGGTTCAGTATGTCGTGAGCATATGCACCACGATGATTGCGGACACTAAAATAATCCAAAGTCCTTCATTTTTGCCCCCTTGCTCTGGAAGGGAGGGTAAAAAGGCTAATCCTTTTATCCTTCCCTTCTTTTTGTATGTGTACCAAGTTAAGTCTCTGGATGTGTCAGCACGGGGGAGTGTCTTTGTAGAAAAGATCCCCGAAGACATACTTAATGAAGTTATTGATATTATTATAACTTCGGTGGAATTGATTTAGGGTAAGACAGGGAATCTACTCCCTTTTTACCTTTTTCTTTATTTTATAAGCAAAACGGGTTATAATTATATGAATTAGATTATGAAAAAATTATATTAATTATAATTATCTTGGGGCTAGGGGGGACGGATAGTATGGAAGACATGTTGCAGCTAATAATATCAAAATTAGACAATTTAGAAGCAGGTCAAGCTTCAATGGAAACTAGGCTTATTACTTTGGAAAATGGTCAAGCTTCAATTGAAACTAGGCTTACTTCGATAGAGGACAGGCAAACCTCAATGGAAGCTAGACAAACTTCTATGGAAGCTAGGCAAACTTCTATGGAAACTAGGCTTACTTCGATGGAGGATGGACAAACCTCTATGGAAAAAAGACTTAATTCTATTGAAAGTGGGCAGAAACAACTGCAAAAGGATGTTACTTTTATTAAACGTGATCTTAAGGGTGCCTGGGAAGATATTAAGCGTTTAGATAAGAGGGTTGCAGCCCATGATGAAGCCATTTACTAACTTTAACCAAAAATAAACGGTATCTTTCCTTTAGACAGATACCGTTTTATAATTTTATATACTACAAATTATGCCAGGATAAAATCTAAGCCAACAATCCACCATCAACCACTATAGTAGCCCCAGTGGTATAAGATGAAGCATCTGATGCTAAGTAAAGGACAGCCCCGCACATTTCATCCGGCTGGGCGGGACGATGTAAGGGTATCTGGGGTAGAAGGTATTTTTCCATAAGTTCTTCATTTTCCACCATAACCGAAGTGAATTTAGTCGCTGTTAATCCGGGTAACAGGGCATTTACTCTTATCTTATTAGGGGCTAATTCCTTGGCAAATGATTTAGTCATAGCGATAACTCCAGCTTTAGTGATGGAATATATTCCTTGCATTTCGGCGGGTCTAATTCCATTAACCGAGGCTACATTAATAATGGAACCACCGCCGCCTTTTATCATTAATTTCCCGGCATATTGGCTCATTAGAAAAGAACCTTTAAGGTTTACTTCCATAACCTTATCCCAAGCATTCTCCGGTGCATCTATAATAGGACCAAAATAAGAATTCATAGCCGCATTATTTACTAAAATATCTAATTTGCCATAAGTAGTTTCAATAAAGTTAAATAAAGCTTCAATTTCAGCCGTAATTCCATTGTGACAAGCTTGGCTAACGGCTTTACCTCCGGCAGCGTTAATAGCAGCCTCAACTTCGGCTAAACCATCCATAGTTTTATTAGTTATGATTACTTGGGCACCATATTCGGCTAGGGTTTTTGCTATGCTTTCACCAATACCCCTACTGGCACCTGTTACTAAGGCAACTTTCCCCTTTAAACTAAAATCTACTATCATCTAATTTCTCCCCCTTCAATTTATTAAAGTTCCGATTTTTCAATAACCTGGAGTGCCGTTTTTTCTAAAGCTTTTATAGGCACCATTAGCATACTAAACCTCTCATCCTTCGTTTGCCCGTGATAAAAACGGTAATAAATTTGTTGGGCTATTACTGCTAAACGGAAAAGCCCGAAGGTATAATAAAAATCAAAGTAATCGCTAGTTATACTCATTAGTTCACAATATAGCGCAAATTGTTCTTTTCTCGTCAGCATTCCTTCTAAATGGGTAGGCATTTGGCGAATAGATTGCATATAAGGTGGATCATCTTTTTCCACCCAATATCCTAGTGAAGAGCCTAAATCCATAAGCGGATCACCTAGGGTAGCCATTTCCCAATCGAGAATCCCTATTATTTCAGTAGGATTAGCTGGGTTTAAAACAGCATTATCGAATTTAAAATCATTATGGATTATTCCTACTACACCCGATTCTCCCGGCATTTTATCATGTAGCCATCCCATGACTTGTTCAAAGTCTGGGGCATCGGGTGTTTTGGCATCCCTATATCTGCCGCTCCAACCCTCTACTTGCCGTTTTACATAGCCTTCTGGTTTACCGAAATCGGCTAAACCAGCTTTTACATAATCTACCGAGTGCAGTTGGTATTGAGCTTTAATTAAATTTTCGCTTAAAATACGGGCTTCTTTAGTGGTAAACTCCATATCTTTAGGTACATTCTGGCGTAAAATAATCCCCGGTATGCGCTCCATAACATAGAAGGGTGAGCCTATAATCGTCTCATCTTCGGTATATACTAAAGGCTTAGGGCAATAGGGGAATACTGGCTTTAAAGCCCTTAGTATATTATATTCCCGCCCCATATCATGGGCTGTTTTGGCTTTTTTACCGAAAGGGGGTCTGCGTAAGACCATTTCTTTTTCCCCAACTTTTACGGAATAGGTCAGATTAGAAAAACCGCTAGGAAATTGTTTTATTTCAATATCACCACTTAGTCCGGGAATATGTTCTTGTAAAAAACTTAAAACCTTGGCGGCATCAAGTTCTTCGCCACTTCTTATTGATGTGGCTCGATCATTTAAATCACTCATAATTAACCTCCGCAAATTATTTGATTAGCAGAATGGCTTCTGCTGCATTAATTACAAAGTCGGCATAATCGTCCACCGATATTTTGCGGCTTTTATACTTCCATCTTTTTAAATACCAATCTTGCAGCATGGCTTTAATAACTGATGCGACGAGGATAACATTTTCTCCTTTAAAGATTTCTGTGTTTATACCTTCTTCAATAATATCTATAAATATCTTTTCGGTTTCAAGTTCACCTTCTATGGTGCGTTTTTGCTCTAGTTTGGGTAAATTTCTAGCTTCAATATAGTTGAAATAAAACCAGGTATTCATAGCTTCGGAAAGGTATATATGCGTTTTTATAGCGATTTTAAGCTTTTCGCTGGGGCTACTATCAGCCGGAATTTGCTCGTTTAGTACCCGATAAGCGATTTGCCGACCTTGGGTTAGTATCAGGATGAGCAATTCCTCTTTACTAGTAAAGTAAGAATATAAGGCCCCGCGGCTTAAGCCGGATGCAGCTGACAAATCCCTAATACTCATGGCTTGAAAACTCTTTTTACTACAGATATCTAAGGTAGCATCAATAATTTTAATAAGATTCTCAATGACTTTTTTCTCTTTTTTAACCTTAATAGAGTTGCGATTTTCCTCTAAAATCTGTGCAGAAATTTCTTCTTTAGATATATGGACTATTTTCTTAAATTCTTGGTAATTCATTAGTCGTCAACTCACCTTTAAAAGTTTTAATCGTATTCTCTAAGGATAGCTCTTGCCACACTCATTTTGTGTACTTCATCAGCACCGTCATATATACGTGCAGCTCGTTCATGGCGGAAGAAATAAGCTATTATAGTATCATCTGTCATACCTAAGCCGCCATGTACTTGTAAAGCCCGATCTACAACCTTTTGCATTACGTTAGCAACAAAAAATTTAATTAGTGCGATATCAACTTTAGCGGCTTTTTGTCCGAGGTTATCAATTCTCCAAGCAGCATGGAGGGTCATAAGCCTGGCAGCTTGTATTTCGGCGGCTGATTCGGCTATCATTGCCTGAATAATTTGTTTTGTAGCAAGAGTTTGTCCGTCAGCGGTTATAATACGTTCCTTAGCTCGGCGGCACATTAGTTCGAAGGCTCGATTACATACCCCTATCCATCTCATACAATGGTGTATGCGTCCTGGTCCCAGCCTTTCTTGAGCGATGGCAAAACCCTTGCCTTCAGGACCTAAGAGGTTTTTTTGCGGAACCCGGCAGGATTGGAATAATACTTCCGCATGGCTGCTATATCCACTACCTTCATGTCCCATTACCGGGATATTTCTTACTAAGTTAAAACCGGGATTGTCAGTCGGTACGATAATCATACTAGCCCGTTCATGTCGTGCGGCTTCGGGGTTAGTAACTGCCATACAAATTGTAAATGCCGCCCCATCAGCAGCTGTAGTGTACCATTTTTGCCCGTTTATAATATAATCATCACCATCTTTTACTGCAGTAGTATCCATCATAACGGGGTTAGAACCGGGCATTTCAACTTCGGTCATAGAAAAGCAACTGCGTATATCACCTGCTACTAAGGGGCGTAAATATTCCTCTTTTTGTTCTTCGGTACCAAACATATGGAGAATTTCCATATTCCCCGCATCTGGTGCTTGGCAGTTAAATACATAATGACCTAAGGGAGTTCTGCCTAAAGCTTCCGAAACTAGCCCGTGTTCAACTAAGTTAAGCCCCATACCTCCATATTCTTTAGCTTGGTTAGGTGCCCATAACTCCATCTGCTTAACTATTTTACGTTTTTCTTCTAAAATCGGCTCTAATAGGGTAAAGTCTTGGGTTAGATAATCGTGTTCTAAGGGGAGTAACTCCTTATCCACGAACTCATTCATCATATCGGTAATGATTTTCATTTTGTCTGAAATTGCAAAATCCATAAGCTCCTCCTTACCTGTAAGTAATAAAATCAGTAGAGTTGTAACCTTCAAGATGAGGATAACTATTAAAAGAATGTAGAATAAGACCTAAGCTGCCATACTTAAACTTAGTAAATGATGTGTTGACTAGCCCCCAGCCGGTGCGAATAGAATCATAAGGGGACATTCCAGTAGCGATATGCAGTGCAGTTGATATCACCCCTCCCGACGAGAAAATCAAGATGCGGCTATTCCTATCATTTTCGGCTACGATTTGCCCGATAGTATTATCGACTCGTTGCTTAAACTGGTTCCAGCTTTCATACTTATCTGTAGAAGCATCTTCAGCCAGCCAGCGATTAATTGCTAAATCAAAAAGCAGTTGGAAAGATTTCCGGTTAGAATATAAATTCTCCAAATGAGTTTTAAGGGAAGCATCTTCCTCAACTATAAGGGGTAAATGGTGAGCCATTATCCCCCCGAACTGATACTCGTTAAGACCTGGGTGTTTAATTAATGGCTGGACTTTACCAGTATGCTCTTGCATAAGGTTTAAGGCTATCATGGCCGTATCTACTTGACGATTAAGAGTTCCTGAATAGATGCGGTCAAATGATAAACCCGTTTTTAATAAGTACTTAGCAGCTAGAACTGACTGTTCCTTCCCGCGGTCGGAAAGAATATCGTAATCTCCCGCGCCGAAGGATGCCTGACCGTGACGTACTATAATTAATTCACTCATAATTAATTCTCCTCTAAATTCAGAATAATCTTATTTAATGCAAATGTCAACAGAAAAAAGGACGGATGTCCGTTTTTTAATTGACTTTTTCCATAGTAATAAATATTATAAATGTAAGCTTATTTATGCTTGATTTTAGGGTAAAAATTAGGTGTTTGCTGAATATATAAATATTCCGTCCCTTGCCCTTCGCATGGGGGAATACCTCTACTTAAACATTTACGAAGATTATAGGAGCGTTAACTATGAAAATACTCGTTTGTATAAAACAAGTACCCGACCCAGAAGCAGAGCCGATAGTAAATCTGGAAAAGGTTTGGGTATCTTACGATAAAAAAACATCTTACTGGATTAATCGCTATGATGAACATGCGGTGGAAGAAGCCTTGCAAATAAAGGAAATAATTCCTGATACCGTTATTGACATACTGTCAATAGGTCCTGAGCGAGTAAAAAGTTCGATTAAACGTTGTATAGAGATGGGGGCGGATAGGGGATTTCATATTAACTATGATAATAGAGCATACCTTAGCCCCGCGGTTAAATCTCAGCTTATCGCTAAGTTTTGCGCTGGGCAAGAATACGATTTAATTCTTACCGGGGTCATGTCTGAGGATATGATGTCTGCTCAAACTGGTCCTATGATAGCTGCCCGGCTAAATATCCCTTCCGCAACTTCGGTAATGAAACTTAATGTTGATAAGCACGTCCAAAACATTATGCTGGAAAGGGAACTAGATTTAGGGCTTAAATGTCAAATGACCTTATCCCTACCGGCCTTAGCTACTATTCAATCGGGTATTAATCGACCCCGCTATCCTTCATGTTCTAATATCATGCGTGCTAAACAAATTGAGATAGTTGAGATAAAAACTACTGAACTTGAAAACAAGTATGAAATGATAGCAGAAATAATTGAGGCTGAAGATGAACGAACCGGGATTAGGCTGGAAGGAAGCATGGCCGAAAAAGCTACTGCCCTATGGCAACTGCTTCACGAAAAATCACTAATATAAAGGGGAAGAGTAATGAATTATACAATTATGATAATGGGTGAGCATAATAATGGTGAAATACTTCCAGTTACATTGGAACTAATTTCTAGTGCCCATATAATAGCTACCCATTTTCAGGCTAAGATAAACGTAGTATTACCAGGGCTAATAAATGATAAACTTAGTTTAGCCGGAGTAGATTTACTCGTAATTAATAGTCCTGACTTAGTCCAATATTCTGCTGAAGGCTGGCAAAAAGCAGCCTTAATAGCAGCAGAGGAAATTAAACCAGATATAATAATAATTGCCCATACTTCTACTGGTTATGACTATGCACCTCGTTTAGCAGCCCAACTTAATGCGTCTTGTATAACTTCTGTAAGCGGGATTGAAGTAACCGATGGTGCTATAGCTTATCGCCGCAGCAGTTTTCACGGTAAGCTGGATGTATTATACGCTGCCGGAAAAAGCCCCCTAGTAATTACCGTTCTTCCGGGTGCATTTTCGGTTTATGTGACAGATGAAGAACTTAGAACTGCTGAAGTTATAGACGCACCCATTAACTTAGTACAGACAAGTAATATTGAATTTGACCTCCCGGAAGAGGCTAATACGGATTTAGCAGATGCCAATGTGATTATATCAGCGGGGAGAGGCATTGGGAAAGAAGAGAATATGGCATTAATACGTTCCCTGGCTTCTTGCTTTAACCGCTCCGCCATAGCAGGTTCAAGGGTGGCTTGTGACAATGGCTGGATTAAATATAATGCTCAGGTAGGGGTAACCGGGAAAAAAGTAGCACCTCCACTTTATATTGCTTGTGGTATATCGGGTTCAGTTCAGCATTTGGCGGGGATGAAAGACTCTAAGACTATAGTCTCCATTAACCGCGACCCCGAAGCTGCAATATTTCGTCACTCGGATATCTGTATAGTGGAAGATTTAGAAAAATTCATTCCCATATTTATAAATGAAGCTCAAAAACGGCGCCATAATTGAAGTTATCACTTTAAGCCCCTAAAGGAATAATAAAGATATATACCATAAAAAAGTGGATTACGGTTCCTAAGGCAATGAATATATGGAATACACCGTGAAAGCCTATAGTTTTAGGGAAAAAATTAAACTTTTTCGTAGCATAAATAATGCCGCCTATAGTATAAACAACTCCGCCTCCGATAAGCAAAATAATTGCGGTAATGGGTAAGCTATTTATTAATTTTCCAAAAGGAATAACGGCTAACCACCCTAAGGCTATATAGAAGCTAGTTGAAATAGAGCGCGGCAAATTAATAAAAAACACCTTCATAATTATACCGACTAAAGCCAAAAGCCATACTAATATTAGCATAGTAACTTTCCAAGCCCCATCTAAAGCGAAA
>CAZYLY010000060.1:0-9052 GCA_964648825.1 uncultured Syntrophomonadaceae bacterium
GCGCGAATCATTTATGATTATAGCTTTTTCCACAATGCTCCCCTCCCAGAATTAAGTTATAAAACCTCCATCGACCGTAATTACTTGTCCATTAATATATGAAGCTTTATCAGAAATCAGAAAACTAGATATTGACGCTACATCTTCTGGACAACCTAACCTGCCTACAGGTATTTCTTCTATTAGAACTTGCTTTTCTCCTGCATCTATTTCTAGATTAAGCATATCAGTTTCGATAGCACCTGGTGCTATCACATTTGCCGTTATCCCGTTCGGGGCTAATTCCTTAGCTAAGGACTTAGTAAAAGCAATTAAGCCTCCTTTAGAGGTGGCGTAAACTGCCTCATATGATGCCCCAGTAATCCCCCATATCGAAGCAATACTAACAATTCGACCCCAACGTTGCCTTATCATATTAGGCATGGCCCGTTTAGAACATAGAAAAGCCCCTTTTAGATTAATACTTAACACTTCATCCCATTCAGCTTCCGATATATCTGTAACTAATCCCCGGCTAGAAATTCCGGCATTATTAATTAAAATATCGACTGGGCCTAATTCTCGCTCGATGTAGTTAAACATCGCTTCAACTTCAGCGGCACTGCTTATATCCGCTTTTACCGTTATAGCTTCGCAGCCGGTTAGGCTTACTTCTTTATGCAAACGATGGGCAGCTTCTGAAGATTTATTGTAATTAATAGCTATAAAGTAGCCCTCGGAAGCTAATTGTTTGGCTATTGCAGCTCCGATTCCACGGCTGGCCCCAGTAACTAATACTACTTTATTTGACAAATGCAAACTTTCCTCCTAAATATTTTATATTTTCTTAAAACTAATATAGCATAAAAGTATTTTTTCTACCCTATTTATACCCTGTAGCGAAATTTCTACCTCATTTCTACCCGCTAGCGTGATTTGTAGGGAATCACAGAGAACGATAAAAGTCAATGATAGCAACAAAAAAGACTCCTGGGGAACTGTGAGGATATGTAGGGAAATTGAGAGCTACTTATTCGTAATCAGCAGATCGTCAGTTCAAATCTGACAGGCGGCTACATAAAAAAACCTCCTGCCTTAGCAGGAGATTTCTTAAAAAAATATGGGGGGGAATGGGGGTTATCCATGAATTAAGCGCGGCAAACATCTGGTACAAACCCATAAAGCTTCACCCTTGTGCTTAACCGGCAACAAGTAAACATGTTCTTCGCTTTCATTACAAGAAAAACACTCCTGGGGGATATAATGTAGCTCGGTGCTTTCCCTATGCTTCTCAACTGCTATTTCTGAAAATGGTGCAGCCTCTCTTACTTCAAGGGATAAAGCCCCCGTTGGGCATACCCCGATACAAAAGCCGGCTCCATCACATAATTCATCACGAATTACTTTAGCTTTACCATCGACTATAGCTAGGGCACCTTCTGCACAAGGGCTGACACAAACCCCGCATCCATTACATAGCTCTTCATCTATCTTAACCATAGTCCTGGGCATTAAGTTTACTGGTTTATTTTCTAAATTAACTATAAATTTTTGTAACATTAATAACTCCTCCTTATCACATTCTTAATGATGTGTACCTTCTACGACTTTTATACCTTTACTCTCTATAGTTCGCTTAATATCCTCATGATAAGGACAAGGGGGATAATTACCTTCTAATAACATACAAGATGATAAATGCACTACATCTAAACCGTGTTTTTTCAAATTATCAACTAACCTCGATACCCTTCTACCTGGGCATCCGCCACAAGTAAAAAAGCCTACTATCTCCGTATTCTCGTCATATGGCTCAAAATGAATTTTACGCGCATTAAAGGCCTTAAAACAAGCAACCCCTGGACAAGTTTCAGATACGGTTTCACAACGGACTACGGCTATTTTAGTTTTAGACTTAGTAGCCTTCTCATCACCAAAAGAAAAATATTTTTCTTTAGTAGCCAGAACATCATCTGCCGTCACTTCTTCCCGACCCGCTTTATAAATTTCATTTTCTACAGCTTTTTTAGCCATACTGCGTACGAAAATTGGCACTTTTTCTATTTCTTTTAAGGCCTCTTTAGTCCAATTCACATCAATCCACATCCCTTATCCCACTAATATTGTAGGGAACGACGCCCTCGTCGTTCCGTCCGCAGGAAGCGTTCCAGCACAGCCCGGAACGATGGGGGCATCGTTCCCTACGTCTCACCTTAAAAAAAGTGTGTCAAAACCCCCGTCCCCATGACATGTTTAGGCTAACATTGCCGCTAAATCTCCTTCAACTGTTCCATGGGGCTGTATATTAAAGTTTTCTACTAATACATTTAATACATTAGGCGTAATAAAAGCTGGTAAAGTTGGGCCTAAGCGAATATTCTTAATGCCTAAATGGAATAGACTTAGTAATACAGATACCGCTTTTTGCTCATACCAGGATAGATTTAGAGTTAAGGGTAAATCATTAACTCCACACTCAAAAGCATCTGCTAAAGCTAGAGCAATCTGTACTGCCGAATAAGCATCATTACATTGTCCTACATCAAGCAATCTAGGAATTCCGCCAATATCGCCTAATTCCTTATCAAAGAAACGGTATTTGGCGCAACCTAGGGTCATAACTACGGTATCAGACGGAGTTTGTTCTACAAACTCGGTGTAGTAGTTACGTCCAGCCTTGGCTCCATCACAACCACCGACTAGGAAGAAATGCTTAATATCCCCAGCTTTAACCCCGGCAATAATTTTATCAGCTACACTTAAAACGGCATTATGGGCAAATCCAACCATAACCTTCATGCCTTCAACATCTTCTGCAAAACCAGGCATTTCCTGAGCAGCTTTAATTAGCTCGTCAAACCCACCATGTTCTAAATGCTTTACTCCGCTCCAGCCTACGGGTCCTATAGTAAATATCGTTTCCATATAGGAATCACGCGGCTCCTGAATACAATTAGTAGTCATTAAAATCGGACCCGGGAAATCAACGAATTCTTTCCTCTGGTTCTGCCAAGCAGTTCCATAATGACCGTAAAAATGCTCATACTTTTTAAGCTCTGGATAACCATGAGCAGGTAACATTTCCCCATGGGTATAAATATTAATTCCGGTCCCTACGGTAGCCTCTAGTAAATCTTTCAAATCTTTTAAATCATGACCGGAAACTAAAATGGCTTTTCCTTGTTTATGACCTAAAGGTACACTTGTAGGTACGGGATGACCAAAAGTCTCGGTATTACCCTTATCTAAAATTTCCATCGCGATAAGGTTAGTTTCACCGCATTTTAATACTAAACCTACCCAATCATTAAGTTCTAATTCGGCGGTTCCTACTTTATCTAAAGCTTCATGCATAAAAGCATATATTCTATCATCTTCTTGACCTAGAATATAAGCATGGTGAGCATAAGCCGCTACCCCTCTTAGACCATATATTAAAATCTGTTGTAAAGATTTAATATCTTCATTAGCATCATTAGCTATTAGCCCCACTCTTTGACCATCAGCTACTAATGTTGCCATATCGTCTGCTGCTATATAATTAGCCGCCTCATCATTTATTTTATTATTAACTACTTTCTCAAGTTCTTGACGCAATCTAACTGCCGTATGAATCTCTTCCTTAAACCTTAGCACATCAAAATTCACATTGGTAAGAGTCATGAATAAAGCTTGGGCAGTAAAACGGTTTACTTCATCATTTATTTTCCCTGCTTTTCTAGCTTCATTAGCATACATAGCTAATCCTTTGGTGGCATAAATTAATAAATCCTGTAATGCCGATACTTCTGCACTTTTACCACATACTCCTATGGTAGTACAAGCTATGCCTTTTGATGTTTGTTCACATTGATTACAAAACATGTTACTCCTCCTCATATTTATAGTTAGATATAAGCTATTGTGGATAAATATTAAGTCCCTTTCTTTGAATTAACCTTAACTTTTCTTTACCATATCTATTAACATTTCATTTTTGAGTTCCTTTAACATTGCAACTTGAGCTTTGGCTAAAGACCTAGATATGGTGCAATTAGGTTGATTAGGACAATTATAACCAGGGGCTAAGCAGACATTTAACGCAATCGGCCCTTCTATAGCAATTATAATTTCAGCTAGGCTTATCTCCTCCGCCGAACGGGCTAACTTTACTCCACCTTGATTCCCTCTTAAGGTTACAACTAAGTCGGCTATAGCTAATAGCTTAATAGTTTTCTTGAGAAAATCCTCCGGTATATCTTGTTGCTCCGATATGAATTTGGTTGACAATATGCCCCCCTGATCATTTTTAGCTAATTCCAGCATAGTGCGGATAGCATATTCAGTCTGTCTAGTTATTTGCATAAAATCCCTCTTTTTAAATTGGACTAATTTCATCCACTTAGTCTTCATTGATATAATAACTAATTCTTTTCTAAAATTCAATACCTAAATTTATTTTTTTTATCATAAATAAAAATACTGCTAATATCTTGTTCTAACGCCAAGTTATAAAAGCATAATAATTGATTAGTTAGAAAATTTAAATAATTCTGCCTAATCAGGCAGGAATATTATTTAACTTAGCGAAATAAAGTAAGGAAACCAGAGATATATTATCTCTAAATAAATAATAAGGGGGAGTAACTATATGACTAACCGTTGGCAAGAATTGTATAAGCAAAAACTAAAAAGTGCTGAGGAGGCAGCTAAAATGGTCGAAACTGGGGATTTAATAGTTTCACCATTATCTAACGGGCAACCCTTATCTCTGATTAACGCCGTAGCTAAACGGATTAAGGACGACGAAATAACTGATATAACTTATGTAAGCGGAGTTGATGTCCGTTGGTTTGATCTTTATAGTCCTGAACTGAAAGGCAAAGTCCTAATCGATTCTGGGTTTGTTTCTCCGGCTACTCGTCATGGAGTAGGCGAAGGGATTTTTACTTATACCCCATGCAGGCTAGGGGAAACAGTTGATATGGTCACTAAATGCCGTAATTGCACAGTTACAGCTCTAGTCGTATCACCCATGGATAAACATGGCTACTTTAGTACCGGCTGTAATGTTGACTGGGGTTGGGAAACAGCTAAAACCGGCAATCCCCGTATTATAGCTATAGAGGTAAACGAAAATATGCCCCGTACTTATGGTAATAACCAACTACATGTGAGTGAAGTACACGCCATAGTAGAAAACCATATTCCCCTTTTTGAATTGCCTGACATCCCCTTAACTAAAGAAGATGAAATAATCGGGCAATATATCGCCGACATGATTGAAGATGGTTCTTGTATTCAAATAGGTATCGGCGGAATGCCTAATGCTATCGCTAATTTCCTTAAAGATAAAAAGGATTTAGGAATTCATTCCGAAATGCTTACCGATACCATGGTGGATTTATACAATGCAGGGGCGGTAACTTGTCAGAAGAAAAATTATATGCCGTATAAATGGATAGGTTCCTTTGCCCTGGGCAGCAAAAAACTATACGATTTTCTTGACGATAACCCTGCAGTGGAAATGCATTCCACCAAATATGTTAATGACCCTTATATTATCGGTAAAAATGATAATATGATATCAGTTAATGCTACTTTGGAGGTGGATTTAACCGGTCAATGTGCTTCCGAGTCCATCTCCTTTAAACAATATACCGGAACTGGCGGCCAGCTAGACTTCGTACAAGGTGCCTGGCGTTCTAAAGGAGGCAAGTCCTTTTTAACCCTTTATTCTACTTACACCGATAAAGAAGGTAATTTAAAATCTAAGATTGTTCCTTCTTCAAGTAATGGTATATATACTACTGTTTCACGGACTGATGTGCAGTATATAGTTACCGAATACGGAGTAGCCTATCTAAAAGGGCAAAACTTAAGAACTAGGGTGAAGGAGTTAGTGCGCATCGCCCATCCCGACTTTAGAGATTGGCTAACTTTCGAAGCCCGCAGGATGAACTTCATACCGTAGGCAAAGTTAGGAGTGTGGGGTAAGGGGTGAGGCGTTTTTCATCCCTCCCTTTATTTCTCATATACTCAATTTCGCCTCTTGTTTTAAAAGCCAAAAAAGAACATGCCAAAAGCATGTTCTTTTTCTAGCCTGTATGTTAATATAATATAGGAGTAGTCACTTGGCGGTAGTCACTTCCCGTTAGAGGGGAGGTGATACTATGATAAGCTGGTTAGAGGTTTTTACCTTTTGTCTAGTGATCATAGGGGTTATCACCTTATGTTTATCATAAGAAATAACTAAACCGCCTTACTTAAAAGGCGGTTTGAACGATTAAGGACAACCGCCAAACCAAAAGCGGCTACGCCTTTTGTAATTATATGTTAGCATACCTAAAAATATTAGTCAAACTCGCCTTGCCACCTCATGAACCGCCTTTATTACATACTCAATTTGCTCGGGGCTGCTGAAGTAGCCGGGACTAATCCTTATGACCCCGGATTCAAAAGTCCCTATTGTCTGATGGGCTAAAGGAGCACAGTGAAGGCCGGAACGGGTAATAATCCCATATTCAAAATCTAATACAGAAGCAGCATCCCCGCAATCCATATCCTTAATATTAAAAGCCAGTACTGAGGTCTGACACTTACTATCCATAGGACCATATATTTTTACTTCCTTAAGTTCCCTAAGTCCAGCTAGTAATATGTCCATCTGCTTCTGGCTGTGGGCCTTAATTTTTTCTATACCAGTATCCGAGATATATTTAACCCCCGCCAACAATCCTGCGATTCCGGGACTATTAAGGGTGCCGCTTTCTAATAAATCTGGCATGATTTCGGGATGCTTTAAGTATTCCGACAAGGAGCCGGTACCCCCGAAGCGGCCCGGAATAACATCAATACCGGGCCGCAAATATATGCCGCCGGTACCCTGGGGGCCAAAAAGGCCCTTATGTCCGGTAAAGGTTAATATATCTATATTGTCTTTCACTACATCAATAGGTATAACCCCTGCCGTTTGTGCTGCATCCACCATAAATAAAAGGCCCTTATCTCGTGCAATCTTACCCACTTCCTCGATGGGCATAATAGTTCCGGTCAGATTAGAGGCGTGTAAAATACATATCATCCGAGTATTAGGCCGAATCGCCTTACGAATTTCATCCGGATCCAGCCTGCCATCGGGGGCGCAAGCCACCTTAGTCCACTCTATTCCCCCTGCTTCCTTGGCAAAAAGAGGCCTGGCCACCGAATTATGTTCCATACTGCTGGTAATAACATGGTCACCAGCCTTTAATAAACCGTTTATCCCCATATTCAAGGCATCTGTAATATTGTAGGTAAAGGCTATTTGCAGGCTGTCCTCAATATTAAATAAGCCAGCCAAGGCCTCCCGGGCTTCGATTAAAACTGAACCGGCCTTGATGGTGGATTGATTAGTCCCCCTGCCTGGATTGGCTCCAATATGGCGGTTATAATAATCAATGGCTTGGTAAACTACTTCCGGTTTAGGATATGAAGTAGCCGCATTATCCATATACACTAATTCCAATCTAATCAGACCTTCCTAGATAGTTATACTCTTAGTCGCCCTGGCTAAAGTATCCATAGCAGTATACATATTAGTTACACTACCAATAGCAAATTTTTCTTTTAGTTCATAAAAATCCAAACAAGTACCACAAGATAAAATTTCAACCCCGCTAGCCTGCAATAATTGTAAATGTTCTAAAACAGGTGAATCCTCACAAGTTAAAAGTACGCCGCTATTCATAAAAATCAGGCTCTTTAGCTGGGCGGACATCTCGGTTAAGGTATAAAAGAAACTTCTCATTAAAATTGCCCCTAGTTCATCATCCCCTTTACCAAAATATTGATTACTGATTAAGATAGCTAAATCCCGCGTTTCTACGCCAGAAGACCTATCCTCCTCAGCAATATTTAAATGTAAATAGATACCATCCGATTTTTCCTCTACTTCCACCTCATAACCCTGGCTGTCAGCTAATTTACTTACATTTTCCTGGGCTACCTTATTACTAACGATAGTAGTAAGCTTTAGGCTAGGGTTCTTCTCCATAGCCCTCTTAGTTAAAATAACCGGCTGGGGACAAGAAAGTTCTCGGGCATCAATAATATTATCCATTTTTATCACCTACTTTTTAATCTATCTATTTTAAAATTAAAATATTACAATTATTTAGATTCCCGCGCTATTAAGGCTGCGCCTAAAGCGCCGGTAAACTGACATTCCTGCGGAACCAAGATAGGAGTTCCCAACTCTTTTTCCAAGGCCCTTTTAACCCCCTGGTTGATGGCAACTCCACCCGTAAAGATCACCCGTTCATTTAGTCCGATTCTTTTGACCATGGCCCCTACCCTTTGTCCGATAGAAGCGTGCAGTCCAGCTATTATTCCAGTTCTGGATGTGCCTTGAGCCAAAAGGTTAACCATCTCCGATTCGGCAAAAACCGTACACATGCTGTTAATTTTGACACTAGCTTCAATATCCTCGGCCGCCCCTAATTCACTGACATCCATCCCTAAGGCATTGGCCATCACCTGCAAAAATCTTCCGGTACCAGCCGCGCATTTATCATTCATAGCAAAATCGATGACTTTACCTTGCCCCTCCACTTTAATGACCTTACTATCTTGACCACCAATATCAATTATAGTCCTAACTTCAGGGTATAATTCGGCTACACCCCGAGCGTGGCATTTTATCTCGGTTACTGTTTTATTGGAGGCCTGATGAACTACCCGACCATAGCCGGTCACAACTGTGGCTCCAATTTGTCCAGCTTCTAAATTAGCTAGATTTAAAAGCTGGTCTTTGATATTATCAGCCGCATTTAAGGGGCTCCATCCTGTAGGTATGACAGTAGTATACCTCTGGTCATCATATAATAAAACTCCCTTAGCTGCTACTGACCCAATATCTAAACCTAAGGCAATCATTATTCCATCATCTCCAAGAGCGCTTCTATACGTACTTTTAGACTTTCAATATCTGAATTAGAATAATCAGTTTCTAGTTGCAAATAGGGTATTTCTAGTTCCCGTACAATCTTTTGGATAGTAAAAGCTTCAATATTATAAGTGTGGCAGGCTTGCCAGGTAAGATCGATAACCGCAT
>CAZYLY010000060.1:9062-10556 GCA_964648825.1 uncultured Syntrophomonadaceae bacterium
GCTGAATCAATTCTATCCGGTAGGGATTTGGGGTCATGCAGGAACAGGGAATTTGAATATATTTACGCGCCAAGGCTTCAATCGGGTCCCCTAATTCCTCGTCATTTTGTAATTCTAAGGTTTTATAACCGGTGCAATTTTCCATAGCTACAACATTAGCCCCTAGGTCATCTACTATTTGTATAACTTTTTCAGTGCCTAAGCCTACCGGACACCCGGTTAAGAGAATCCGTGGTTTTTTAACTGTATCAGTGCCCGGACCTTGCGATTTAACTTCAGCCGCAAAATCGTTTAGCATACCAATTACTTCGTTCTTATCCACGGCAAAACCGCGTGACCATACTACAGTCAATAATTCTTCCCCGCTCAAAGGAGGCGGGTCTATTTGGTTTAAATCTGATACCGCTTTCGCGGCATTAGTTTCTGCATTAATAGTTTTTATCGCCGTCCAAATGTCATCGTCGGTAATAGTTACCTCCAAAGTTTCCTCCAAATAAGTCCGCAAGCGCCTTAGTTCGCTAACCCATAGGTTAAAACCCTCATCAATGCCCTGCATATGCGGTAATTGCATTACATATACCGGTTTTATTTCATCCATAATCTCAAACATCTTTTTTTTACCATCACAAGTAGTTTCCCCGATAATTAAATCAGAAAAGTGGAAAAAGGGGCAGGTATCACTAGCCGCAAATCCGTATGAAGACTTAATTAAAGGACACAAGTTGCGAGGTAAAATTTCTTCGGCCACTGCGATAGGCTCTTCTTTGGTTCCGCATAAGCCTACCGGGATAGCCTTGGCCGCTAAAATTAATTCCTGGGGGCAATAAGTACAATATATACCTACCACTTTTACCCCATTTTCCTTAGCTTCCTTCATTTTAACAATATTTTGGGGCCTGATATTAAAGAAATCTTCTACCTTAATTTTGGACATTTCAAGAACCCTCTCCCTCATTATAATTTTTCCTATAATGATAATACCACAGCATTGTTTATATTAGAAATAACCTTTGGTTATATAATGGCATGATGACAACAAAAAAGCGGGGGCTAAAAACTAGTTTAACTCCCGCTTTTTATATACCATTATTTCAATCTGTTTTAATGTGTAAACCTCGCCTATACATCCATTCCTTGAATTCGAGATCTTGGGCCTTGTTCCACGGCTGAGTCCACGATTTAAAAATCCTAGTCATCCATTTAGTAAAACATTTGAACATAAGTGATCCCTCCTTCACTTAATATTCACACCCTAAAAACGCAAAATACGAGTAGGTCTACCTAAAAGCATTTCCACTCGTCCTTATTTTAATTCCCATAAACATCGCCCCTTTTCTTAAACCGCTTAACAAACTAGCAACAGGCAAATATAGGATTTATTCTTTTCTTATCTCCATCATACTACCCTTTGGAAATTAAGTCTATAAATATTGTAGGATAATGTGAAAATAATTACAAAGTAAATAAAACCATCCACCAGTTTTTCCCCCAGCA
>CAZYLY010000061.1:0-10161 GCA_964648825.1 uncultured Syntrophomonadaceae bacterium
TACACGCTTTGCTTAAAAACCAACCACTAACACAGATGCGGGCCGACCTTAATACTAGACCGAGAATTTATTATGCGAAAAGCAAACGCGGTTAGGGGGGGGAAGTTAATGGAATCGAGAATGTATAAAGTTAGTTTTAATACTTGGATATATCTATTATTAATCGCTTTTGCACTGGCGGGAGCTTTTAATAAATACTTTATTTCCGGTGACCACGCTTTTGGAATTTCTCCCGCAGTGCCGTGGGGGATGCTGATTTCCGGTTATGTATTTTTTGCGGTGGCCGCTACTGGAACCGGATTTATTAGTTCCTTAGGACATGTTTTCGGTATTAAGAAGTTTCAAGCCTTATCTAAACGGGCCTTGCTTGCTTCTACTCTTTTACTTTTAACGGCTTTTGGTGTATTAGCCGTGGAGTTATCTAATCCTTTTAATTTAATATATTTGATGATTTCTCCTAATTTCACTAGTCCGATTTTTTGGATGGGGTTTTTCTATGGAGTATACTTGTTTTTACTCTTTGTAGAATTATTCTTCACGCTTAAAGATAACCACAAAATGATTACCCGCCTTTCCTATGTAGCTTTAGTAGTTAAATTATTAGCTGTAACTAACTTAGGTTTTGTCTTCAGTTATAGTACTACCCGTAGTTTTTGGCATGGTTATTATTATCCTATATACATGGCATTGTCGGCCGTAGTAGCAGGCGCTGCTGTCTTAGGAATTATCCATTACTTAACCAGGAAAGATTCGGGCAAGTTTTCCCTAGCAACATCGGCTGAAATGGGGCTATCTAAAAGTCTAAGCCAGATATTAGCCGGTTCTTTAATCGTTTTGGCTCTTTTCCAAGCGGTGAAAATAATAATCTCTTTAAATAGTGCTAATCTAGCTGTCTCCCAAGCAGCTAAAGGACTTATTGCCGGACCTGTGGCCCTACCTTTCTGGGTAATGGAAGTAGGCATAGGCATAATTATTCCGCTCCTAATTTTATTTATAACGAGGTTTTCTTCCCCTAAAATGGCGTTTGGGGCGGGAGTATTGACTATGATAGGGTTATTTTATTCGAGGCTAGATTTTATTTACGCTGGACTAGTTGTGCCATTACAAATAACAGATTTTGTTACTGAAACTATATATCAGGTGAGCGCTTATGCTCCGACTTGGAGTGAATGGTCAATAATTTTCGGGGCCGTCGGGTTTGTACTTTTAGTATTTGATTTTGTTTTGACTAAATTTTCGCTTGATGCCTAGTGTGACAGGAATGAAGGTGTAATTATGAACAAAATTTGTTCTTCCCCGGATGCTTTACCAGACTTATTGCCAATATTCGCAAACTTCTTCATCTATCCCGAAGCAGAATTTTGCGAGGAAGTCTATCAAGGCAAGGTGGATTTGATAGTTGAAGAATTAAGCCAAAAGGCGGGAGTTCCTATAAAAAGCAGACTTAAGGAAATAGCTCCAACTTACGAAGCATGGGTAGCATCATATAACCTTTGTTTTTTAGGCGTAGAAAAACCATTTGCGCCCCCAGTTGAGTCAGTATATAAAGCGTGGACCGAAGACGAAACCTTTCAGGTACCATTTAAAAATCAAAAGGGCTATCTAATGGGGGATTCAGCTCTACATGTTCAGCATATATTAGATGCTTTCGGGCTAGATATTCCGCCTGAATACAACATGATGCCGGACCACCTAGTTATACTTTTAGACTTATTAGCTTTTTTAATAGGTAATAATTTAGAAGAGGAAGCTAGACAGCTTATAAAAGACCATTTTGATTGGTTGCCCGATTTACAAGCTGCTATAGTAAAACTGCCGGTTAGTGGAGAAATTTATATAGAGGTGCTTAATATGCTTATGAATGTTTTGAATATATTTATGGTAAATACCGCTAGTTATAATCTTAGGGATTAAGCTTATTCTGGGAGTGAGCTGCTAACCCAGTATAAGTTTTTTGCAGTAAATTTAATTAAAAAAAAGGGGGAAAATTAATGTTGAAGAGAACCAAATTGTTAAGCCTACTAATTTCGTTGCTACTAGTTTTTAGTCTAATTTCAGGTTGTGGTACACCTGATACGAGCACGACTACTCCGCCACCAGTAGTAGAAAACCAAGCCCCAGTTGATGCAAATGCCGGAGATAAAGCGGCCGATTCTAATATCCTTGGCTGGAATGATTGGTCAGCCAAAATGCAAGGTACAATTAATAAAGATTACTATGTAGTTGATTTAAGAACACCCGATGAAATTAAGTTAGAAAAATCCTTAGAAGGTTCCATTAATATTGATGCTAATGAAACCTTAGGCGCTGGAAATATTGATATTATTGATGAAAAACTAGCCGGTATTTCTAAAGATGCAGTTGTTTTAGTTCATTGTAAATCAGGAGGAAGAGCTAAAAAGAATCTGCAACCTTTCCTCGACAAAGGCTATGTCAATACCTTTGCCCTAGATGGATGGACTGCTTTTGATAACAAAAATTATTTTAGTGCTACTAAAATTGACCCTAATACCGAGCAACTAAAACCGGATGCTTGGGTAGCGAAAATGGAAGGCACTGTTGGTACTGATTACTATGTAATTGATGCTAGAGACAAGAGTGAATACGATGCTGGGCATATTGCAGGTGCATTGAATTTTGGAGTTAGAGATCAATTTACTGTCGATCATAATGCTACTATCGCCAAAGTGAAAGCAGCTATTCCTAATCAGGATGCGCTAATTTTACTGCATTGTGCAGTGGGTACCCGTGGCAAAGTTGCTCAAGCCCATCTAAAGGCTGAAGGTTATACCAATGTTATATTATTAGATAACAAGATTAATATTGATGCTAGCGGCAATTATGAATTTGAATAAATAAAAAAGAACCTAACTTATTAAACAGGTTGTCATATATTATGGCAGCCTGTTTTTTAATATATAAGTAGTTTTTTAAGCATTTTTGCAACGAAAGTTATGTTAATGGTTATTATTTTTGCTATAATTATCATAAAGTCAAAAAAAGCAGAATAGAAGGATGGGGAAGATATGTCTTTAAGTATTAGAATCGAAAAAACTAACACACCTAAACCCAAACCAGACCAGAATCATTTGGAATTTGGGCATCATTTTACTGATCATATGTTTATTATGGATTATACCGAAGGTATTGGCTGGCATGATCCGGCTATAATTCCTTACCAGCCGCTTAGCTTAGAACCATCTACCATGGTCTTCCATTATGGACAAGCAATATTTGAAGGATTAAAAGCTTATAAGACTAAAGATGGACGGATTTTGCTCTTTAGACCGCATAAAAATATGGAAAGAGTTAATATTTCTAATGATAGATTATGTATTCCGCCGATTGATACAGATTTCATGGTGGAAGCTATTAAGGCTACGGTTAATATGGATAAAGATTGGATACCGGAGGCGGAAGGCACTTCTTTATATATAAGACCTTTCATCATCTCTACGGATCCATATTTAGGCGTAAGACCCTCGAAAACGTATAAGTTTATGATTATTCTTGGTCCTGTAGGTGCTTACTATCCTGAAGGCATTAATCCAGTACGCATATATATTGAGCCTAATTATGTACGCGCAGTTAAAGGTGGCGTTGGCTATGCTAAGACTTGCGGTAATTATGCAGCCAGTCTAAAGGCCCAAGTCGAAGCCCAAGAAAAGGGATATACCCAAGTATTATGGTTAGACGGGTTGGAAAGAAAATATATTGAAGAAGTAGGTACGATGAATGTATTTTTCAAAATTAATGGGGAAATTGTTACACCTTCGCTAGAAGGGGGCAGCATTTTAGCTGGTATTACTAGAGATTCGACTATTAGTCTTTTAAAACATTGGAATATACCCGTAGTAGAAAAAAGAATTTCAATTGAGGAATTATACGATGCCCATGCTAAAGGTCTTCTAGAGGAAGCCTTTGGGACTGGAACTGCGGCGGTAATATCTCCTATTGGGGAATTTAATTGGAATGGTAATATTATTACCGTTAATAAGGGACAAACGGGAGAAATTGCTAAACGTCTTTATGACACGATTACTGGAATTCAAGGCGGCACACTAGCCGACGAATTTGGTTGGACGACCGAGATATAAACTAATTTTTTAGATTCTCATAGGCTTATCCTTAAAATGATACTAAGGGTAAGCCTTAAAAATTTTGACTAGTTCCTATATTAATTACATCTGGGATGGGTGAATAATAATATTGCCCTAATATTTTAGTCTCACTGCTTCCATCTGCTTTTTTCACCGAAACCCAAGACTTAATTATCCCACCATTCATACCTTTCATAACCATTTCCTCATAGCCAAGTGGCAGAGCATTATTATTATGATATATGCTATGTTTTTTTACTAAACGCAATACTTCATGGTGCCACTCTACTTTAGGCGGTTTAACTTGACCATAAAATGCAATATACAAACAATTGTCAATTCCTTGCGCCCATATCAGCAAAGGTGCAGAGCTAGTATTTCTAAATTTAAAATCTTTTATTCCATAAGCAACAGTAGCATCTTGGCCATAAGGAACATAAGGAACGGGCATACTATGCGGATGTCTTTCCATTATTTCTAAATCGCTTAAAATCGCAACATTATACAAGGTGGAAGCTATTTTACACACTCCTCCTCCTACCGTAGTAGTCATACGAGAGCCAATATAAGTAGGACCTATTTTAAACCCTTTATGTTCAGTATAAGGACCTAGAGTATCATTATGTGAAAATATTTGGTTGGGTGCCAGAACGGTTCCTGATAATAGCCGAGCCGCTAAGTGAACATTATATTCTTCCCCTGGTAAGGGGTCAAGAAGAACAGTGCGATAGGCAGCCATAAGTAAAAAAACATTATTACTCTTCACGGCCTCCAGAAAACCAGGGTCATTTTCCCAGGGCAAGGTAACAATAGCCCCCGAATACAAGTCGGAGTAATCAAGTACAAATGATGTCTCTTCTAAGGCTGATGATGAATCTACAGTAATATATGAATGCTTCCAAGAGTTAAATAATATGATAATACTAAATACTAAAAAAAAGATGCACACTAATACTACTAAAAGTCTGCGCAAACTTATAACCACTTTTTATAACACCATCCTCATTGCTACATATCTAATAGATATTTGATTAGGGTAGGAATTATGTAAGGTTTGGAGAGGAAAGATTTTGCTAGTAATTATTATTTCCATATTCGGAATGATTTGCTGGGGTATTGCCCCAATTTTTTTGAAACTAGGGATAAATAACATTAACCCTTTATATGCCCTAGTTTTTAGAACCATTGTTGCTGCGGGGCTAGTTAGTGGCTGGATGCTTTTTACCGGGGGTTATAATCATATTAAAGCCATACCCTTTAATGCAGCCTTATTATTGACCTGCGAAGCTATTTTAGCCGCCTTGATAGGTGATTTAGCTTATTATGCTGCTATTAAAAAGGGGGATGTATCTATGGTTAGCGTTATAATGGCAAGTTCGCCTTTAGTAACTATGATATGTGCTACTATTTTTTTAGGGGAGCATATAACTTTATTAAGAATATTAGGAGCCTCGTTAGTAATAATAGGGATTATTTTGTTGGTCTAAAAGAAGCTTGGGACGCTTAAAGCAAGTCTACGTTAGTTGAATTTACATAACAAAACCAAGCCTAAACCCCCGATAATATCTGCAAAATATCCGCTTCATGTCTCAGCAAATTGGCATCCGAGATGTTCCTTTTCCCCGCTTCCAAGTCTAGTAAAATTTCTTCTGCTATTTCCCCGGGGTTAGCCGACATTATTAGCACCTTATCAGCTAATAATAAGGCTTCTTTAAGGTCATGAGTTACAACTATTAAGGTAAACTGTTTTTCTTGCCACTGGGATAGTAAATCATCTATTAGCCCTAGTTTTATGGGTAAATCTAGTGATGAAAAAGCCTCGTCTAAAATAAGCAAATCAGGATTAGTAATTAAAGCCCGAGCTAAGTTAACCCTTTGCTTCATACCCCCACTTAGCTGATGAGGGTAATGATGGCGAAAATCAGCCAGCTTAATTTTGCCTAAAATGTTGGTTAAATCCGCCTTCGAACGGACAAATAATAGGTTTTTCTCTACAGTACGCCAGGGAATTAACCGCGGCTCCTGAAAAACATAGCTAATTTTAGAGCTAGTTAAGGCCACATTACCACTAGTAGACTTTTCCAGACCAGAAATAATACGCAGCAAGGTGGTTTTGCCAGCTCCCGAAGGGCCTAAAACAGCAATTCGTTCTGCCTTGCGAATAGTGAGGTTAATATCTTTTAATACTAATTTTTCAGCAAACCGCTTTTCTAAATTAGTAATATTAATTAGACTACCCATTGTTTGGCTATCCTTCCTAATAACATTTTCACGATTCTTTCCGTTATTAGCCCTAGGAATACCGCAAAAAAAGTCAAGGCCCATACCTTAGAAGGATTAACTTCATAGCGGGCGGCTAATATTAACTTTCCTAAGCCAGAATTTCCGCATAAGTATTCGGCTACTAAAACAACTTTCCAGGCTTGTCCTAGAGTAACATCTAAAGCCGCAATTATGAAAGGGACTAATGAACCTAAGTAAATATCCTTAATTATTAATAAACGGGGAACTTTATATAAGTATGCCATCTCCAGAAGATCATTATCTAGGTTTCTTACCCCCGATATAGTAGTTAACAAAGCAATAGGAAACAAAGAGAGAAAGGTAATAAAAATAGGCCCCTTAAACCCAATTCCCCAGGCAAAAATAACTAAGGTCAACCATGATATTACCGGTACCGCTTGAATTATCATAATTATAGGGCGAAACATATCATAAAGCTTATTATTGACCCCTAATAAAACTCCTAGGGGAATACCGATGAGCAAAGTTAAAGATAGAGCTATAATTACTTTGCCTACAGTACTAGCAACGGCAGTAAAGAAGCCTTTTTTAATAAAAAGGGTAATGAAAATGGCGGTTATTTCAGGTATAGATGGAATAATGGTGTTGGCATCCAGATAGATAGCCAACACCTGCCATACTAGAAAGAATAAAAATAAACCGAGTAAACTTCTTTTAATGTAAAACATCAACGTAGAATCCTGCATCAGGGACTTTTTCTATGCTTTCATCATCTAATTCCTTAATTTTACTTAAAAATGCAGTTACTTCTGCTTTACATTCACTAGCTGGAACATAGTAAAAATCGATACGTTCTAAGGCCTGTCTAATAATCGGGGCTGGAACCGGCAGAATTTCTGCGGAAGCTTCGATGGCTAAATCCGGGTTTTCATTAGCCCAAGTAATAGATTTATTAAAGGCATCTAAAAATCTTACCGTTTCCCTAGGATAATTTTTCAAAAATTCCTTACTGGCGAATAAACCGGCAATGGGAAGTCTATCGTTTTGCCCGCTTAATTCTTGCCAATATTTTTGGAAGTCTAGTACAATCGAGCCTTTATCCCCTTGGATGGCCATAGTGACAAAAGGTTCGGGTAAGGCAGCAAAATCGACTTTACCTTCTTTAAATAGAGCTACAATTTCTTGCGGGGGAGCATAATTAATATTAACATCAACCCCGAGTTCCAAATTAGATTGCTTCAAACCAGCCCGCATTAAAATATCAGCCGTTTGTCCTTTACCCACTGGAGTATAAATATCTTTACCTTGCATGGAGGTCCAATCACTAAATTCCACACCAGAACGGGCTATTAAATAAAAAACTTTCCATTCATGCACCCCTAATAAAGTTAAATCTAAACCGCGATTATACATATTAACCCCGGCCGTAATCGGCATTACCACTAATCCCGTTTCCTTTTTGTTAACTGCGGCTAATACTTCATCAACATTATTCCAATAGGTAACTTCAATGTCTAAATCCCCTGAAATTTCAGAGTTAGTAAGCCCTACTACTGGTATAACAGTAGGACCGGACGGATTAAAAAGTACTGCTTTTTCTAATAGTTGCGGTGATTCTGGCGATAGCGTATCAACAGGTTTATTAGTATATTTTGATACAATGGTTACTAATAAAAGGATAGCCAATATGACGATAATAATTCTTCTTACGTTCATTCCCCATTCCCCCCCTATTTCTTAATATCTTATAATCAAGATATTAGAAAATAATTATTCTATAAGCATATGCAAATTCCTGCAAAAAATAGAAAAATTGGAGTATTAATAGGGGAGTATTCATTTTATCCTAAGTAAATAATTGATCAAGTATATCTTCGATATTATTAACTGATAAAAATTGATATTCTTCGGTATGAGTGTTTAATTGAGTTTCGATAGCCAATTTATCTAAAGGTGAGATAATGATGCCGGCATTAGGAAGAAATAGGAATCCTTCCGACCATTCCCGACAAGCTACTAAGACTTTCTGGGGATCGGGATGATAAAATCGCACTATATTTGGCTCTAGCCCTAGTCCTGATAATTGTTCTGCTTCCTGTAGGATACGATGAGAAATGAGTAAGGGATAATTAACTATACCTGCTTTAGATATAGCCTGTTTTTCTAATAAGTTATGAAATGTTTCTCCGATAATAAGGGAAATTATAGTTAAGAGTTGTGTTTTATCAGTATCATCTATTACTGAATCAGCAAATTCCTGAATAATAAGATAACCCTGAATATGTGTCTGTTTGGCAATGGGGATTACTAAGACCGGTAAGGGGTTATCATCAATAAGCAAATCATATACGCCCTCACGGGAAATATTGTTAAGATTAGGGAATATTAATGCAGGATCGAGTGCACTATTGGAATAAATGGCAGTGTAACTGGGATTACCCCTGGCTATAACTATGCCGGTTTTAACCCCTAGACCTAACCCTAAAACTTCCAGCAATAATTGTCCAAACTGCTCAATATTATCAGCATTTCTAATAGTATTTAAGACTTCTTGAATAGCGTAAATATTTTGCAAGCTCTTATTAAGCATCAAGTTTTTTTCTTGTATCTCGCTTAACATCAAGCAATTTTCTATAGCAATACCTATGGAGGCTAGTAATAATACTAGTAATTCCTTATCCTCATCCGCATAAGTCTGCCCGGTTACACGATTAGATAAAGTTATGAAACCATAGTAATGATTATCTCGTTTCAGGTGGGCTATTATTCTTGGTTGCAGTTTATCTTCAAGTTGATTTATTTCTGGAAATAATTGCATAAATGATTTCCGTTCCCCATCATTAGTAAAATCAACCAGGGGATAGTAAGTCAAGTCGGTTTGGTCTGGGGCGGCAAAGGTATATTCAATACTTTCCAGATGATTAACTGATTTTACTCGTTTTAATTTAAAGGTATCTTCATAAGGATTTTTCAGTACTACGGCACTAGTTTCCGATTGGAATATTTCCATTAACATATCTAGCGATACCTCTACAGTTTTATCTAACTCGGTTTCGGAAAAAATAAACTGGGAAGCATGGTAAATACTAGTCAATAAAAAAACCTTTTTGTCTAGGGCGTAATTATTTTGCATAAGGCTGTTTTTAGTAGAGTTAAACTGCACCGCTTGGTTAACAGTATTATTTAAAGCCATAAGACTTACTTTATCGGATGCATCAAATTGATAATCATTACTCGACATACAAATAATTAAGTAGTTAGTATTTTCCCAGGTAACAGGAGCAATTAAATAGGCATGGTTGGCTATTAATTTGGCATAATTTTGCTCTCCTAATACATCAGGAGTTAGTTCAGCAACTAGAAAAGGGTAGGTGGAAAGTTGCCTATTTTTAAGAAATGGTTGGGCATCCAAGCCAAATTCGCTGCAATCATTTACCTTAATACCTTTAGCATATAAGGGACAATATTTTTCACCATCGTAAACTAAAGTTACCGCCGAAGGCAGGAGGAACATTTCAGAAATAATCTCCATATATAGCTGTATGAGCATATCAATACCATAAGGTTCAAATATATTATTAATTGTATTGGAAAAGAAGCTTAGCTGATATTTTAATTTAGACTGGGTTTTAATTAAATCAGGCAGCGAATCTACAGCGTGTTTAATTTCAAGCAAGCTGGTAGTTTGCTGAATAAACTCATTAATGCTAACTTGATCAAGTGAGGCGGAATCGGTTAGGGTAAATAAAAGAAAAGCTAAGTATTCTCCTGTGGTGTTAGTGATTCTAATAAAATCATGGTAATTAGATAAGGCCCC
>CAZYLY010000062.1:0-10063 GCA_964648825.1 uncultured Syntrophomonadaceae bacterium
GGCCGACATTAAGATTCTGCCCCCGATAATTACTGAACAACTTACCGGTGCCGATACTGAAAAGCTAATGGGGGAATGTTGGGATAGCATGAAGGAAACGATTGATACTATGGATAGGGAAATCTATTCATTATAAAAATAAAAGCAAGGGGATAAACCCTTGCTTCATTATGCGCAACTAGTTGATAGCCCCTAAGACTATACCCAACCTCTAAGCTTCACTGCTTCCGCCACTCTATTAATAGATATTACATAGGCTGCATCCCGCATATATAAGTTTCTTTCTTGGGCAAGATTATTAACCCCGTGGTAAGCAGCCGTCATTTTAGTATCTAACTTTTCTAAGACTTCTTCCTTTTCCCAGTAGTAGTTAGTATTACATTGGACTTGTTCAAAATAACTACAAGTTACTCCTCCGGCATTAGCCAGGAAGTCGGGAATTAAGTATATACCCTTAGCTTTAATAATCTCATCAGCATCAGGGGTTGTAGGTCCATTAGCCCCTTCAGCCAGCACTTTAACTGTAGAACTGATGCGGGGGGCATTTTCAGCAGTAATCTGATTTTCCAGGGCACAAGGCATGAGTATATCGACATCTTGTTCCAACCAAGCATCGCCGTCTAATATTTCACAGCCTAATTCCCGGGCTTTGTCTTTATCAAAGGTACCGAAAGTATCGGTATTGCTCATTAAAGCATTTACATCTAAGCCTTCTAAATTACGGAAAGTGAAAGCCCGTTGGTCAGCATGACTCCAACAAGACATAGCCACAACAGTACCGCCTAATTCTTGGTATAACTTAGCGGCATATTGGGCTACATTGCCAAAGCCCTGAAAACTAGCGGTAGTTTTGGTAATATCTATATTTAACACTTGTAAGGCTTCTCTTAAGGTATAAATTAGCCCATAGCCGGTTGCTTCAGTTCTGCCCAGGGAACCGCCCATACCTACTGGTTTACCGGTTATAACTCCGGGAAAATGTCCTCCATGGATAGTTTCGTATTCATCTAGCATCCATAACATATGTTGTTTATTAGTCATAACATCGGGTGCAGGTACATCAGTATTGGGACCAATATTTCTAGCTAAGGCCCGAACCCAACCCCGGCATAAACGCTCTTGTTCGGTTAAACTCAAGGTGCGCGGATCACAAACCACGCCGCCTTTGCCGCCGCCTAAGGGTATATCGACTACGGCGCATTTCCAGGTCATCCACATAGATAAAGCTCGAACTGTATCAGCGGTTTCGTGGGGATGAAAGCGGATGCCGCCTTTAGCCGGACCTTTCGCATCATTATGCTGCATACGATAGCCTTTAAATACTTGGGTAGAACCATCATCCATTTTTACTGGAATTGAAAAATGATATTCCCGCATAGGCTGACGTAATAGTTGGCGACTGGCTGCATCTAAGCCAATTAGTTCTGCTACACTATCAAACTGGGCTTGGGCATTTTCATAAGGGTTATATGATCCTGTAGACATGAGTATTTATTCCTCCTCGTTTTGTAAAAGTCAAGTTGATTTTATTATTATAATAAAAAGAGATTATTAGTCCCTCCTTTTATATATTACTAAACTTAAGCAGATTTCAATATTTTTTTCAGATGTATACAATATTTTTTGCCTAATAGCTAGCTATGAGTTAAAATAACAAAAAATATTTAAGGTAGGGATCTAGTTTTATGAGCAGCAATAATCTTACTTTTGAACAAATTGGTCAACCCTTTTTACTTGCCGAAGGTTTTTTATTTACTGAAGGTCCGGTATGGAACAAGGATGGGGGCTATATATTATTTAGCGATATTCCGGCCAGCATTATTTATAAACTAACCTTAGCTAATAAGCAAATCGAAGTTTTTCGCCGTCCCAGTGGCAATTCTAATGGTCTGGCTTATGATACTAAGGGGCTGCTTTTAGCCGCTGAACATGGTTCCCGAACTGTTACCAGGATGGATAGGGAGGGAAACATTACAGCCATAGCAGCTAATTACCAAGGTAAAAAGTTTCATTCCCCTAATGATATAGCGGTGCGTTCCGATGGAATAATTTATTTTACTGATCCTCCGTATGGTTTAGGCAGAAGGGTGCCGGAATTAGATTTTATGGGCTTATATCGGATAGAAACTGATGGGGAGATTATCCTCGAAGGCATTTTTAATCAATACCTAAATGGACTAGCCTTCTCGCCGGATGAAAAATTGCTTTACTTGGCTTTAACCGAAACTGATGAAGTATTAGTTTTAGATGTTGCGCAAGATGGCAACCTTAGTAATCCGCGTGATTTTGCTAAGGTTATTTATCCTGATGGTATGGCACTGGATATAGAAGGAAACCTATATATAACCGGTGCGCCTGGTGTAGAAGTTTTTAGACCTAGCGGGGAACACCTCGGTACTATCGTAACCGGCAGACATCCAGCCAATTGCGCCTTTGCCGGTGAAGATAATAAACTACTAATTGTAACCGCCCGTGATGCAGTTTACGGAGTTCCCATGCCTGTTCCTGGGTTAATAAAGTGACAATATGTCATGGGGACGGGGGTATTGACACACTTACCCTATTCCGCCCAATACCCCTTCAAATCATCTTGAATACTGGATTCGCACATTTCCACTTTTGAACGGTAAGCGGACCGGCAAATCCTAAAAACAACTTAGTACTAAAATAGCCTTCCTCCATTAGAAAAAAAAGAAATACGCCTAGTAAAGTAAATAAGACCCCTAAAGTAGCGCTTTTAGAGGCTGCATGTGCCCGGGAATAAACATCAGGTAAGCGTATTAGCCCTACAGCACTTAAAAAGGTAAATATAGTACCAGCTAATATTAATATAGCTGTTGACCATTCAATCAGCAGACTTATCAATGACTACACCCCTTTCTAAAAATCTAGCCAAGGCAATTGTTCCTATAAAGGATAAAATGCCAATCAGCAAAATTACTTCAAAAAACGCTCTGGTTTGCAGTAAAACTGAATAAATAGCCACCCCGGAAATAATATTTATTCCTAACATATCTAAGGCTAAGACCTTATCAGGTATAGAAGGCCCTTTCACTATGCGAAAAATAGCGGCTAAAATTGACAAGCTTATCAGAAGTAAAGAAAAATTTAAAATTAATTTAATCATTAACGTGTCACCTTCTTTATGGCATCTTCAAACCTATTTTTGGATTTCGTAACTTCAACTATAGATTCAGGTAAATCAAAACCATGGATAAATAAATGGTTAAGGGGGGTGTCAATACCCCCGTCCCCATGACATATTTCCATTACTACTGAACCGGGGGTTAGGGTAATAAGCATGGAGATTAAGGTGAGTTCTAAATCGCTTTGTAAATCAGTTTCCAGGGTAAATATGCCTGGAGTTATATCTATACGCGGTTTTAGAACTCTTTTAATGACGAAAATACTAGAAATGAATAATTCCCATATAAATATAAAAAACAGGTTAAATACTGCTATTAAGGTAATTACATAAAACTGTTGGGACAAGTTGCGGCGCAAAACAAATAATATAAATAAGCCTACCAAATATCCAGTTAAAAAAGTTAAAATGGATAAATTCTCTTGCATTAGCATCCACAAGAAACCGATAAATAAATTAATTAAAACTTGTATAGGCATGGTATCACCTTCCTTTCCAGTGAAAGATTAAGGTTGCAAGACCGCTTCGATATATATAGATGGATTAAGCAAATTATTAGTCGCCAAATCTACATAAGATGCAATTCCTTCTGCCCCTAGACCCAGCGCGATAGTTAAAATAGTTAAGATAAGCATGGGGAGCATTATAGCATTATGCTTTTCCCCTTTTTCTAAGGCAACATTAGTATAGCCCCAGAAACAATTCATAAATATCTTCATTAAACTATATAAAACCATTAGGCTGGTAAAAAGCCCGATGGCTCCTAACCATAAGTAATTACCGGCGAAAGTTCCGCTAGTAATAAATATTTTCCCGATAAAACCACTAAAAGGCGGAATACCCGCTAAAGATAAGGCGGCGATAAAAAACATCCAGCCGAGTAAGGGAAATAGACGTATAAGTCCACTAACTTCCCTGATTTTACTCGTCTGGGTATAGTAGATAACCGTACCTCCCAGCAGGAAGATTAGTGCTTTAACCATCATATCGTGAATTAAATAATAAATCGAACCACTTAGCCCCTCATAATTAAAAGCTGCTAGTCCCGCTAACAAAAACCCTACCCCCACGATGACATTATAGGTTAAAATGCGTTTTATATCTTCATAAGCAACCGCACCTAGGGCTCCGAAAATCATAGTTACTCCCGCCATTATACCGATTAATAAATGGGTAACCTGGGGGTCGTGATAAAAAATTAAAGTAAAAATGCGCAGGATGGCGTATATGCCGACTTTAGTTAATAGAGCCGCAAATATAGCTGCAATTACTTGGGGTGGGGCACTGTAAGAACCGGGCAGCCAATAAAATAAAAATAAGCCGGCCTTAAGGCTAAAGGCGATTAAAAATATAAGGGCTATAGTAGTTATTAAGCCATTTTGTCCCACACTGGCAATGCGCACCGATATATCTGCCATATTTAATGTACCTACAATATTATATAAATAAGCAATGGCTACTAAGAAAAGGGTAGAGGCGATTAAGTTGGTTATTAAGTATTTTAATGATTCCTGTAATTGGCGTTTAGCCCCCCCTAGAGAAATTAGTACATAAGATGCTACTAACATAACTTCAAAACATACAAATAAATTAAAAATATCCCCGGTCAGGAAAGAACTGTTAATTCCGGTAAGTAGTAATAATACTAAGGGATAAAAATAACTTTTTTCTTTTTCTGCCCCGATAGTATGGAAAGCGTATAATAGACAACAAAAAACTACGATACTAGTAGTTAATACTAGCAAAGCCGCCAACATATCGGCTACTAGGCTAATTCCATAAGGGGCGGGCCAATTACCTAGCTGTAAAGTCTGAATCCCATCTATAGTAATTTGTTTAATTAAAATAAGAGCTGTTGACCCTATAGAGATAACTGCCAACCAGCTTAAGCCTTTATGTATCCGCAAATACTTCGGAAATATGATTAATATTAAACTAGTAATCAAGGGAATGATTATAGGGAGTATTAGTAAATTATTCATTTATATTACCTCACAATTAATCGCTTGCTTAAGTATTATCATTTTGATAAGCTCTATAGCCTAATACTAAAAATAAAGCCGTAGTAGCAAAATTAATGACAATGGCCGTTAATAAGAGTGCTTGGGGCAAGGGGTCGGTAAAATAAGTCTCTTTAAGGCTTAATAAAGGCGGAGCCCCGGTTTTAAGGCCGCCTGCAGTAATTAAGAGTAAGTTTACCCCATAACCCATCAGGGAAGTGCCTAAAATAATCCGCAATAAATTTCTGGATAAAAGCAGATAAGTGCCGATAGTAAATAATATTCCTACTAAAATAGCTATTAAGGTTTCCATCTTATCTATCCTTCCCGATAGTTATAATAATCGTTACTGCAGTTCCAATAACTGCTAGGGCTACTCCCGTATCAAAAATAACTGCACTGGCAATTTCAGTAGCCCCGAAAATAGGCAGGTTAATATAACCGAAACTTTGGGTTAGAAAAGGTGCGTCAAATAACATACCTCCGACCCCAGTTAATACTGCAATTAATACTCCTAGGGCGGCTACAATTTTAAAATCAAAGGGCAAATTTTTATGTACCGAGTCTATATCAAAAGCTAAAAATAAGAGGGTCAAAGCTGCAGCGAAGGTTAAGCCTCCGATAAAGCCTCCCCCTGGATAGTGATGTCCGGAAAAAAACAGATTGATGGCAAAAGTAAAAATAATAAAAACTGCTACTTTAGTTACACTTTGTAAAAACATATCATTAAGCTTATTCATCTTCATTCCCTCCTGGTTTAGCCAGCTTTATTAAGGTATATACTCCTAAACCGGCTATTACTAAAACCGTTATTTCCAGCATAGTGTCAAATCCCCGAAAATCCACAAGGATAGCATTAACAATATTTTTGGCCCCCGCTAGTTCATAGGCATCAGTATAATAATTGGATATAGAAGGGAAGAGGCGCGTACTTTGGGCAGATAAGGCGATAAAAGTAACTGTAATTCCTACCCCTACAGCAATTAAAGCATTGACTAATTTAAAAGATAAACGGGAAATTTCCGGTCGCAGTTTAGGTAAATGATAAAAGCACAGCAAAAATAAAACCGTAGAAACTGTTTCTACTACTAATTGGGTTAAAGCTAAATCTGGAGCTCTGAATAAGACGAAAAAAGCAGCGACTATAAAACCAACTGCACAAGTAGCAATAATAGCAGTCAATCTCGAAGTGGTGAAAGGCACGATTAATGCGGCTATAAGTAAAGCAATAATTAAAATAATTTCATAAAAATTTAAAGGGGCATTAGTAGAAAAATCAAGGGTAAAGCCGCCTAAAAGCCATAGAGACAGGCTGCCCATAATAATGAAAAAGGTGAAAATATAAACTAGGTAATCGCGCATATAACCGGTCATATAGCTATCCGTAATCCTGCGGGAGGCAAGCTCTATCCCCATCAAAGTTTTATCATAGATATGGTTAATAGTTATTTTAGGGGGGTATAAGCTATATAACTTCTGCCATTTAGGTAGGCTGATATATAATATAGTACCTAAAATAACCAGCCCGATGGTCATGAGTAATTCCGTATTAAAACCATGCCAAGCCGTAACCGCAATATTTACATCATTATCTATAAGTGTAGGAAAGATTGCTATCCAGGCAGGTTTAATTAAATAATTAGCTAACTCTTGGGGGAAGAAGAAAAAGCCGATGACTAAAAGGGCTAAAACAACCGGAGCAATTATTATGCCGATGGATGCTTCTCGGGCAGGCTTTTCGATTTTTTCCGCTTGATAGCGACCGGTAAAAGTTTTGAAAACTAGAATCATACAGTAAACAAAAGTAAATATACTCGCTAACCAAGCTATAGCAGGAAATAACAGTCCCCATGTCCCCAAATTAAAGGCGGATAGCTGAGTAATATTTAAAGTAGCCGTAAAAAACATTTCTTTACTTAAAAACCCATTGAAAGGTGGAAGGCCCGCCATGGCAAAAGCGCCTATTGCCATTAGGGTAAAAGATACGGGCATAAGCTGCATTAAACCACCTAAACGCCTAATATCTCTAGTCCCGGTTTCATGGTCAATAATCCCTACTACCATGAATAATAGCCCTTTGAAAGTAGCATGGTTAACTAAATGAAAAATGGCTACAAAGCCGGCAAAAGCGTAAAAATTTGCCTTATCACCACTGCCAAAATACATGGCGGCTGAGCCTAGCCCTAAAAGGCACATAATTAGACCTAACTGACTAACCGTGGAATAAGCGAGTAAGGCCTTTAAATCCATTTGCTTAATGGCATTAAAGGCTCCGTAAATTAAAGTGATAAGCCCCACTCCCGATATGAGCCAAAACCATACTGCACTACCGCCAAAAATAGGAGTTAAACGGGCTACTAAATAAATACCCGCCTTAACCATGGTAGCGCAATGTATATAAGCACTAATCGGAGTCGGGGCTTCCATAGCGTCAGGCAGCCATATACTAAAGGGGAACTGAGCTGATTTTGTAAAAGCGCCGAGTAAGATTAAGACTAGTGCTGGAATAAACCAATAATGACTAGTAATAAGACTAATATTAGTCAGCATAGTACGAATGCTATAAGTATCTGCCATTATAGCCAGCATAATAAAACCGGCTAACATCGCTAGACCGCCTAATACCGTAATTAGCAAAGATTTTAAAGCTCCATAGCGCGACTTCTCCCGTTCAAACCAATAGGCAATTAGCAAGAAGGAAGTAATACTAGTTATTTCCCAAAAAACATATAATACTAATATATTATCGGAAAATACTAATCCCAGCATCGACCCCATGAATAATAATAAATAGACATAAAAGTTAGCTAAGGCTTCCCGTTCTTTATTTAAATAAAATATAGAATATAATACTACTAAGGCCCCAATGCCAGTAATTAATAAACTGAAAGTTAAGGATAGCCCATCGAGATAAGTGGTAATATTAATGTCTAAAGAGGGAATCCAAGCTAGGGATGTTATAATAGTATGACCAGATGCTATTATCGGAATATAAGTAGTCAGGTGTAAAAACAAACCCAGGGGAATGAAGAACACCAACCAACCAGTATGAATAGACCGAGCAAACTTTTTAAACAAATAGGGTACTATTAATGCTGCAATAAAAGGTATAAGAATTACAATAGGTAGTTTCAACAATTAATCTCCTCCCAATATATTAATTATACTTAAATTGTTTGACGGGGGAAGATACTTAAGCTATATTCAGTACATGATTTTTATTATTCTATAAAAATAAATGTAAAATTACTAATAGAATGGAGAGGGATAATAAAATGATAAATGCCAATTCACAAATGGATGAATGTATTCTAGTCTGTGTATATTATGGACCTAATGGGGAGCGGCTTATTCAGCGGGGATGTAATTTAGCTAATATTTGTAATGCACCTTTATATATTCTTACTATTGATGCCAAACCTTTTGATGAGTTAGATGCGGAAAAATCCCGCTATATTGAGAAATGGCAAGAAATTGCGGCCCAAAAACCAGCTGCTACATTTATTATGAAGGATAATGAAAACCGTCCCATTTCTAAAGTAATTGCCGAAGTAGCTAGGGAAAAAGGGGTTACGCAAATTATTTTAGGGCAGACCGCCCAAAGTCTATGGGAGCAAATATCCAAGGGTTCAGTTATTAATGCACTCTTGAAAGAAATACCCTTTGTGGACCTACATATTATTTCCGTAGCCCGTTATCTTAAAAATGAAGACGAAGTCTATCAAAAAGGAGTACGAGCTTATCTAATCAGGGAAGGGGAAGGGTATCGGGTAATATTCAATTACGCTAAAAATGTCGAATATGAAGGTATATTTTTCAAGGAGTTTGGTACCGATTTTAATAATGGAATTTTTAAATTTATGAAAGATAAGAAAACTCTCCAAGTACAAGTACTTGATGATATGGTTAATAAAGATAATTTGTAATGATTTTATAACAGCCAAATTCTTTAAAGGGGATTTGGCTTTTTTGTTGGTCATACCTATTTACTAATTTAACTTATTAAAGTAAAATGGATTCGACAATAAATTTTGGGGAGGTAGTTTAGTGAAAAAGAAACTGGCGTTAATATTAGTATTATGTTTATCCATGGGGCTGTTCATGGTCGGTTGTGGTGACAGTTCCGAACCTAAAGTAGAGGCTCCTGATGCAGGCTCTGGTGATGTAGTAGATACTTCCTGGACTGACATCAAGGAAAGAGGCTACTTCATCGTAGGTTTAGATGATGCATTCCCACCGATGGGCTTTAGGGAACCAGGTACTAATGATATTATTGGTTTTGATATTGATTTAGCTAAAGCTGCGGCTGCTAAAATGGGAATTGAAGTAGAATTCCAACCGGTAATCTGGGATACCATTATCGAGGAATTAAATGGTCATAAAGTTGACGTTATATGGAATGGCCTAACTATTACGGAAGAAAGAAAAGCTAAAATAGCTTTCACTGATGCTTATATTGCCGACCGTCAAATTATCGTTTTACAAAAGTCTTCTGATATTAAAGATAAAGCTGGGCTAGAAGGTAAAAGCGTAGGTATTCAAGCTGGTAGCAGTGCTATAGATGCGGTTAAAAGGGATGCCGCTACCTTTGACTCTATTGGTGAGTTAGTGGAATTTGGCAGTAATGACGAAGCTTTACTAGACCTAGCTTCTGGTCGTCTAGATGCTGTAGTAGTTGATGAAGTAGTAGGCAGATACTATATTGCTAAAAAACCGGATGATTATAAAGTTATCGAGGAAAACTTCGGTGAAGAAGAATTTGGTGTAGGCTTAAGACAAACTGATGCGGCCTTCTTAGCTGAATTACAAAAAGCTTTAGATGCAATGAAAGCTGATGGAACTGCGGCCGAAATATCCGAAAAATGGTTTGGAGAAGATATAACTAAATAGTTTTATCCTTCCTACAATTTCCTTAAGT
>CAZYLY010000063.1:0-9999 GCA_964648825.1 uncultured Syntrophomonadaceae bacterium
ATATCCTGATTTATATATAAAATCATTAATGGAAATCCCCCTAGATGAAATGCAAGCCTTAAATAAGAAGGCTTTTATTTTAGATTTAGATAATACTATAACTGAGTGGAATAGTAATAATATTACCGGGGAAGTTTTAGATTGGTTCAGGTTAATTAAACAAAAAGACTTTAAAGCTTGTATCTTATCTAATAATGGTGAACAAAGAGTAGTGAAAGTAGCCGACCAATTAGGAATACCCTTTGTGCATCGGGCTCAAAAGCCCCGCCGGGGAGCTTTTTATCGCGCCATGGCATTGTTAGAAGTAACGCCTGAGCAAACGGTCGTCATAGGAGACCAGATTTTCACCGATATTTTAGGGGGCAATCGGGCGGGGCTTTTTACTATATTAGTAGTACCCCTGGATAAGAAAGAATTTGCCGGAACTAAAATCTCCCGAATGATGGAATATTTCGTATTAAAAAGATTAAAAAAGAAGCTGCCGGAGTTATATTAATGATTAATAATAAAACTAGGCTAATGGGGTTATTTGGCTATCCATTGGGACATACCCTTTCACCTTTAATGCACAATTTAACTTTAGAAAAAATGGGGCTAAATTATATTTATTTGCCCCTCGAAGTACAGCCGGACGGTATTAGCCAGGCGGTGGAAGCTATTCGGGTTTTTAAGATGCAGGGGGTAAATGTTACTATTCCTTATAAGGAACAAGTAATACCTTATCTGGATAATTTATCACCAGAAGCCGAAGCTTGCGGAGCCGTTAATCTCATAAAAAACGAAAAGGGCCGACTGACAGGCTATAATACTGATGGATTAGGTTTTATAGCTGGACTTAAGGAGGCTAATATAAATATAAGCGGACATATGGTATTAATCGGTGCTGGCGGTGCAGCCCGGGCAGTAGCGTATGCCCTGGCCAGTGAGGAAGCCGATGCGATAACTTTCTTAGATATTAACATTAATAAAGCTAAGGCTTTAGCTGACTTTATTACAACGAAAACTGGGGTTACTAGTTATAGCTTAGAAATGAATGAGGAAAGCTTTAATAGAGCAGCGTCTAAGGCCGACATTATTATTAATTGTTCGCCGGTCGGCATGTATCCCCATGTTAATGAATCCCCAGTCACTAATCTGGAGATGGTTAAAGAACAGCTAGTATTATGTGATTTAATCTATAATCCTAGTCTGACTAAACTATTAGCATTGGGACAGGCAAAGGGGCTCACTATTATGAATGGTTTACCTATGTTTGTACATCAAGGAGCCTTAACCCTGAAAATTCTTACTGGTGAAGAACCGCCTGTTATCTATATGAAAGAAGTGGTTTTAAATCAAATGCAACCATAAGGGCATTACTCTAATTGAATTAATTGCAGTATTAGCGCTTATTGCACTTATATCGACTATGACTATTCCGCTTGGTATTAGAGTTTTAGAAGATAATAAACTAAATACCGAAGCCCAACATATCGCTTCTGTAATAAGAAGCGCCAGAAGTGAGGCAATTTTTCATGGCAAACCGGTGAGGATTAGCTTTTATGTTTATGATAATAGTTATAAGCTATATTATACTCATATACCTGACAAGCAGGATATTCGCTATCGGTTGCCCTCCGGCATAGAATATGTAGGAGCTACAACTTTTCCAAAGGGTACTGATCGTAATCCTTATTGCGGTTTCACTTCTACAGGTACACCAAGTAGTGGAGGTACTATTACTCTAACTAATAATCAAGGTACTAAACGCTATATTATAATTAATCCGGTAGCAGGCAGGATTAGGGTTGCTAATGAACCGCCTGCAAACTGGGAATAAGGAGTTGACATAATGATTTTGGAATTACTATTTATTTTCTTTGCCCGTATTATTGATGTTTCGTTAGGCACTATCCGCATGATTTTAGTTATTAGGGGAGACCGTATACCAGCAGCTATTTTAGGCTTTTTTGAAATATTAGTTTATACAGTAGCTTTAGGAATGGTAGTAGGCTCACTTGATGACCCGGTAAAATTAATCGTTTTTTGTACTGGTTTTGCTTTAGGTATATTAGTAGGAACCTATATCGAGGAAAGATTAGCTTTAGGTTATCGGGGGATGCAAGTTACTATTGACAGAGAACATTCCCATATTGTGAATGAACTGCGAGAAGAGGGGTTTCCCGTTACATGTTGGGAAGCTAGTGGTAAAGCCGGACCGAAGTTAGTCTTAAATATTATCGTTAAACGCAATATGGCTCAATTAGTAGCGGAAAGAATTTACGAAAAGGATTGTAATGCCTTTGTAGTATCGATGGAGCCTAAGCACTTTAGAGGGGGATATATTAAGAAAAAATAGGGGGAAATGAGAGTGTTGCGGTTTATTACTTCGGGTGAATCTCACGGTAAAGGATTAATAGGGTTAATAGAAGGTTTTCCTGCCGGTGTAACAGTAGATGTTCTGCAAGTTAATAATGATTTAGCTAGAAGGCAAAAAGGTTATGGCCGGGGCGGCAGAATGAAAATTGAACAAGATACGGCGGAAATAATCACCGGAATACGTGATCAAGTATCATTAGGCAGCCCGATTAGTTTTATGATTGCTAATAATGATTATAAGCATTGGGAAAACATTATGAACTCTGGAATATGTCCAGATATAGAGGAGAAAAAAGTAACTAGACCTCGTCCGGGTCATGCCGATTTAGCGGCAGCTATTAAGTATAATCATCAAGATATGAGGAACATCCTGGAAAGAGCTAGTGCAAGGGAGACTGCAACCCGGGTAGCAGCCGGTTCATTTTTTAAGCAATTATTAGCTGCCTTTGACATATATATTTATAGCCAAGTTATTAGCATTGGAAATGTGCAGGTTCCACATAGCGGCTTGGCTAATTATACTTATACTGAATTTATGAAACAAGTAGAAGCTTCACCGGTCAGGTGTTTAGATGCAGATGTGTCAGCACAAATGATGGCGGCTATTGATGAAGCCCAAAAGAAAGGGGAATCATTAGGCGGTTTTTTTGAAGTTGGCGCTATGGGAGTACCCCCCGGCTTAGGTAGTCATACTAGTTGGGATAGTAAACTAGATGCCAATTTAAGTAGATTGCTTATGAGTATTCCGGCTATTAAAGCAGTTGAAATCGGGGAAGGATTTTCTAACGCCCATATGGTTGGTTCACTCGTACATGATGAAATATTTATTGATAAAGAAAGAGGTTTATATAGGACTTCTAACCGGGCGGGAGGCTTAGAAGGGGGAGTTACTAACGGTGAAACTGTCTGGATGCGTGGGTATATGAAACCGATTCCTACATTATATAAGCCCCTGCAAAGTGTCAATACTTCTACTTGGGAAGCGGAAGCTGCTGCTATCGAACGTTCTGATATTTGTGCAGTTCCGGCTGCGGCTGTAGTTGGTGAGGCTATGTTAGCTTACGGGATAGCTGCTGCCTTAGTATTGAAATTTGGCGGAGATAACTTGGATGAGATGCTGGAGAACTATAGAAATTATAGGGATTATATGAAAAGAGTGTGGAAATGGGAAAAAATATAGTATTAATAGGCTTTATGGGTACTGGTAAAAGTACCGTCGGCTTAAAAGTAGCCGAAAAATTGAAGATGGACTTTGTCGATATGGATCGGGAAATCGAAAAAGTAACCGGCATGACAGTTAGTGAATTATTTAAGCGTCATGGTGAAGTTAGATTTAGATCGGAAGAAAAGCTAATGGCACAAAAATTAAGCCGGAAAGACAACCAGGTAATTGCTACTGGCGGCGGCATAGTCCTGCAAGAAGAAAATGTTATAGCACTGCAGGAAAATGGGGTATTAATCTGTTTAGATGCCGAATCGACAGATATATTTGAACGGGTTAGCCGCAAAAAAGGCACTCGTCCTTTATTAAAAAAGAATTTAAAGGTGGAAGATATTGAGGCTATGCTAGCAGAGCGGGAACCTTTCTATGCTTACGCCCAGTACCGAATTAATACTAGTGGTAAAGAGTTAGATTTTGTTGTCAATGAAATAGTAAAACAAGTTAAAAATATTCTTAAATAAAAAAGAGGTTAAAATGCATACCCTACATCTTGATTTAGCACAAAATTCATATAATATCTGCATAGGACAAGATTTACTAGGAAATACCGGTTCATACCTGCGTGAATTATCTGCCGGCCGAAAAGTATTAATAGTAAGTAATCCGACCGTTTTCCCTTTATATGGGGAAAGAGTAGTAGAATCTTTGCAGGAAGCAGGTTATGAAGTATTCACCCACTTGATACCCGATGGGGAAGAATATAAAAATATGGAACAAGCTATGTTAATTATAAATACCTGTATGCTGCATAAGTTGGAGAGAAAAAGTATTATAATTGCCCTGGGCGGGGGAGTTATCGGGGATATAGCCGGCTTTGCCGCCGCTATCTATCAGCGGGGGATTCCCTTTATCCAGATTCCTACTACTTTATTAGCCCAAGTCGATAGTAGTGTCGGCGGTAAAGTAGCCGTTAATCATCCCCAAGGCAAAAATATGATAGGGGCTTTCCATCAACCCAAGCTAGTAATAATCGATACTACTACATTATATACATTAGATGAACGTGATTATCATAGTGGTTTAGGGGAAGTATGCAAATACGGCATTATTTATAACGATAATTTTTTTGCCCAACTTGAGGACTTAGCACCTGCTATTGTTGACAAATCCAGTTCAGCCTTAACTACAGTAATATATGAATCTTGCCGGATTAAAAGTGAAGTTGTCGAGCAAGATGAAAAAGAAACGGGGATAAGAGCTATTTTAAATCTAGGCCATACTTTCGGTCATGCCATAGAAAGTATGGCTGGCTACGGAACCTATCGGCATGGGGAAACAGTCATTATGGGTACCATAGCTGCGGGATATTTGGCGATGGAGTTAGGATTTTTAAATAATGAAGATTTCTTAAGAATAATGGGCTTATTTCATAAGCTTAATATTTATCACCCTTTCCCTGATTTACCTTTAGATGGGCTTTATCAAGCCATGTTAAGTGATAAAAAAGTAGCTAATAAGCAACCGTCTTTTATTTTACCCCGGGGGATTGGGAATTTCGTTATGGTTAAGGATATTTCCGAAGAGCAAGTTATTGAGGCGATGGGTAAGGCACATAAGTAGCAATCTCGTCTCCATGACATGACGCGTACTCCTATATTTTGGTATAATTTCTATCAGAGTATAGGAATTCTTTCTTTCTATATGTAATTAATTATGGAAATAGATAATATATTTTATATATTGAAGCAGGAATTATGCGAAGTGTGAAGAATTATAAAACGTATCCAATATTTGAAAGAATAAATATATTAAACCTAAATATCCAAAAATAAATAATAATTTGGGGTTGTAGTCCCGTATGATTCTATAAGTAATTAAATGCAGTGAATAAAGTCCTATTTTTATTAATGAATTTATTTGTTATAAGGAGAATATTAGTGGAAGTAAAACGTAAATTATTAGGAGATATATTAGTTGAAAATGGCATGATTAGCCAGGAGCAACTTAAGCAAGCATTAGAAGACCAAAAAGTTAATAAGGAAAAACTAGGAAAAGTTTTAGTTAGGCGAGGTTTCATTACTGAAGACCATTTAATGGAAGTATTGGAGTTTACTTTAGGGATTCCTCGGGTACAAGTTAGTCGAATGAATATTGACCCCGAATTAATAAAACTCTTACCGACTAACATGATTAGTAAACATGCAATTTTGCCCCTTTCCGTTAATCATGGTCGTATGACCTTAATTATGGCGGATCCGCTTAATTATCAAGCTATAGATGATGTACGCATCTTAACTGGATTAGATGTAGTGCCGGTTATGGCATCCGAAAGGGAAATGGAATCAGCTATTCAGCAGTACACCGCCTTACAAGTAGATAGTAAGATGGAAAAACTGCTGGGGGAACTTAACCAATATAATTATGGGGTAGTAGTTGAAACTGATGCTTTAAGCCAAGACTTAACTGACGATGCGCCGGTAATTCGCATGGTTAATTCCTTATTGCAGCAAGCCGTACAAGGCGGGGCTTCGGATATACATATCGAACCATTAGAACATGATGTAAGGGTACGTTTTCGTATTGACGGTGAATTATGGGAAGTGTTAGCCCTACCGAAGAAATCTTTCCCTGCTATTGTTTCCCGGATTAAAATTATGGGAAGTCTCGATATTTCAGAAAAAAGGATTCCTCAAGATGGACGTACCCGCATGAGAATAGACGGAAGGGAAATTGATTTTCGAATTTCTACCCTACCATCTATTCATGGTGAAAAATTAGTTTTAAGAATTCTGGACCGCACTAGTGCGATTATGTCATTAGATAAATTGGGCTTTAGCCCGGTAAATGAAGATAGAATCAGATCCCTTATAACTAGACCTTACGGAATGATAATCGTTACCGGACCGACTGGTTCTGGTAAAACTACATCATTATACAGTGTGTTAACCGAATTAAATCATCCCAGCCGTAATATTATTACTTTAGAAGATCCGGTTGAATACAGCCTAATCGGTATTACCCAAGTACAGATTAATAATAAAGCCGGGCTTACCTTTCCCGCCGGTTTACGTTCTATACTCCGCCAAGACCCGGATATTATCATGGTAGGGGAAATGCGGGACGGCGAAACCGCCGGCTTAGGAGTAAGAGCCGCCTTAACCGGACACTTATTTTTCTCCACCCTGCATACTAATAGTTCCGCCGGAACTGTAGCCCGTATGGTTAATATGGGGATTGAAAATTATTTATTATCATCTTCGCTGGTAGGAGTAGTATCTCAGCGCTTGATTAGACGTTTATGCAAGAATTGCCGTGAGCCTTATGAATTAGATGAACAGACTGCTAATCAACTGAATATGAATGATTATATTGGCAAGAAGTTTTGGGGGCCAGTTGGATGTAATATGTGCCGCCAATCAGGTTATTCCGGGCGTATGGCCTTACATGAAGTTCTAGTAGTAGGGGCTGAAATGCGCAAAGCCATCACCAACAAAATTCAGTCCGAAGACGAACTGGAAGAAATAGCAATAAAAGAAGGCATGATTACCATGAGGCAAGATGGGATAAATAAAGCGTTAGAAGGAATGACTTCTTTACAAGAAGTAATGAAAGGGGTACTTTTAGGTGGCTAATTTTGAAGTATTAAATGTGGTGGACTTAGTGCGGGTAGGAGCTGAGCAGGGAGCATCTGATATACATTTAACCGTAATGCGTTCTCCCAGTATGCGTATCAATGGAAAATTAGTTAGTATGGAGGATTATCCCATGTTAACTCCCCCCGATACCTATAAATTCGGGCGGGAATTAATGACAGATGATAAAATCTTACGCCAAATAGATGAACAGGGCCATGCCGACTTTTCCATGTCTTTCCCCGGCATCGGCAGAGTTAGGGTCAATGTATATACCCAACGGGGTTCGTATGCTATTGCTATTCGGCTAATCCCTATGGATGTTCCTCATATTGATAATCTAGGCTTACCCCCGGTATGTAAAGAACTGCCCTTAAAAGGTAATGGACTTATTCTAGTTACTGGACCGACTGGCAGCGGTAAATCAACTTCTTTAGCCGCTATGATACATCTGATAAATAATACTATAAACGGCAATATTATTACCTTAGAAGATCCGATTGAATATTTACATAAGCATGGCACTTGTTTAGTTAATCAGCGGGAAATAGGTACCGATTGCCCGACTTTTGCCCAGGGCTTACGCTCGGCTCTCCGTCAAGACCCGGATGTAATCCTAGTCGGGGAAATGCGGGATTTGGAAACTATATCTATAGCTATGACGGCTGCTGAAACCGGTCACTTAGTTATGGCTACCCTTCATGCCTCTAACGCAGTACAAACAGTAGAAAGAATAATCGACGTTTTTCCGCCCCATCAACAAGACCAGATAAGAATCCAATTAGCTAATACCTTATTAGGGATTATATCCCAGCAATTAATCCCCCGTGCTGATGGTAAAGGGCGGGTATTAGCTTGTGAGGTTCTGGTTGCTAATCCAGCGGTGCGTAATCTCATTAGAGAAAATAAAGCTTTCCAACTACATACCGTAATGCAGACCGGGCAAAGCTTAGGCATGGTTACTATGGAAAAATCCCTAAAAGGCTTCTTAGATAGAGGCCTAATAACTCCCGAAGAAGTGAGCAAGCGTACTATTAACCCAAATTAATGAATTGGGAAGGAGGATAATATGATATTTTCATATCGAGCCTTAAATGCGGCCGGTGGTCTTGTAAAAGGAACCTTAGAAGCTGATAATCGCGGCTTACTTATTAATGCCCTGCAAAGCCAAAACCTAACTATCCTGGAAATTAAGGAAGATAAAGATAAGGAAGCAGCTAAAAAGGCCTCTATTAATATTACCTTATTTGAAAGTGTTAAAATTAATGATTTATCCCTTTTTACCCGGCAGTTATCGACTATGATTAGTGCCGGACTGCCCATTGTAAGAAGTCTTAATATATTAGAAGAACAGACGAAAAACCCCATGCTCAAAAAAGCCGTAGCTGATATTCATAATAATATAGAAGGAGGTCTAGCCTTAAATGAGTGTATGGCCAGACATCCCAAGATTTTCTCTCCCATGTATGTCAGTATGGTTAAAGCCGGGGAAACCGGGGGTACTTTGGATAATATTTTAAGCCGGTTAGCTGATACTTTAGAGCGGGATAGAGAGATAAATTCTAAAGTTAAGTCCGCCTCCATTTATCCGATTATGATATTATCTGTAGCCCTAATCATAGTTGTCTTTATCCTGACTTTTGTTATGCCCACTTTTGTAGAACAATTTACTTCCTCGGGAGCAGAACTGCCTGCTTTTACCGCCTTTTTCTTGAGTATTAGTTATTTTATTCGGGATTATGGCTTATGGCTTTTTATAGGTATTGTTTTACTGATAGCAGGTCTTAAATGGGTAGGAACTAAACCGCAAGGCCGGCTATTTTTCGACCATCTATACTTGAAAATGCCGATTATCGGCAAAGCTGTTAACCGGATAGCGGTATCCCGCTTTACCCGGATACTAGGTACTCTGATTAGATCCGGGGTACCGATTCTGGATGCTTTAGATGTATTAAAAGGAGTAGTAGGCAACCGAGTAATTAGTGATGCCATAGGTGAAGCGCGGGATAGTATTCGTGAAGGACAAACTATAGCCGCACCTTTAGCGGCTACCGCAGTATTTGAACCCATGGTTACCCAGATGATTGCGGTCGGAGAAGAAACCGGAACCCTAGATGATATGCTGGAACGTATGGCAGTATTTTATGATAATGAAGTAACTTTCGCTATTGATGCCCTGCTAAAATCCTTAGAACCAGTCATGATTATTTTTATGGCTATAATAGTAGGCTCAATTATAGTGGCGATATATTTACCCGTATTCAATATTATTACTACCGTTGCATAAAGCTGGCAGTGTTGTGCAAATGCGCACTGTAGATAAATAAGCTGGAGTTAATTTACCCAAGAATATTAAAGGAGGGGATGCATGAGCAAAAAGGTTGGTAAAAAAACACAGCTAAAATTTTTGGGGAATTAATAGAGGAGGGTTTATTATGTTATTAAAATTACGCAGTAAAATGCAAAAAGCTAACAACCAAAAAGGTTTTACTTTAGTTGAATTAATGGTAGTAGTAGTAATTATCGGTATCCTGGCTGCTATAGCGGTGCCGGTGTATGGTAACATACAAGAAAGTGCCAGAGAGAGTGCTGATAACGCCAATGTACGTACTCTAAATGGAGCAACGGCAGTATTTATGGCAGAAACTGGGCAAGCTATGAACGCTGTTACTATGAACAAACTGCTTAATGGTATTGACAATACAGGTGCAGAGTTCACTGGAACTGGAACTCCTGACAAAGGCCCTTGGTTACAAGATACACCTGTAGATCCGTGGGGTAATAGTAGATCATATACAGAGACTGCTGGAGTTTGGGGACCACTTGGAAAACCAGCTGCCACTCCAT
>CAZYLY010000064.1:0-9874 GCA_964648825.1 uncultured Syntrophomonadaceae bacterium
ACTGCATGAAACTACTGGTCATGTATCAATTATTGCGGATCGTGATGTGGTTATTGCAGTAGCAGGGTCTAATAAGCGGGAATTTATGGGTAAACCGGTAGGCAAAGCAGTAGAAAGAGCCTTAGAAGAAAGAACTATCCTAGTTACTAAGGAAATTGACACTCCTAATGATGAGAATGTTCATATCATCCAAATTGATGACCGTGAATATACGGTAAAATCACAAGTAATTGCTCCTATAATTACCCAAGGAGATCCAATAGGGGCGGTGATTATTCTTAGCAAAGAAACGGGGGTTAAACTAGGCGATATGGAAGTAAAGCTAGCTGAAACCGCAGCAGGTTTCCTAGCTAAACAGATGGAACAATAGTTTATAATTATTACTTAAGCGGTCTTATGATTATATAAGATCGCTTTTTTTGTTAGACGTAAGTAGGGTTAAGTGTCAGGTGTAGGGAACGGTGCCCTCACCGTTTCGTTTGGGTTTGAGGGTTAAGTGTCAGGTGTCAGGTGTAGGGAACGGTGCCCCCGCCGTTTCGTTTGGGTTTGAGGGTTAAGTGTCAGGTGTAGGGAACGGTGCCCTCACCGTTCCGTTTAAAATTAAAAATTATAAATTAGCAATTATAATGGTATAATATACCTCATGAAAACAGGGAGGGTAATGATGGGAAAAACACAAAGTTTCCTAAAAGGGGCATTAATTCTTAGTATAGCTGGATTTATTAGTAAAGTCCTAGGAGCCTTATATCGCATACCTCTAGCCAGGCTAATTGGTGATGAAGGTATTGGCTTATACCAGATGGCTTATCCGATTTATACTACTATCTTAGCGATGGCTACTGCAGGAATACCCGTAGCTATATCTATTTTAGTTTCGCGCAAAGAAACCCAAGGCTTTACTGGGGATAGTAAAAAATTATTTAAAATATCATTATTAGTCCTATTTGGCTTTGGCATAATTTTAACCGTTTTAGTTATGCAATCAGCCCATATGCTGGCTACTTATGTATTGAAAAATGAGCAAGCCTATTACCCTATATTAGCAGTAGCCCCGGCGATATTTTTTGCCGGGCTGATGTCAGTATTTAGAGGTTATTTCCAAGGTTATCAATCTATGATACCCACCGCCGTTTCACAAGTAGTGGAACAATTATTTCGAGTAACAGCTGTAATTATATTAGCTTATTTGCTATTTCCTTTAGGACTAGAATTTGCGGCAGCGGGTGCAACCTTTGGTGCGGTGGTAGGAGGAATAGCAGGACTTATAGTCTTAACTATTTATTATTACAGATTTAAAAAAGCCGAAGGTATTAATGGCAGGGAATTAATATATTCTGGTGCTAGTTCCATAAATTTAGCTAAAGATATGATAAAACTAGCGGTACCGGTATCCTTTGGTGCGGTAGTATTACCCTTAGTGCAAATACTTGATGCAGTTATAGTTCCGCGCCGGCTAATGGCTATAAGTTATACTACTTCTGAGGCTACGGCCCTATACGGGCAGTTATCAGGCATGGCAGCCGTCTTAATTAGTTTACCAACAATATTTACTATATCGATTGCTACCAGCTTAGTGCCTGCAATATCAGAAGCCTTAACTCAAAAAGATAATAGATTATTAAATGAAAGGCTTAATTATGGTTTTAGAGCAGCGATGATAATTTCCTTACCTTGTGCAGTAGGATTATATGTACTAGCCTATCAGATAAGCGATCTATTGTATAAGTTTCCAGAAGCAGGCTTTGCTTTAGAGCCTCTAGCTTTTTCTTGTATAGCCTTAGCGGCATTTCAACTATCAAGTGCTGGTTTACAAGGTATCGGCAGACCTGAGATTGCCATGCGCCATCTAATTATTACGGGTATTTTTAAAGTAATTTTTAATTATAGTTTGACTAGTGTCCCCATGTTAAACATTCGCGGGGCTGCCATAGGTACGGTAATTGCTTTTATGATAGGTTCCTTATTAAATCTCATTATGTTAAAACGATTAACTAAAGTAGAATACGAAGTAAGCCGCCTCATAAAGATTATTATTATTTCTATAATTATGGGGGTTATTACCAAATTAACTTTCGGATATTGTGTGGGTATTGATATAAGGTCTCACTTTGCTACATTAATAGCTATTTTAGCAGGAGTAATGTCTTATGCGATTTTACTGGTAGGGATAAAAGAATTTGATATAAATATGATTAAGCGGATATTTAGAGGCGTGTAGATTTTAATTCAACACTGATTCGCTTTGCGAATACACGGATTTTTTATGATTTTCACTGATTTTCTTTTGGTGGGCTTGGTGGCATGGATATAGATTTTACAAGTATTTTAGTCTTGTTGCTGGATTGAATTTTTTGATTAGATGCAGATTAAATTATTATTAAAGACCATTCAGTGTATATCCTAATATATCTGTGTTTATCTGTGTTTAATTAGAGGCTGGAGGTATTTAGTTATGGATGAACTATTAGCAGTTATGGACAAGCTGTTAGGGGAGGAGGGGTGCCCTTGGGATAGGGAGCAGACTCATGAATCTTTACAAAGATATTTATTAGAAGAAACTTACGAAGTCCTAGAAGCTATCCAGGAAGGCGATATGAATAAGCTACAAGACGAATTGGGAGACTTATTATTACAGGTGGTATTTCATGCGAAATTAGCTGAGAGAGCTAGTCATTTTACTTTTGACGATGTAGCTCACAGTATTAGCGCTAAAATGATTTCTCGCCATCCGCATGTATTTGGCAATATGAATCTTAAAACTAGTGATGATGTCATGGAAAAATGGGAAGGTTTTAAAAAGCAAGAGGGGAAAAAAAATCTTTTAGCCGGTATACCTAACTTTCTTCCCGCTTTATTAAGGTCTTTAAAAATGCAGGAAAAAGCTGCACGTGTGGGGTTTGATTGGCCAGTACTTGATGGAGCTTTAGATAAATTATATGAGGAAGTTCTAGAACTAAAAACGGCTCAAAATGAGGAACAAGTAAAGGAAGAAATCGGGGATGTCTTTTTTGCTTTAGTCAATATTGCGCGTATGAAAAGCACTAATCCAGAAGAAGCATTACAGGCAAGTAACGATAAATTTTTGCGCCGTTTTAACTATATTGAGGAACAGATTAAAGCTAAGGGGTTAGATTTTGATAATTTTAGTTTAGAAGCATTAGATAAGATATGGGAGGAAGCCAAGGCCAACGGCCTATAAATAATAGGAGAAAAATGCATAATCTATAAGTTTTTTTAAAAAAAGCAGGAGATTATGTATAGTTGGCGAATAGCCATAATATACCAACGCGATAAGGAGTGGATTATGTGAATAAAACGGATTTAGTAAGTCAAGTTGCCTCTAAAACAGGGATGACTAAAAAGGATGTTGACAAAGTAGTTAATGCCTTTTTTGACTCAATTGAAGGTGCCCTTAAAGCCGGAGATAAGGTTCAGCTTATAGGGTTTGGAACCTTTGAAGTAAGAGACAGACAAGAACGCAAAGGCAGAAACCCTCAGACAGGTGAAGAAATTACTATTTCTGCGACTAAGGTGCCTGCTTTTAAAGCTGGTAAAGCCTTAAAAGAATCAGTTGTTTAATAAAAATGCGGTTAGACAAATACCTTAAAGTATCTAGAATTATTAAAAGGCGTACCGTAGCCCGTGATTTTGCAGAACATGAACGGGTATTAGTAAATGGTAGAATTGCTAAACCGTCGACCTTGCTTAAAAAAGGTGATATTATTACTATTCGTATCGGAGAAAGGCAAAGTGTTTTTGAGGTTCTAGACATTAAGGAAAATGTACGGGCGAACGAGGCTAAGAATTTGTATCGCCAGATAGAGTAATTTTAATATGGAATATAGAGAATATAAATCGCTTCTTTAAAAAAAGGGGCGATTTTTTTATTCATAAAACTATATTAAAAGCATATTCTTATATAACAGATTGCTTAAAAAGGAGGATTATTATTATGGCAGACCATCTCATTAAAATAAATAACCGTAATAATATGGAGCTTAGTGGGGTTAATAATGTCAATACTTTTGATGAACAAGAAATTATATTAGAAACTATCTTAGGTTCCCTTTTTATTAAAGGTGAAAATTTGCATATTACCCTGCTTAATTTGGAAGAAAATAAAGTGGCTTTGGAAGGGGAAATTAATTCTTTAGAATATAAGGCGCCAGGAGTAGATATAAAAACTAAAAGTAAAAATGTTATCAGTCGCCTCCTAAAGTAGTTACTAATAAAGCCGGCATTTATGGAGGTAAAAGCTATTGCCTGATTTATTAATTCAGATAAAAACCTTCTTTCTAACCTTAATATTAGGGATATTAACTGGCTTTATTTTCCACTATTATCAATTAACTATTGCTAAGGCACGGGTGAGCAAATATCCTTTGTATATTTTAGACTTTTTTTTATGGATTATTATGATTTGTCTCGTATTCTTCTGTATGTTGTGGATAAATCAAGGTGAAATGCGGGTTTATGTGTTAATAGCTCTAGTGACAGGCACTTTTATTTACTACCACTTTTTTTCTAAGCGTATGCGCTTTATTGCTGAATTGGCTGCTCGGCTTACAGTAAGTACCATTAGTATAATAAACAGTTTCGTAGTAAAGCCATTTATATGGATAAAAAATCTCCAAAAATCTTATATAGCTAAACGCCATACTCCCCCACCTGAAGATGAGGACTAGAAAATAAAATAATAAAGAGGATTTTTTAAATGCTTCCCGAATAATAATTATGTAGTAAGTTTGTCCACAGATTGTGGATATATTGTGGATAGAGTGTTAGTTAATATGAAGATAGAAATAAGGGGAGTAGAAAAACTAAGCTTTCGGGAACGTCAGGTAGTAGCACTTAAAGAAATGGGGAAATCTGCAGCTGAGATTGCCGCATCGTTAAATATTAGTGCTAGTACTGTAGCTACGTTATATAATCGTGCGCGCTCCAAAGGCTATGAAGTAGTTATCATACTTCCCGGTGATACCCTGGGTATTTTCAACGGGGAGGATAATGTAGATGAATAGGTTTTTTAAACTTATAATTACCGTATTAATATGTATAAGCCTAATGATTGCTATAATTCCTCGCGCTAAGGTTGTATACGAGCTTTCTATGCGCAAAGCGGAACTAGAGGAACAAAAGCTTATCTTAATTGAAAAAAACCAAACCCTTACTATGGAATTGGAGAAGACTAAATCTCCGCAATATATCGAAAAGATTGCCCGGGAACAATTAGGTCTGGTGAAAGAAGGCGAACAAATAATAATGCCCGTAATACCAAATAACAACTAGCTTAGGTAATGAATATTTGAGTTGACTACTTACTTATCATCTAATACAATGAAGCTAGTATAATTTGAGGGGGATCTTAGCTTTTATGCCTACTGAACAAACAAATATTGCTCCTGGTGACATTATGGAGGGAAAGGTACAAGGCATTACTAAATTCGGAGCTTTTATAGAATTGGCTGGCGGAGTAGTTGGACTTGTGCACATTTCTGAGATTGCAGACACTTATGTAAAAGAGGTAAAAGATTTTATTAAGGAAGGTGACGAGGTAAAAGTTAAAGTATTAAACGTAGCCGGTAAAAAAATTGGGTTATCGATTAAACAAGCCCTGCCACCGGTAGCGCCTCCACCACCTAGAACTCCTAGACCGGTAAATCGTAGTAGCGCACCAGCTTATGAATCTGCGCGTAACGTGAATAAACCTATAGGAGCAGTTAGTTTAGATGACAAAATTGCTAAATTTCTAAAAGAAAGTGACGAGAGGATGCAACCCCTTAAAAACAGGATTGAACCTAAAAAAAGAAATCGTAGTTAGTTAAACTTTTAAAGCACTCCTAATAGGGGTGCTTTTTTAATAGAGCTGTAATGGGGAGATAGAATTAGATGCAAAAGGAACCGTCCCCGTTGCATTCCCGTTGCATTAAAAGGAGAGGAAGATGTTTTTGCGTTATGCAGTAATTGATATAGGAACTAATTCTTGTCGTTTATTAATTGGGGAGCAGTGCGGAGGCAGGATTATACCTATTTATAGCACTTTGGAAACCACAAGATTAGGCGAAAAGTTACAAGCTAGCTTAGCCATAACTAAGGATGCTATGCTAAGAACTTGCGGGGCATTAAATAACTTTAAATTTATTATGCAAGAATATGAGGTGGAAAAATATAGGGTAGTAGCTACTAGTGCGGTAAGGGAGGCTACGAACCAGAGCGAATTTATTAACTTAGTTAAGGATGAATGTAATATAAATGTAGAAGTAATCAGTGGTGAAGAAGAGGCTAGGCTTAGTTACCAGGGGGTAATAGCAAGTCTTAATTTAGATGCTTCCCCTTTAGTAGTTGATTTAGGTGGAGGTAGTACCGAAATAATTCATGCTAAGGATATTTTTTTATCCCTGCCTGTTGGGGCGGTTAAAGCTTATGAAGCGGGTATGTCAGCCTCTGATATTGCTCTGCTATTAGAACCTTTGGAAAAATATCAAGACTGTTTAGACGCTTATCCCCTCGTAGTTGTAGGGGGGACTGCTACTACCTTAGTGGCTTTGAAATATGCTATGAAAGATTACTCCCCGGAAAAAATCCACGGTCAAATATTATTATATGATGAAATAAAAGTATTATATAATAAGTTAGAGGTGATGCCTGTAGCCTCCCGCCGGCAATTACCGGGCTTACAACCGGAGCGGGCGGATATAATTACGAGCGGTATACTTATTTTATTAACTATAATGGAAACTTTTCGTTATGCAGAAATAATAGTTAGTGAAGGGGATTTAATGGATGCAATAATTAGGGAAATGTAAGCGCGAAGGGAAGTAATGATTATGGCGAGAGAAAAATAGCCCCTGGGTAATGATTCCCAAGGGCTAAGCTGCTTAATGCGTTGGAATTATATTAGTTATAGTAATCTAGTAACCCGCTTTTGATAAGCTTCGGGGATTGCGTTTTTAATAACTTCTAAGTTGGTTTCGCCATTAAGGTTAGTAATGTAAACCTTACCATAGCCATTTTGATAAATATTATGTAAATCAGCCATGATGCCTAGTACGGCTAATTCCCCCTTGGCTACTAAAGATTTGACTTGATCGATACCTAAGACATAATTAATCTGCATATCTACATTTAATTCTCCTAATTGAGTAATGCGAATATCTTCTTGGGCAGCTAAGGTGGGGTTATACAGTTCGCGCGCTTTTTGTAAGGTGTTTTTAAGTGTACCTAATTCAGCACGAATAGCCGCTGGTTCTTCAGAAAAGTCGCCTTCCGCCCCTTTGATAGCTCCGCAATCACTATGACCGGCAATAACTAGTAACGGAGTATGTAAGTGTAAAACTCCATACAAGAGTGAGCCCGCATTAATATCATACTGGTTACCGATATTTTCCGCAGAAAAAATGCGGTTAAAAATAGGCCCCAGCATACTAACTGGCATACGGGAATCGGAACAGGTTAAAAGGGTAATTTGCGGATGCTGCTTGAATCCGGCTTCTTTAAATTCAGGCAGAGGGAAATGCTCCTCAAAAGCTTGCACCCCATTTTCCATGTCTTTTAAAACTTCAATCCATTTCGACATATTGCACCTCCAAGTATAAATAAAATTAATATTATCCATAAAATTTTTTCATATTTAAACTATTTGCGCAGGTATAAATCGTTTTATGTAGAATATTCTCTTATGCAATAACTGCGGGGGGAATCGTGATTATCACCAATTATTGAAACTTTTGCAATGATTATGACTATTATACCATTTGAGGGTATTAGTAACAATAATATCTTTAGGCGGCATTAATTAATGTATTCATTAATAACTTTTATAGGGTTTAAAACTCAAGCACACCTGATAACGCTTGAGTTTTATATGGTATACATTGCTTGAATTGGGGAGCTGACCTTAACAGGGGAGGAGGGCAAGAAGGTTTAGTAATTATCGTTAAACAAATTGAAGGAGAGTGAATGGTATGAATTTCCTTACTCCAGCTGAAATCGCTGCAGCAGTAGGTAATGCTGGTAAAGCGAAAACGGAGTTATCTATTTTAAAAATGGTGGTACTAGGTATTTTGGCCGGTGCTTATATTGGTTTTGGAGCCAACTTGGCGACTAAGGTCGGGGCAGCTCCTGATGCTGATACTGCTATGGGTATTTTCCTATTTGGCGCAGTCTTCTCTGTAGGACTAATGATGGTTGTTATTGCTGGTGCGGAACTATTTACTGGTAATAATATGGCTTGTATGGTTGCAGTTTTAAATGGACAAGCAACATGGGGCGGATTACTAAAGAACTGGACTGTTGTTTTCTTAGCTAACTTTGCAGGCTCAGTTTTATTAGTATTTATTATATTCGGCGGTAATTATTGGGGAGCCCCTGATGCAGCTACAGGTGCCATAGGCTTAACTGCTATGGGCGCTAAAGCGGCAGGTATTGCCAAAGCTAAGATGAGTTTAACTTGGAGTGCTGCTTTCTTAAGAGCTATCTGTTGTAACTGGTTAGTATGTTTAGCTGTATGGTTAGCTTTTGCGGCCAAAGATGTTGTAGGTAAAATCTTTGGTATCTTCTTCCCAATTATGGCTTTCGTAGCTAGCGGATTTGAGCATAGTGTTGCTAACATGTACTTTATTCCTATGGGTATTCAAGTAGCTAATGCTGCACCGGTAGCAGCTGCTGAAAAATTAGCTATGGCTTCCCCAGAAGCTGTAACTTCTTTCTTCACTTATGGCAATTTTATAATGGCTAATTTAATCCCTGTAACCCTTGGAAACATTGTGGGCGGGGGTATATTTGTAGGTATGTTCTACTGGTTAGCTTATTTAAGAAAATAATATAACTTTATTCCCCTGTTTCATGGCATAAGGAACAGTCCAATTGCAAGCGAGTTTGATATTTGTTAAGAGATCACCGAGGTGGTCTCTTTTTTTTGTTGAACATTTACCTAATCTGTTTACAAAAGAGCCAATATGGCTAAATTTTGGGGGAATATTTTTAGCTAAGTCCCTTTGTATGACAATATTTACCAGAAGCACCTGCTATAATGGGAAAACGAATTTGTCACCTTAAGGGGGGTATAAGATGTTCGAAAAAGTTGAGATTTATCCATATCAAAGACTGGCAGAAACGGTTATAACTAATAGTAAATTACCTAAAAAGAGAAAAATTAATCTGGAAAAGTATAGTAGGGATTTTAAGCTTAACTTAGATTTTAAGGTTAATCCTGCTTTAATTAAGTCACTTACTATAAATAATCTTCTCATAGCGTTGGGTGGACTTATTATGGCCAGGGCTTTAGTTTTAGAAGAAATATTGCCCTTTGTCTTTGCCTATTTAGCAGCTTTTGCGGCCCGGGATAAAAGTAAAGCTATTCTAATATCAATTTTCGCAGTTTTAGGCTTTCTTACTTTATCCGCTAGGATACCTTTAGGAACTAATATTTTTACTTTATTTGTTTTGCTGGGAGTATTAAATTATGTAAAAATTCCTGTAGAACGTACCTGGTGGGGGATTCCTCTGCTTACCTTAGCGGTAGTAATGGTAGCTAAGACTATAGCAACTGTTACGACGGGAATCTCTTTTTATACCCAAATGGTCATAATTTTTGAAGCTATGATTACTGGTATATTAACTTTCGTATTTATGGTAGGCAGTGATGTAATAGAGAATAAAAAGCCCCTGGTATCATTTACCTTCGAAGATATGGCGGCTTGGCTAATTATAGGAATTGGTATAGTGATGGGCTTTAACGATTTATATCTAGGTGGACTAAGTATAAGTGGTATTATTTGCCGGGTAGGGATACTAGTGGCAGCGTTTTTATGGGGTAGCGGCGGGGGAACTATGGTTGGGGTTATGGCGGGAATCATACCTTCTATATCTTCTG
>CAZYLY010000065.1:0-9865 GCA_964648825.1 uncultured Syntrophomonadaceae bacterium
AGACGGCACCGCGCAAAATTGCGGAATGTATCATAAATGCTATAGATGAAAAGCAAGATTTATACATAGAAAAAATTGAAGTAGCCGGAGCCGGCTTTATTAACATTTATTTAAATAATAATTGGCTATATAATTTGCCTAAATTAGTTAAAAAATTAGGGGATGATTATGGTTCTAATCCTGCTACCGGGCAAAAAATTCAAGTAGAATTTGTTAGTGCCAACCCTACCGGCAATCTTCATATGGGTAATGCTAGGGGCGGGGCTATTGGTGATACCTTAGCTAATATCTTAAAAAAGGCAGGTAATAAGGTAGAAAGGGAATTCTATATTAATGATGCGGGTAATCAAGTGGATATATTTGCCCAGTCGCTTGATGTGCGCTATTTACAGTTAACCGGACACGACGTTCCCTTCCCGGATAATGGTTATGCAGGGCAAGATGTTGTCGATACGGTTAAAGAAATTATTCGGGAACATAAGGAAACCCTTTTAGAAATTCCCCAAGATGAACGGCGCCAATATATGGCAGATTATGCTATTACTAAAAAGGTGCAGTATATTAAAGCTACTTTACAAAACTTCGGAATTGATTACGATGTCTGGTTTAGTGAAAAGACTTTACACCAAGAAGATAAGATTAACATCGTATTAAAATATTTAAAGGAAAAAGGCTATATTTATGAAAATGAGGGGGCTTGGTGGTTTAAATCTACCCTCTTTGGGGATGAGAAAGATGAAGTTGTACTGCGTACTAATGGCTTACCTACTTATTTTGCGGCTGATATAGCTTATCATAAGGATAAATTTGAACGCGGTTTTGATAAAGTCATTAATATTTGGGGAGCCGATCATCATGGACACGTAGCCCGTATGAAGGGGGCGGTGGAAGCATTAGGTTATGATGCGGATAGTTTAGATATACTATTAATGCAGCTAGTGCGCTTATATCGCGGTGGTGTGATTGTAAAAATGTCTGAAAGAACTGGTACTTTAGTTACTTTAGATGAGCTAATCGAAGAAGTGGGTAAAGATGCAGCACGATTCTTTTTTGTCATGCGCAGTCCTGATAGTCATTTAGATTTTGATTTAGAATTAGCTAAAAAGCAAAGCCAAGATAATCCGGTTTATTATGTGCAATACGCCCATGCTCGTATTTGCAGCATTTTTAGGCAAGCAACTGCTAACGGAATTGCTATTCCTAGCCTAGAAGGAATTAACCCTGCCTTATTACAAGCTTCTGAGGAACTAGATATTTTAAGGAAAATTGCCGATTTTCCAGAAGAAATTATGATTGCCGCCAGAAATATGGCACCCCATAGGATTGCTCGTTATGTTATGGATTTAGCCGGGCTGTTCCATAGTTTCTATAATAGTCATCGAGTACTAAATGAGGATGAGAATTTACAAAATGCTCGTTTATTATTAATGGATATAACTAGAATTACTATTAAAAATGCCTTGTTAATATTGGGAGTAACTGCTCCTGAACAAATGTAGGAGGGATACTGATGATACAAAGGAAAAAGAGTGAAGCTGATTGGGCTATTCAGATTATGGTAGAAAAGCAAGAGCCGGTACATTATAAAGAATTACTGAAGGCTATTGCTAAAAAGATGGGGCGTAAAGATGATGACCTTACTTTAACCTCCATTTATACGCGTCTTAATATGGATAACCGTCTAGATTATCAAGGTGATGGCTATTGGTATTATGATATTAACCGCGCCCGGTTAGAGATATAAATGAAGATTTATTGGTTAGGACACGCCTCCTTCCTAATCAAGACAGGTGATAAAACAATTATAATGGATCCTTTTGAGGAGGAAGTAGGCTATGAAATTTATGATAAAGAAGTCGATTATGTAACTGTTAGCCATTATCATTGGGATCATAGCGGGGAGCATTTGTTAAAAGGTGAACCTACTATTATTGATACTGTAGGTGATTTTGTTTACCCAGATATAAGCTTTACCGGGTTTGCATCATATCATGATAAGGAGCAAGGTAGTCTTAGGGGTACAAATATAATTTTTAGGGTGGCTGCCGAAGGAATTAACTTAGTTCATTTAGGGGATTTAGGACATTTGCTAAGTGAGGAGCAAATGAAAGTCTTGGGTGAAGTAGATATCCTTTTAATTCCGGTAGGAGGTACATTTACTATTGATGCTAAGGAGGCTTATGAATTAGTAAATAAGCTTAAGCCCCAGGTGGTTATTCCCATGCATTACCAAACACCTCAGCTTTCCTTTCAATTAGCGCCGGTAGAAGACTTTACCAGACGTTTTGACCAAGTAGTGAAAAAACCTTATTTAGAAGTTAATAAAGATAGTTTGGCAGCAGAAAATAAAATTATTACTCTTGATTATTTATCTTGGTTGACCAGATAATTTAAAGGGAGTAAAATTCAAAGGGATTTATTTATTAGTTAAGAGCGGGAAAGAGAGGGGCTATTTTGTGGCAAAGCACATATTTATTACCGGGGGTGTAGTTTCCTCATTAGGCAAAGGCATAACGGCTGCATCTCTGGGCAGATTACTTAAAAGCAGGGGACTTAAGGTAGCACTGCAAAAGTTTGACCCGTATATAAATGTTGATCCTGGCACGATGAGTCCTTATCAGCATGGGGAAGTCTATATTACCGATGATGGAGCGGCGACAGATTTAGACGTAGGTCATTATGAAAGATTTGTCGATGTTAATCTGACTCAACATGCTAACTGTACTACCGGACGCATTTATCAAACTGTTTTGGAAAAAGAAAGAAACGGGGAATATTCGGGACAAACCGTACAAGTCATCCCTCATATAACTAACGAAATTAAACATCGGGTTACACTAATCGAAAAAAAGGATAATCCTGATGTGGTTATAAGTGAAATAGGCGGAACCGTGGGAGATATTGAGTCCCTACCTTTTTTAGAAGCTATTAGACAACTAAAGTTTGATTTAGGCAAAGAAAATGTATTATATATTCATGTTACTTTAGTTCCTTACATAAAAACGGCTAGTGAGCTTAAAACTAAACCTACCCAGCATAGTGTTAAGGAACTTAGAAGTATTGGTATACAACCAGATATATTAGTATGTCGTACAGAAAAAGATTTATCAGAAGATTTAAGGGCGAAATTAGCCTTATTTTGTGATGTAGATAGGGAAGCCGTTATTCAGTTAAAAGATGCTAATTCTATCTATGAAGTACCATTGATGTTAGCCAAGGAAAACTTAGATAAACAAGTTATTGCTCAGTTAGACCTTAACTGTCCTGCGGCTGACTTACGGGAATGGGAAGAGATTGTAGACAAGGTACGTAATGTAGATAAAAAGGTTATTATCGGCTTAGTGGGAAAATATGTAGAATTACCGGATGCCTACTTAAGTATTGTAGAATCGCTTAACCATGCCGGTTTATATTATAATACCGAAGCCCAAATTAAGTGGATAGACGCGGAAGATAATGAACAAGTAAAAGAGGATAATTTTCAGGGATTGGATGCTATCCTAGTTCCTAGCGGTTCTGGGGAAAGGGGCATTGAAGGTAAAATAGCAGCAGCTAAATATGCCCGGGAAAATAAGGTACCCTATCTTGGTATATGCTTAGGTATGCAATGCGCTGTAATTGAATTTGCCCGTAATGTGTGTAACCTTACCGAGGCCCATAGTTTAGAATTTAATGTTAATACTCCACATCCGGTAGTTAGTAACGGAATTATGCGTTTAGGGGCATATCCTTGTCAATTAGTTGCAGATAGTAAAGCCTTTGGGGTGTACGGGGTTAGTGAAATACAAGAAAGACATCGCCACCGGCAGGAGATAAATAATGATTACCGAGAAAGGTTGGAACAAAACGGGATGCTGATTAGCGGGCTATCCCCCGATGGTAATTTAGTGGAAATAATAGAATTACCTAATCATCCGTGGTTTGTAGGCTGCCAATTCCACCCGGAATATAGGTCTAGACCTAATCGCCCTCACCCGTTATTTATGGGTCTTATAAAAGCAGCGTTAGAAAATAAATAGTTCTAGAATTTAATAAGGGTAGTGCCGAATAATTATTTTGGCACTACCCTTAATTTTTTTATTTTATAATTTAAACTGATTTAAAAGGCTATTCAAAGTATCTACTTGTTTTTCCAGATTAGAGGCTATTTCGTGAATCTCCATAGCAGCATGGGTAGCTTGTTCAGAGGCCTTAGCTATTTCCTGGGTGCCATCAGTAGATTCGCTGACGGTTAAGGAATTGGCCTCGGTGGCAGTACTGATTTCGCCCATAGCTTTAGCTATATATTCGGCATCTCTGCTTAGATTATTAGTAAGCTCAAATATAGAACTACTATCGTTATAATATTGGTCGCCGATAACTCCCATAGCATCATAGTCACGTAAAATATCTGTATTAATAAAGGCTAATAATTTATTAGAACTCTCGACTAAATTATTAATCGCACTTTGTACTTGATTGGTAATAGATTGAATCCCAGCTACTGTACTTGAGGAGTCTTCAGCTAATTTTCGTACTTCGTCTGCAACTACTGCAAAACCACGCCCATTTTCTCCGGCTCTAGCAGCCTCTATAGCAGCATTTAAGGCTAATAAATTCGTCTGGTCAGCAATATTAGCTATATTTTGCGCCAGATTAGCTATATCTTCTACTACTTTAGCTTCATCTATAGCGGAATTTACTTCGTGACGGATATTTTCATAAATAGCAACTGAATTATTTTTAGCACTAGCGGAATTACCTTGAATTTTAATAGCCCGTTCTTTAATTTTTGAGGCTTGTTCACCGCCTGCGGATAAGGCCTTATTAAAGGAACCTAACATAGAGGTTACTTCTTGGGTTGAGGCGGTTATTTCTTCAATCGCTGCCGAAACTTCCTGCATACCAGCCGCAATTTCTTGGGTAGCGGCTGAAGTTTCCTCCATAGTGCTAGCAACATTTTCCCCTTCCGCAGATAACTTGCGACTAGATTCAGCCGCATTTAATGCAGTATGTTTAATCGTTTCGAGCAGGGCTCGTTGTTTTTCCACCATTGTATTCAGATCTTGACCTAATATTCCTAATTCATCTTTCCTATTAATATTAACTTGCTGGCTAAGGTCGCCTTCGCTAGCAAGTTGTAATGCTTGCTGAATAATTAATAAAGGTCTGGTAAAGGAAAGTGACATAAGGCTACTAGCCCCAATAGCAATTAATACAGCTATAATAAGGATTAATAAGATTATGTGTTTAATTGTATCTATACTGCCTAAAATTTCAGCAGTATCTACTGAAGAGGCAATAATCCAATCTAAGCCGTCGATATGTCTATATACCAGCATTTTCTTCTGGGGCTTTGATTCTCCGCTATCTGCCCATAAATAGCTCATCTGTCCATTTTTATTCTCCAGCATTTCTTGAAAAATATTATTGCCGTCCGCATCAGTCATACTAATTATATTATGGTTTTTAAGGGTGGGATGGATTAAAGCATTTCCTTCATTATCAATAATAAATACATAGCCGGTTTCCCCAAACTTAGTATTAGATAAAACTTTTTCTAAATTCTCCACATCGACTAAAGTATTAAATTCTGATTTATATGTAGAGGCGACAATCAATAAATCCCAAGGTTCATAGTACTCGGAATATTGGGCTTTCGGTTTTTCTTCTTCATCTTCGCTATTTTTCCACATATATTCCTGATAAAGAATTGGTTGTTTTTTCATGTTTTCCACGAATTCCATACCGGAGAAATCGCGTCCCTCCACGGTTGGATAAGGATGTATAGTAGCAATGCCTTTAAGATTAGCTCCGTACATATAACCAGTAGTACCGATAGATTGATTAGTGATAACATCTTTAGCCCTTTGCCATGCTTGTTCTTCGGTAAGCCGCCCATCTTCATAGGCTTTATGATGAGCCTTTATTTGCTCCTTACTTTTTTCCGCCATAGTCTTGAGGTAATTATAAATATTACTATTTAAATTCGTTTCTACTAAAGCCGAGATAGTTTCAGTAGTTGATACTAATTCAGCTTCACTATTTTTAGAAATTATGTTACTAACCGTAAATATAATTACCAGACCACTTAATGATAATAAGAAAACAAAAATTAAAATATTGCTTAGGGTCAGCTTAGTTCTAATATTCATATTAAGCACTTCCTTAATAAAAAAATTATATTTTAACCGCTAACTAGTTGCCTAGGCGGCGGAATTATGGGGATTATATATAAATATTAGTGTAAGAAATTCTGCTAGATAAAAGCAACATTTATTGAAGAATTGTGGGTTTTAGCATATATTCGCCAAATTATACTAAAATCCTGCTCACAATGAGAAAATTCAGATAATTTGTGGATTTATACTACTATAGTACGAATAAAAGTTAATTTGATAAGAATAAGCATTCCTTTTCCTGGCAAAAATCAAGGTAGGTAATATTAGTGAGGAGGGGAAAAAATGCGAAAAGCTATTATTTATTTAGGCTTTTTTATTTTTTTTATAATAATAAGTAATTATGGTATTGATTACAGTGTTAGCAAACAACTAGAAAAACAATCGCCATATTATCTAGCTTTTGCATCTATCGGAGTAAATTCACTCGAATTTCATTTAGACTGTTGGGCAAAAATAAAAACAACATCTTCGGCCGAAGATTTGGAATCATATTGGAAAATTATAATGGCGATGCTTAAATTACCTGCCGAACAAAATTTAGTCACTTATGAAAAAACTAATAACTCCTTAATCTTAAGTTATATCATTAGTCACGAAGGAGTAAATTATCACTTTATTTTAGAATCGGATGAAATTGTCAAAGAGACTTATTTTATCATTAATGTTGTATCCAACGAAGAAGCTTTAATAAAAAATCTTGCTGCTAAGCTTAATAATATTATTAGCTTAAAATGGACTTATTATTACCATTATACAGGTTCTTTAGATATGGTAGTCGGTGAAAAGGGCTGCCAAGAGTTATTAAAGGTTATGGTTAAAAATTTACAAATAGAAGAAGTTGATTCATATTCTCATAATAAAACTTTTTGCAAATCTGGTTATAGTCAATTAATCTCAACACCCAGCATTAAAGTTAATAAGCAGGATATTAATGTCCAACTTGCCATTCAAATTGATGAAGTTAAACAGCAGACTAATATAATACTAGGCTCGCCGTTAATTTGGGGCGATTATTAAAGGGGGTGAAATTTATGGATATTGAAGTAATGGGACATACAAAACTACAAGGTGAAGTGGAGGTTGGTTCTTCCAAAAATGCTATATTGCCGATTTTAGCCGCTACATTATTAACAGAAAATGAGGTTACTATTAATAATATTCCACATATTAATGATGTTTATGTAATTATTGAGCTTATACAAAAAATGGGTGTTAATGTAGATGCCAATAATAAAAAAATAAGTATTAAAGGAGATCCGATTTCTAGCTACCCGCCGTATGATTTAGTCAGACAAATAAGGGCCTCATTTCTAGTAATGGGACCGCTTCTGGCTAAAAACGGAGAAGTTAGAGTATCACTCCCAGGAGGATGTGCTATTGGTACTAGACCTATTGATTTGCATTTGAAAGGATTTGCTGCTTTAGGTGCTAATATTAGTTTATCTAGCGGAGATGTAGTTGCCAAAGCCGCAAAATTACAGGGAAACCATATATACTTGGATTTTCCTAGTGTCGGAGCTACCGAAAATATAATGATGGCAGCTACCTTGGCTTCCGGCATAACTTATATTGAAAATGCCGCCTTAGAACCGGAAATTGTTGATTTAGCTAATTTTATAAACTTAATGGGGGGGAAAGTTACCGGTGCTGGTAGTAATGTGATTAAAATTGAGGGAGTTAATAAACTCCATGGAGCTAATTATACACCAATTCCTGATCGTATCGAAGCTGGAACCTATATGGTTGCTGCAGCTGCTACTGGGGGGGAAGTAAATATAAAAAATGTAATACCTGAACACGTGAAAGCAATTAGTGCTAAATTAATAGAAACAGGTGCTAATATAATCGAATACGGCAATAATATCGTAGTCAAAAGAAATAAACCTATTAGTCCGGTTTATATTAAAACTTTACCCTACCCCGGTTTTCCAACTGATATGCAAGCCCAATTCATGGCATATTTAAGTTGTGCCGATGGCAGTAGTGTTATTACCGAATCCGTTTTTGAAAACCGTTTTATGCATGTACCAGAATTGTTAAGAATGGGGGCCGAAATAAAAACTGAAGGTCGTACTGCTATTGTTAAAGGAGCAGAGGAGCTTATGGGAGCTACAGTCCGGGCTACAGATTTAAGAGCTGGGGCGGCCTTATTAATTGCTGCCATGGTAGCAGAAGGCAAAAGTGTTATTGCTGACAGTCAGCATATTGATAGGGGATATGAGAATATAATTGAGAAATTAAGCAGCTTAGGAGCACAGATAAAGCGGGGATAAAATTTTTAGCATTAAAATTTACCTCACTTAATATCATTAATACATGAAGAAGCGTAAGTATTTAATGGTAATATTTATCAGCATTATATTGCTGACTATTTTTTTCTGGGCTAAAGGGTGTATTAAAGATGATAGCTTAGATGCACCCTATATAACATTATATTTAAGCCAAGCAGACAAAATCGAAAGGATGGATTTTGAAGAATATTTAATCGGTTGTGTAAGCGCTGAAATGCCGGCCAGCTTTGAAATAGAAGCTTTGAAAGCCCAGGCCGTATGTGCTAGGACTTACGCTTTACGTAAATTAATTAATAAACATGCTTATCCCCAAGGGGCTAATTTGTCCGATGATATAACAACTTGCCAGGCCTATGTGAGCGAAAGCGAATTTAAAAATCGACATCCTAAGGGTAGTCAACAATTATTAAGTAAAATCAAACAAGCAGTAAGAGAGACTACCGGAATGATAATGTTATATGATGGTATGCCAATTGATGCTGTATATCATTCAACTTGCGGTGGTCATACTGCTAGTGGCTTAGAAGCTTGGGGAAATGAAGTAGCTTATTTACAATCTGTTGCATGCTCCTATTGCCAAGAATCAAGACATTATCAAACTATACAAGTTTTCTCCTATCAAGATATTAATGCTGATTTAGGAATTAAGTTATCATCCAAAAGTCAAATTAGGATTAATAAATATGCCCCTTCGGGACGAGTTAGTGAGATAAATCTTGATGGAGACATTTTCAAAACTAATAAAATTAGAAGCCTTTTAAACCTACCTTCTAATTGGCTAAACATCACAGCCACCCCGCAAAACATCACCATTATCAGCCATGGTTACGGGCATGGCGCCGGACTTTGCCAATATGGGGCTAATGGTATGGCGAAAGAAGACTTCACTTATGAGCAAATCTTAAAATATTATTACCAAGAAATTAAAATTAAAAAGGTAAAATATTAGCTTACTTAAGCCCATTTATAAATTAGTTTTAATTATCCTGCCTTGTTGATTGGGGCAGGTTTAATGGTGCTAAAATTACGAAAGCACACGATTATGTGATTTTTAGAGATTGTTATTCAATAATAATGTGATTTGCCTTGACTGGAAGTTAAACTTTGCCTATACTTATCAATATAAACGTGATTATCATACGCAAAGTTTGTATAATAATGTGTTGCTTTTGGAGGTGGTAGTATGGAAAGACTGCTAATGCAAAAACTACTGGATTGGAAAAACTCCAAATATCGAAAACCCCTAATTTTAAAAGGGGTACGCCAAGTCGGTAAGACTTGGCTGCTGAAAGAGTTTGCAAAACGCCATTATGGAAATATGGCTTATTTCAATTTTGACGAACACCCGGAATACAAACAGTTCTTTGAAAGCACCAAGGATGTGGAGCGTATTCTGCAAAATCTGATGATGGC
>CAZYLY010000066.1:0-9832 GCA_964648825.1 uncultured Syntrophomonadaceae bacterium
AGGTATTTAAGGAAGAACTTGCTAAGCTAAAAGATTATCCGGGAGTTTCTGGTAATACTAGCTTTAGAGCAGACCGGGAACCTATTAAAAGCCCAGTATGTCTTATTACTATTAAAGATGGTGAATTTTCTTTATTAGACAAGATAGATGTTAAATAGGCTGGTTATCCTATTAAGGGACGACGGGGGCGTCGTCCCCTATACCTTATGATATATAGCTTATCTAGCGGGAAGATGTTAAACGTAAAACGTAAACTAGCGAATATTTACGTTTTATGTTTAACATTTTACATCTAACGTCTAACATCCGGCGACTTACATCTTACGTCTTAACAAGGGAGGCAGTTTATGTTTTGGGAGCAGTTGCTTAATGGGCTGACTCTAGGTAGTACTTATGCCCTAATCGCTCTTGGTTATACTATGGTTTACGGCATAATTCAACTTATTAATTTCGCCCATGGGGAAATATATATGTTCGGAGCTTTTGTAGGGCTATTCTTAGTAACCGTATTAGGGACTAATATTTTTGTAGCTTTAATCGGGGCTATGATTTTTTGTATGTTATTAGGTATGTTAGTGGAAAAAATTGCTTACCGCCCTTTAAGAGGAAAATCTTCACGTTTATCAGCTCTTATTAGTGCTATAGGAGTTTCCATTTTTCTATCTACTTTAATGGCATTAATCAGGGGTCCCAATACCACCCGCTACCCTGAAGTAATCAAGATTAGCACTTACCAAATTGGCTCAATAAGTCTTTCTTCTTTACAAATTACTATTTTAGTTGTAGCAGCAATTCTAATGGTGGGATTGCAAATAATGATTAAAAAAACCCGTATTGGTAAAGCTATGCGGGCTTGTTCCCAAGATTTGGAAGCCTCATATTTGATGGGGGTTAATGTTAATCGGGTAATATCTTTTACCTTTGCAGTCGGTTCAGCTTTAGCAGCTGCTGGGGGAGTAATGGTAGGGATATACTATAATGCAGTCTGGCCTTATATGGGTATGATGGCAGGGCTAAAAGCATTTGCTGCCGCCATTTTAGGAGGCATTGGCTCCATACCAGGAGCCATGATAGGCGGCATAACTTTAGGTGTTTTAGAAATATTAGGCGTAGCTTATTTATCATCATCTTATAAAGATGCGATAGCCTTTGCCATATTAATATTAGTTTTAATAATTAGACCCCAAGGTATTTTAGGTCAAAAGAAAATGAAAAAGGTGTAGGTGAACCTGATGGAAGGATTTTTGTCGCACTACATTGATGCCTATTATCTTCGCATCATGGTAATAATCGGAATAAATATTATTCTAGCCTTAGGTTTAAACTTAATTACTGGAGTTACCGGACAGTTATCTATGGGACATGCTGGATTTATGAGCATTGGTGCTTATACAGCGGCTATATTATCTCTGCAATATGGCTTACCTTTTAGTGTAGCCTTAGCTAGTGGAGCTGTAATGGCAGGTATTTTTGGCTTTTTAATCGGTATTCCTACTCTGCGGCTCGAAGGTGATTATCTAGCTATGGTTACTATAGGTTTTGCCGAAATTATTCGGGTATTTTTTCTTAACTTTGAACCGGGGGGGAAAGCCGTCGGGTTATATGGGATGATTCAATATACTAATTTTTCGTTAGTATGGAGTTTAGTTATAATTATCATCATCTTAAATGCTATTTTATTAAAATCCCGCTATGGAAGGGCTCTTTATGCGATTAGGGAGAACGAAATTGCAGCCGAAGCAGCTGGCATTAATACTACGGGAATGAAAGTTCTAGTCTTTACGGTAGGGGCTTTTCTGGCAGGTTTAGGCGGCGGCTTATATGCTCATTATATGGGCTATATTGCTCCGCAAGATTTTGGCTTTATGAAATCTATTGAGATATTAAATATGGTAGTTTTAGGGGGGATGGGAAGTATCCCTGGGGCTATGCTAGGTTCGGTAATTTTGACTTTAGCACCTGAAATGCTGCGTATCGTAGCTGATTATAGATTATTGTTTTATGGTGCCTTACTAGTAATACTTATGATATTTAGACCTAACGGTTTACTTGGGGATATACGAGTTTACGATATAAAAACTCGTTTCAGGAAAAAAGAGGTGAAATCATGAGTGTTTTAAAGTTAGAAGGTATAACTCAAGAATTTGGCGGCTTAAGGGCTTTAGATAGTGTTAGTTTAAATGTAGAAAAACAACAGATTTTTGGCATTATAGGTCCTAACGGGGCTGGTAAAACGACTTTATTTAATATCATCACCGGAATATACCACCCTACCGAAGGGAATTTATTATTTAATGAGCAAAGCATTAAGGGCATGGCAGCCTATAATATTGCTCGCCAAGGGATCGCCAGAACCTTTCAGAATATAAGGCTTTTTGGTAAATTATCGGTTTTAGATAATGTTAAGGTTGGTACCCACGGAGTTACTAATTCTGGTTTTTTTAGTAATCTTTTTGGTTTGCCCCAGGCGAGGCGAGAAGAAGTTCAAGTTACTAAACAAGCCTTAGAATTGTTAGATTTAGTGGGACTTATAGATAAAAAGTGGGAATATGCTGATAACTTAGCCTATGGGGAACAAAGAAGATTAGAAATTGCCCGGGCTTTAGCATTAAAACCAACTTTATTGCTATTAGATGAACCAGCAGCTGGTATGAACGCGGTGGAGAAAGTAGACTTAATTAATTTAATAAATAAAGTGCGCCAGGAAAAGGACTTAACCATTTTATTAGTAGAACATGATATGAATTTAGTTATGAATATATGTGAGCAGATTGCCGTTTTAGATTATGGCAGAAAGATTGCTGAAGGTAATCCTAATGACATAAAAAGTAATGAACAGGTAATCATGTCCTATCTAGGGGTAGAGGCGTGAGGACTTCTCTAGTTTATGTAGCTATTTTCCTAGGGGTCTTATGTATGTCTACTTCCTCCATAATCATTAAATATACGGCTGCCCCAGCTATGATAATCGCCTTTTATCGGGTAGTTTTTACTACGCTATTTGCAGCTGGCTTTAGGGGTAGTAAATTAAAAGTTAGCTTAAGCCAAATATCTAAAAAAGACTATTTTTATATTACGGGAGCAGGGTTCTTTTTAGCCCTGCATTTCGGTTTTTGGATTACGTCTTTAGATTATACTAGTATTTCTAGTTCAGTTTTATTTACGAATTTGCAAGTAATATTTGTGCTTTTCTTTTCTATATTCATTTTACGGGAAAAGATGAATATGTTAGTAAGTGTGGGGATTGCTATTGCGCTTAGCGGCTGTGTAGTTATTGCCCATGGTGATTTGCAGTATGGTAAGTTCATGGGTGATATGTTAGCACTTGCTAGTGGGTTATTTGTAGCGATTTACTTTATAATCGGGCGGGATGTAAGAAAACGGGTAGACGCTTTAACCTATACTAGTGTTACTAGCTTTGTGGCCATTTTCGTTTTATTGGCAGGTTGTTTAGCTTTGGGCTTGGAGTTTACCGGTTATAGAAGTATTGATTGGCTCTTATTTATACTATTAGCGCTAGGTTCGGGAGTAGGCGGACACGCCATTTTAAACTGGGCGTTAAAATATGTAAAAGCTCCCATTGTGGCGGTATCTATTCTAGGGGAATCGGTGGGAGCTAGTATATTAGGTTATTTCATTATTAAAGAACACCTCATGTGGTATCAGCTATTGGGGGGCTTTTTGATTATAAGTGGAATATATATGACCGCCCTTTTCGATGCCCGTAAAAAATAAAAAGTGTGTCAAAACCCCCGTCCCCATGACATATTACTTATAAAGCTGGGTTAATTTAGCTTGGGGGTAGTAATGTTCTACTATTTGTTTGGCGGTAGAATCGTTTTCTTTAGCCATGGTAAATGCTCCCCATTGCTCCATACCACAACCGTGTCCCCATCCTACTCCTTGAAACACAATATAGTTGCCTTCCGGTTTAATGCTTTTAATATTAGTGGAAAACAGACGATCAAAACCGATTTCTTCCCTTAATTTAACTCCGGTAATAGAAGCTTTGCCGGCGGTAATTTTAAGCACCCGTTCGGAGGGCCCTTTTTTGGCAATTTTTATATCATCTAAAGAACCAGCTTTATCACCCATAATTTTTTTTACCTCTGCTTTGGGGACTTTTACAGTCCATTTGCGGTATTTTTCGGGAGCATTTTTAATGCCGTCAGTATCTACAGGTACAATGTAGGGGGCTTTTTTAGCTAAAGCGGGAAAACCTTCTTCTATGCTGGCAGTTTTGTTTCCGGAAACTGAGTGAAATAAGGCGTGAACAAATTTGCCCTGATTAGTAGTAAGAACTTGCCCCCGTGTAGCTTCAACTGCTTTAGAAATATTATCAGTTATTTTTTCTGGATCGTAAGCCTGAAATTCAGTATGGTCATCACTAGCATCAGTATTATGTTTGCCTTTAGTTCCATTTTCGTATTCGATTAAAGCTAAAGTACTAGTACGGGCTACAATAGCCTGGGCTTTTAAAGCTTCTTCAGGAAACTCGTCATTTATCTCGGCAGCCACTACGCCTTGGAGGTATTCTTCTAATTCAACTTCTTCCTTGGCTCCAGTACTAGTACGATATAGTGTAATACTAGGCTCTTCAACCTGATATTTTTCTACTTCAGGGGCTAATTTAACTGGCTTAGGAGCCGGGGCGGGTTTTTTTTCACCACAACCTCCTAGACTAACTAGGCAACATATTAAACTCATTATTAACAAGTAAGTAATTTTTCTTTTCAACAATTTTATCTCTCCTTCATAATTATAGTATTTAGGTACTAAATTTTTTACAGCCATAATTTATCTATCTTATCCCATACTTAGTATTTAGTTATTTTCGCAAGTTATGTATAATTAAATAACAATTAATATTTTATCTTTGGGGGACTTAAGTGCATATAATTCTAGTAGAACCAGAAATACCACAAAATACTGGTAATATAGTCCGTACTTGTGCTTTAACCAAAACAACTCTTCATCTAGTTAAACCGCTAGGTTTTTCAATTGAGGATCGTTATCTGAAAAGAGCGGGGCTGGATTATTGGGATAAGGTTGAAATACATGTATGGGATAGCTTAACTGATGCAGTGAAAAGCTTGGCCAAAGGCAATATTTATTTAGCTACTACTAAGGCTAAAAAGTATTATCACGAAATTAGTTATTCCCCAGATGATATTATAGTTTTCGGTCCGGAAAGTCGGGGATTATCTAGTGAGATTTTACTTAATTATAATCATCATATAAGGATTCCTATGCTTGATATAGGGCGTTCGTTAAACTTAAGTAATTCGGTGGCGATTATTTTATATGAAGCTTTGCGTCAGCATAATTTTGGGAATTTGGGGTAAAGGAGGAGATAGCTTTATGAATATTCCCCATCTTAATTTACATGAATTAGTTATTGGTTTGTCTGATGCCATCGACTTAGTTAGCCCCTCGGTGGCTAATCATCATAAAAGAGTAGCCTATATAGCAGCTACAATTAGCAAGCAATTAGGCTTGTCGGAAGAGACACAACACCAGCTATTATTAGCTGGTGCAGTTCACGATATAGGGGGGTTAACTTTAAAGGAAAGAATTGCGGCGCTGCGATTTGAGGAAGTCTATGCTCATGAACATGCGAAAGTTGGTTATTCTTTAATAAGTATATATGAACCTATGCAAGCAGTTGCAGATATGGTGCGTTTTCACCATGTAGCATGGGAAGAGGGACAGGGGCGTAATTTCAAGGGGCTTGAAGTACCGTTAGAAGCTCATATTTTACATTTAGCTGATAGAATTGCGGTTTCAGTTACTAATCCCCAGATGGTATTAGAAGATGTTCCTCGTATTTGTGAGCAGATAGTCAATGCTAAAGGCAGGATGTTTATTCCAGAATTTGTAGACGCATTTTTAGAACTGGCTAAATGTGAATATTTCTGGCTAGATGTCATTTCTAATAACTTAGATCACATAATAGCTAGAATGCTTAATAATGTGAGTGTAGATCTTGATTTAGAAGATTTAGTGATAATTTCGCGCATTTTTTCGCGCATTGTTGATTTTAGAAGTCCGGTAAACGCGGCTCATTCTAGTGGGGTAGCTAACTCCGCTAAGTTATTAAGTGAAGTTTTAGGTTTTAGTAGGGAGAAAACCACGTTAATGCTAGTAGCCGGATATTTACATGATATCGGAAAATTAGCAGTTCCACCCAGTATTCTTGAAAAACCGGGCAAGCTAACCCGGGAAGAATTTCTAGTAATTAAAAGGCATACTTATTATACAAAAAGTGTTTTGTCTAATCTTAAGGATTTCGGAGAAATATCAAAATGGGCTGCTTATCATCACGAAAAGCTAGATGGCACTGGCTATCCTTTTCATTTAGCTGAGAAGGATTTACCTTTTGAATCGCAAGTGATGTCGGTAGCTGATGTCTTTACTGCTGTTACTGAAGATAGGCCTTACCGCCCAGGTATGGAAAAATCGGAAGTAATTAATCTATTAAACCGTATGGTACAAAACCAGGCTTTAAATGGGGATATTGTTAAGGTGCTTATAAATAACTATGATGAAATAAACCAAGGGCGTACTATAGCTCAAGAAGAATCGCTAGTGGAATATTATCATTTCCTGGCCCCCTTAAGCAGATTATTAAAATAAGATCCCTTATAGCTTAAACATACTATGTAAAGTGGGACTATTTTGACAAATAATTAAAAGGGAAAAAGGGAATTAGTAAAAAATGGCGAAAGTAATATAGTATTGTGCCCAAATCGGGGAGTGAATGTGTTTCAATGAAAATTAGTAGTAAAATATTCATGGTTATGACTTTTGTAGCTCTTTTAATTGTGGGGGTATTATTGTATTATACCGAACATTTCATTATATCTAGTCATGAGAACACCTTAAAAGATAATGCACGCCATACAGCTTATAATATACAACAGATGGCTTCTTTACTAAGTTTGGAAGAACGGCAAAAGCTTTTAGAAAAAATGACTTGTGAAGATACCGGCATAATTTATTTATTAGTTATAAATGAAGATGGCAAAGCGATTAATCATAGTGAGCCAGGCAGAGTAGGTATGTTTTTTAAAGATGAAGGTACGCAAAAGGTTCTGCAAAAGGGTATACCAGTTGAACAGGTATATGAAAGAGATATTGATAATCCTAATTCTCCTTATCATAAACAAAAGACTTTAGATATCATCCTTCCTTATAAAGATGATAATGGTGAGATATTAGGTGCTGTAAATGTAGGCTTATCATTAGATTATTTTAAGGAAATACGTCAAGAATATTATTTTCGCATCACTATAGCTTCTCTACTAATTATTATCTTAATAATACTAGTGTCGGCCGTTTTCTACCAGGATATAATTCTGCCTATTCGTAATTTACTAACTGCTTTCCAAGAAATGAAAAAGGGCAACTATTTTCAAGTATGTACCGTAGAAAAAAATGATGAACTCGGTTTATTGACTAAGGAATTTAATACTATGTCTGCACGCCTGGCTACAGTTTTAAATGATTTGGAAATACGAGAGAAAGAACTGGAATTAAGTAAAGAAGAACTTGAAGTTAGGGTGAAAATAAGAACTAAAGAGTTAGAAGATAATGTAGGCAAACTTAAGTTAGCAGAATTAGCTTTACGTTTTTCGGAAGAAAAATTTGCCGCTACTTTTCGCTTAAGCCCCCAAGCAATCGCCTTATGCCATTATGAAACTGGCAGGTATGTGGAGGTAAATGATGCTTGGCTGCACTTTACTAAACTAAAGCCAGAAGAGGTTATTGGCAAAACCTTTAAAGATATTAATATCTGGAATGATAGGCAAGATAGGGATAATATGCTGCAAATTCTACGCAGTGGCGGTACTGGCAATAATCTGGAAATATATTTTAAAGATATAAATGGCTATGCAGAACCTTTTTTATGTTCGTACACAACTATAAATATTGGTGAGGAGAAGTACCTGCTATTTGTTGCTAATAATATTTTAGACCAAAAGATTATGGAAGAAAAATTAAAAACTCATCAAGAAAATTTAATTACCGAAAAAATTAGAACTAGCAAATTAGAATCATTAGAATTATTATCGGGTGGATTAGCCCACGATTTTAATAATATGCTTACAATTATTGCGGGTAATCTTAGCTTAGTAAAACTTCAACCATTGAATAATGAAGTTAGGTTATATATAGATGAAATCGAGGAGGCTACTTTACAAGCTCAAGATTTAACCAGGCAATTACTTAACTTTTCTAAACCTAATATCCCGGCTAAACACACCATATCTACAGGGGAATTTTTGCGCAGGACTATTGAATTTGCGCTTAGGGGTACTAGTGTAGGGTGCAATTTTTTCCTTGCTCCCGATATACATAATATTGAAGCTGATGAGGGACAGCTTAGACAGGTATTTAATAATCTTATAATTAATGCGGTTCAATCAATGCCCAATGGCGGCACTATAATAGTGAAAGCGGAAAATTACATTGCTGCTGATGCGGATTTTTATGCCCTTTCCCCTTGTGATTATGTAGTAATAACTATAGAAGATCAAGGTTCGGGTATTTCTGAAGAAAGTAAAGATATGATTTTTGACCCTTATTTCACCACTAAAGAATTTGGCAGCGGTTTAGGCTTAGTTACCTCCTATGCCATAATTAATAAACATGGGGGGCAAATCTGGTTTGAATCAGAAGTAAATAAGGGAACCACCTTCTTTATTTACTTACCAGCCAATATTGACTCTAAAACTTAAAATTAAATATTTATCGACAAATTTTAGGCTCAACCTATATATTTGGTATGATAATATATAACGTAAGATGTAAAGTGCGATTATTTTTAATAATTAGCTAGGGGAGTGAAATGATGCGGGTACTAATAGCAGAAGATGAACCTATTTCCAGAAAAGTTTTAGAAAATGCTTTAACTAATTGGGGTTATGAAGTTATTGTCACTAAAAATGGCATAGAAGCATGGGAAGTTTTACAGCAAGATGATAGTCCTAACTTGGTGGTTCTTGATTGGATGATGCCGGGTATGGATGGCATTGAAGTTTGCCGCAAAGTTAGAGAGATGGCTTTTCCCTTGTACACTTATATTATACTGCTAACCGCCCGCAGTCGTAAGGAAGATATTATTGTAGGCTTAGACTCGGGAGTTGACGATTATATTGTTAAACCATTTCATGATGAAGAACTTAAATATCGCTTAAAAATTGGGGAAAGAATAATAGAGCTGGAAAAACGCATTTTGAATATGGCAAGTACCGATTATTTAACTGGTTTACTTAACCGCCGGGCCTTTATGCAAAGGCTGGAAGGGGAGGTTAATCGTACTAAGCGCCAATCAGGTACTTTAGGGCTAATTATTGCCGACATTGATTACTTTAAGAAGGTAAATGATACCTATGGGCACCAAATAGGTGATTTAGTATTACAAGATTTTGCCCAAAGCTTAATAGATTGCTGCCGCGGTTACGATTTTATTGGTCGCTATGGGGGGGAAGAATTTATTATTTGTCTGCCTGGTGCTGATATGGAACAGACAGCCTCAACGGCTGAACGTATTAGGACTAGAGTTGAAAAAAGTCAGACTTTAGTACCTAACAAACAGGAATGGGTAAAAATAACGGCTAGTTTTGGCACTAGTGCTATGGAAAATGGATTACCAGCTAGTCCTGACCTGCTTATTAATGCAGCTGACAGTGCTTTATATTTAGCTAAAGGTTCGGGGCGCAATCGGGTAATAAAATGTACGGAGCTATAGAAAACAAAAAACCCGGGTTACCGGGCTTTTTTTGTGGCATTTAGTATGTTTATTTCGTCAATTTCATTTTCGTCGGCA
>CAZYLY010000067.1:0-9553 GCA_964648825.1 uncultured Syntrophomonadaceae bacterium
GCTAATCTCTTCAGGCCTAATACTCATTTATGTGCTCACCCCTATCAATGATTAACTTATCTTTGCTTCTTTCAATTGTAATCTTAGCATTTCTAGCTTTTTAGCCACGGTACCGTCTATAATCTGGTCACCAATCCTGATTTTCACCCCTCCGATGAGTGAAGGATCGACACTTTGCTTTAGATATACCGTTTTGCCAGTTGAGGCTGATAGCTTTTCCGCCAAATCTTTAACTTCTTGTTCCGATACTTCTTGAGCTGAAACAAGATCGGCTTTAGCAATATTACGAGATTCGTCTGCTAAATCACGATATTCTTCGACGATTAGCTCCATGTATGCCTCACGTTTCTTATCAATGACCATCAGCAAGAAGTTCAAAGTTACTGATGAAATACTGTCGGCGAAGATTTTAGTCATAACTTCTTTTTTCTCTTTCGCCGGAATAAGAAGATGATCTAAGTATTCCTTAAGATTATCAACTTCTTCAATAGCTTGAATTACTTTTTCTAATTCTTGCTGAAATTCATCAATCTTGTTATTGTCTTGGGCAATGCTAAAAAAAGCTTCAGCATAGCGCCTAGCGACGCTTTTGTTTAGCATAGTAAATCGCCCGCCTCATTAACAAAGTCTTTTACCATCTTTTGGTGGTCATCATTAGTAATAACTCTGCCTAATACTTTTTCCGCAGCTACTAATGCTAAAGTAGCAGCAGCATCTTTAAGTTCCATTTTAGCTTGCTCTGTAGCAGCTTCAATTTCGGCAGTAGCTTTACTCTTAATATTCGTAGCTTCCTCTTGAGCCTTAGCAATAATTTCGGTTTTTGCGTCCTCAGCAGCTTTGTTAGCACGAGCTACAATTTCTTGCGCTTCTTTGCGGGAATCAGTTAAGTTGGCTTGAGTTTCTTTTCTCATTTGCTCAACTTCAACTTTTACGTCTTCCGCATGTTTTAAAGAACTTTCAATTGTATTCGTACGCTGTTCTAACATGGCATTAATCGGGCCAAAGGCGAATTTATATAGTACTGCTAGTAAAATAAAGAAGTTTACTGTTGTCCAGCCTATTACATAAAAATTCCCGAAGGCAGGGGTTGCAGACGTTGGCTGTTCCCCTAAGGATGCCATGCAGAAGGTTGCAAATCCCAGTATCATTACTGAGGTTAAAAGGAGGACTGACAAATAATCCCTTTTGTTCCTTTTCACGGATGTGCTACCTCCAATCTTAACTAAAAAAAATAGTATTTGGGGCGATAGGGATATCAATTATAAATCGAGCCGCCTATCGCCCACAAATCTAAACCTATAGGATTTACCTGCTTACACTTTACCAACCAGCATGAAAGCGATTAATAGTCCATAAATTGATAGAGTTTCAATAAAAGCTAGGGTAATAAAGAGAAGAGTTCTAACATCTCCCCCTACTTCCGGTTGTCTTGCGATAGCTTCAAAAGCCTTACCTCCCGCAAGACCCATTCCTATACCACCACCGATACCGGCAATTGATACGGCTAGACCAGCACCTAATGCTACGCCCATTTCTTTCCCTCCTTTCATACTTATACCTTATTTGGAGCCAAATATATATTTATTTAATGACCCTCACCTGTTGCAGCAGCTATATAGTTAGCTGACAAGATAGTAAACACTATCGCTTGGATAGCACCCAATAATAAACTTAAGCCCATAATTAATGATGGAATAACAAATGGAGCTAAGAATATTAAGAAAGCAATAACTGTTTCCTTACCGAATACGTTACCGAATAGACGGACGGTAAGAGATAGCGGATGGGCAACCTCTTCGACTAGGTTTAAAGGTAACATTAGCGGACTAGGACTAATAAAATGTCGAAAATATCCTAAACTATGTTCGGCTAATCCTGCTACGTGAACTGAGAAAAATGTTATCATTGCGAGAGTTAAGGTAACATTCCAGTTAGCTGTAGGTGGTTGGAAACCATCAATAAGTGCGGCACCCGGAATAAGACCACTATAATTACTAATTAATATAAATAGGAAAAAGCAAGAGAGTAGAGGAGCCCACTTCTTAGCGACATGTTCTTTATCCATGAGTTGAGTAAAGAAATCGTAAGTCCATACTATTATCATTTCAAAGGCATTTTGCAAGCCACGAGGAACTACTTGCATTTGTTTAGTAGCCATAAATGCAATACCGCTAATTAAAGCGATAATCACCCATTCTGTCACGACTAAGTGATCGACAGGAATCGCCCCGATATTAAAAAGAGGACCATCCAATATACCAAATATCATTTTTTTCCCCCCCTTCTAATGATATTCACTGTTATTTGGCACCTTCAAACCAAATATAAAATCATAATCAAAGTTTTTCCCCTAACTTTGAATGATTACAGAAGAAAATTATTAATTTGTATCGTTACTTTTTCGGGGATCTTCAGCCTGAATATGATCCCACATAACCTTCATTCCTGTAGCAATACCTATAAAAACACCTAAAACTGTTAGCCATGGATCAGTTCCAAGTTTCCCGTCTAACCACCATCCGCCTAAACCGCATAATCCGACAGCGGCAGCTATGGTAGTTACTAGGTTTATTGCATCACTTAAAGCCTTAGCCCAATGCTTTTTTGGCTGGGTCATTTTTTATCACCCTACATTTTAATGTAATATCCCCGTATTCCCTATTCGTCATTAAGATTTAAAATCCTTTTTTGAAAATTATAAAATTTAACTGTCGATTTATTGCGAATTGCGCTAATTATCGCAAAAATTGTATATTACCTATTCTGACGGGTTATCTATGGTTAGGTAACCTTTTCTTTTTAGTTTATCACAATGTTCCTTAAGCATTACATCAATATTTACTCCATATTGTTCTTCCATAACGAACATCATAGTAACAGCAGTTTGAGCTACATCTAAAAGTTCACGTGCAATTTCGCTAACTACTGTTTCGTCATCCATTACCACATTCTCCCCGCTTAATCCCCTATATTTGCCTATCACCTGGGCAAGTTCCCCGGTTTCTTCCATCAATTTCAAGGTGGTCGATTCTAAGGTTGGGTTAAGCTGATTAAGTTTAGGTAAAGATAAGGTTTTAAGATGCATAAATTTTCTCCTTACGCGTTAACCGAAATAGTTTTTATCCCTTTTTTCGTAAAACTATTTCTACTCCCGCTTCTTGTAAAAGTTCCAGAGCAATATCGTCTTCAAAATCTCCTTGGTGAACTACTTTAATTATACCAGCATTAATAATCATACGGGCACAGATTATGCAAGGTTGGTTAGTGCAATATAATACGGCTCCTTCTGTAGCCACTCCATATAAAGCGCAATTAATTATCGCGTTTTGCTCGGCATGAACCCCGCGGCATAATTCATAACGTTGTCCCGAAGGAATACCAAGTTTATCTCTTAAACATCCCGTTTCCAAACAATGTTTTAACCCCTTAGGGGCTCCATTATAACCAGTAGATATTATTCTTTCATTGCGGACTAATACGGCTCCCACTTGTCTACGCAAACAAGTAGACCTACTGGCGACCAATCCAGCTAATTGCAAAAAATAATCATCCCATTCCGGGCGTTGTCTGTCCATATCCATTATAAAATCACATCCCACGTTTCCACCGGTGCGTGTCTATATCGAGAAGGTGAGAAAACACCATTGCCTGCACCCCTCGTCTTACATTTTACATCTCGCGTTTATATTTTTGTTCTATCCCTTTTATCTTTTCTACTCTAGTAAGGTGTCTCCCTGCTAAAAATTCTGTTTTAATAAAAGTTTTCACTATTTCTATGGCTAAACCAGATCCAATTACCCTGGCTCCAATAGCTAATACATTAGCATCATTATGTTCCCTAGCCATTTTCGCTGTAAAAATATCTTGGCAAAGGGCGGCTCTTATCCCGGGAATTTTATTAGCTGCCATAGATATACCTATTCCCGTACCGCAAATAATAATGCCGAAAATATTTTGCGTCAAAACTTCAACCGCCACTTTTTCTGCAATATCTGGATAATCTACTGAATCTGTATTATTGGTTCCGCAATTAATAACTTCAAACCCTGCTTTTTCTAATACTTCTATTATTTCATTTTTTAGGGCTACCCCTGCGTGGTCATTTCCGATAGCAATCTTCACTATTACACCCCTGCTAAAGAATTTTTACTACAGAATTCTCAATTTTGAATTATGAATTATAAATTATTAATTAAGAATTAAAAATTAAGAATTAAAATTTAGCCATCAGGCGTTAGCCTTTCTACTAATTCTCTAATCAACTCTTCTAACTGGCTAGCAGTTTTATAGTAAGCTTCAATACCTCTGCCGAAAGGATCAATAATATCGCCACTATGGTCTAAGTATTCGGTTAAAGTATGTACGATTGATTCATATTCAGGGTATTTATCTATTATAGCGCTACGGTGTGCATCCGTCATAGTTAAAATTAGATTAGCTTGTTGCAAGACCTCTTCCGCAAGCTGTGTAGCTTCATGGTTAGTAATATCTATACCGTATTCTTGCATAACTTGAATTGCTTCAACACTGGCTAAAACTCCATTACTAGTAAATAATCCGGCCGACATTACGTTAATATTATTATCCCTATTTTCTTCAGCCCATATTTTTTCTAATAATGCTTTAGCCATAGGGCTACGGCAAGTATTGCCTGTACAGACAAATAAGATTTTATCCATTATAAATCCTCCTTATAAAACTAGTTTCACCGCCAAAACTAATAATATAATCCCCCCGATAATTTGGGCGTAACTCCCCACTACCCGGCTAAATACTCGTCCACCAATAAAACCAAGTAAAGTCATAATTCCGGCCATAAAACCCATAATTATAACTGTAAATAAAACCGGCATTTGTAAGGTGCCTAAACTAAAACCAACGGTTAGGGCATCTATACTAACTGATACTCCTAATAGCAAAATTGCCTGCCAACTATCATTAACCCCGCTTTGCTCAGCGCAAAAAACTTCCTCGTTAGCTTTGAAAGAAAAAGATTGGGGTTTAAGTTCCCGATAACCATTACGTAAAAAGTCTAGGCCAATATAGGCTAATATCAAGGCGCCGACCCAAGCAGCCCATAATCCTAGTAATTTGCCCACAACTACCCCTAGACTTAGACCTACTAAGGGCATAATAACATGTAATACCGCCACTACAGAAATAAACTTCGCTTCGTACTTGCGAGTAACACCTTGCAAGCCCATACATAAGGAAAGGGAAAAAGCATCCATTCCTAAAACTACTGCTACTAATATTATAGTAACTATCTGTTCATACATAGGCAATTCTTCCTTTACTTAAATACTAAAACCGTGACTCTGTAGTAAATTGTTAGTATGCGTTACTTGAATCACACCGTTAATCAAAAAGTTTCTATTTTCTTTATCCTATCTAATAAAGCCTTATTCACCCCGCTAATTTCTAGCGGTAAGGGAGCGAAAATCAATATTTCAACCTTATCCTTTTCTGCCGCCCTTAAATTATTAAACAACTCACCGCTAGTTTGGCTTAAGTTAATCTCAAATTCTTTTGCTATACCTTTAATCTTATGTTGAGGGGAGTAGTTATTATGAACAATTCCTATTTTTTTGCCCTCTTTTACGAATTGTGCCACTAATTTGGTAAAATGTTCTTCATCCTCACTTAATAAAACTTGCATCAAAGCTTGATAATTACTAGTCTCCTTAGTATTAACAATTTCATAATCAAGTTTTACCCCTATAGTTTCTTCAATTTCTTCCAGGGGTATGCCTCCGAGACGGAGAACTTTGGGCTTTTCGCTACTTAAATCAATAATAGTTGATTCTATACCTATTCCGGTAGGGCCGGCATCAATTATAGCAGCAATTATTCCGTCTAAATCATCTTGCACATGATTAGCACTAGTAGGGCTAAAATGCCCAGATATGTTGGCACTAGTAGCCGCTATGGCCCCACTATTTTCAATTAAGAACATCGCCACCGGATGAGAAGGCATTCTTAAGCCGACATTATTTTGTCCGCCAGTAACTATAGGAGAAATATTATTATTTACCGGTAGAATTAACGATAGGGCCCCCGGCCAAAATTTCTCCATTAATTTTAAGGCTAAAGGCGAAATATTAATAGCCACTTGTTCGAGTTGCTTAAGATTACTAATATGTACTAACAAGGGGTTATTTAAGGGACGCTTTTTGATGCGAAAAACTTCTTTTACCGCCTCCAGGTTAAAAACATCCCCTCCTACACCGTAAACTGTTTCGGTGGGAAATGCTACTAATTCACCCTTTTTTAATAAATCAACCGCGGGCTGCAGAATTTCTATTTCTGGTTTAATAGCATCAACTTGTATATAAAGAGTTTCCAGGATATATTACCCCTTTCGCGCCCGTATTACCCTATCCCGCCCGGCAAAATCCTGCAACAGCGTTACTGCGGTAAAATCTTGCATTAGCTTATAGGCATTTTCCCCTTGGTTATACGCTATTTCTAAAAAAACATAGCCGTCCTGTTTAAGCATTTTATTTATTTGAGGAATTAAGTTGCGATATAAATCCAGCCCGTCTCCGGGGGCTACTAAAGCCTTAAAAGGCTCATAATCTTTTACTTCAGTATCTAATAACTCCCATTCTTTTAAAGGTATATAAGGCAAATTAGCCGTTATAATATCAAATTGCTCCTCCGCCAGTAGCGGTTCTAATAAATCGCCGTGAAAAAAATTAATATTCACTTCATTATTAAGGGCATTTTCCTGGGCTATTTCCAAGGCTGATTCCGATATATCTGTAGCGTGGACTTTAGCCTTAGGTAAATAGTGGGCCAAGCTTATGGCTATAGCTCCCGAACCAGTGCCAACATCACATATTCTCACCTGTTCATAAGGTTTTACTATTTCTAAAACATTTTCAACTAAACATTCAGTATCAGGACGCGGGATTAAAACATCAGCCGTAACCTTAAAGTTAAGCGACATAAATTCCTTAAAACCTACGATGTAGGCAGTCGGCTCACCTTTGATCCGCCGTTTAATATAATCCCGATACGTATCGCGTTCAGTTAGATTTACCGGGCGGTCAAAATGGGCATATAAATAGACCCGGTCTTTATTAAGAACCCGGGCCAATAATATTTCCGCTTCTAGACGAGGATTTTCAATTCCTTTAGAGGTAAAAAAACTGGTAGTCCAGGTCAGCAAATCTTGAATTATCCAATTATCACGCACTTTAATCCACCTGTTTCAATTTTTCTGCTTGGTCATGAGTTATTAAGGCATCAACTATTTCCGTAAGCTGCCCTTCCAAAATAGCTTCTAACTTATGCAAAGTAAGATTAATCCTATGGTCACTAACCCGCCCTTGGGGGAAGTTATAAGTCCTGATGCGTTCACTGCGATCCCCAGAACCTACTTGGCTTTTACGAGCCCCGGCGACTTCGGCATTTTTCTCCTCTTCCATAATCTCTTTTAAGCGCGCTCTTAATACCCGCAAGGCTTTGGCTTTATTCTTGTGTTGCGATTTTTCGTCTTGACAAGTAACTACTAAACCAGTTGGTACATGAGTAATCCTAACGGCTGATTGGGTAGTATTAACTGATTGTCCCCCCGGACCGCTAGAACAATAAACATCTATTTTTAATTCGTTTTGGTCAATATCTACTTCTACATCTTCCGCTTCCGGCAAAACTGCAACGGTTGCCGCCGAAGTATGAATCCGGCCTCCCGATTCGGTGGAAGGAATCCTTTGCACCCGATGTACACCTGATTCGTACTTTAGCTTACTAAATGCACCACTGCCGTCTATTACAAATACTATTTCCTTAATCCCACCTATATCTGTATAGTGGGAATCCATTAAGTCAATTTTCCAGCCTTGTTCCTCTGCAAAACGAGTATACATACGGAATAAATCCGCAGCAAACAAAGCTGCTTCATCCCCGCCAGTTCCAGCTCGTATTTCCATAATAACACTTTTCTCATCATTAGGGTCTTTAGGTAAAAGCAAAACTTTTAACTCGGCTTCAGCTATTACTTCCCGTTTTTCTAAGTCGCTTAATTCCTCGACTAACATTTCCCGAAACTCTTCGTCTTTTTCGCTTATGAGCATTTCCTTACTATCTTTAATTTGTTGGGTAATAGATTTATATTCCCGATATTTAGTAACCACATCAGTTAAATCAGCATGCGATTTTGCATACTTTTGGTATTTACTTTGGTCAGCAATAATATCGGACTGACTAAGCAGCTCGGTTAATTCATCATAAGTTTCTTCTATTTTATCTAACTTGTGTAACAAGTATATTCCTCCTTAATTCTGTTCCCAGGCAATCTCTGGTAATTGTCCCGCTTCTTGAGGTCCCTTTTCCACTAGTACAGCTTTTAAGGCGGTAATAGCTACTTCAAGTTGACTATCATCCGGTTCCCTAGTAGTAAGCTTCTGTAGCAATAATCCAGGGGCGATGAGCCATTTCGCCCATTTATTTTCATAACAATTACCGGAAAACTTAATAAATTCATAGCCTAACCCAGCTACAATCGGCAATACTGCTAACCTAGACCAAATCCTATAAAATAAAGACCCTTCCCCTAACAGGACAAAAACGAAAATCGAGACTACCATTACTATTAATAGAAAACTAGTCCCACAGCGCGGGTGCAGGGTGCTATACTTACGGGCGTTTTCAATCGTCAATTCTTCGCCGGCTTCTAAGGCAAAGATAGATTTATGTTCCGCCCCATGATACATAAAAACCCGGTCGATTTCATCCATTTTCGCAATGAAATAAACATACAAAAGGAATAAAGTAATCCTTATAATACCTTCCACAATATTTTGGGCCACTACCCCGCCTAGAAACTTACTAGTAAAATGCACAATCGCCGTAGGTAATACTACAAATAATAAAATAGCTAAAGCAAAAGCAAATATCCCGGTTAAAAGAATTTCACTAGTGGTAAGTTCTTCTTCCTCTTCATCCATCGACATATTAGCTGACATATTAAGCATTTTAATCCCTAAAACCATAGAATCAATTAAAACATAAGTCCCCCTAATAAAAGGCCATTTTAGAAAAGGATAGCGTTCTCCTAAGCTTTTAACTTCCTGTTCTTCTAGTTCTATAGTGCCATCTGGTTTACGTACTGCTACAGCTGCCATTTTCGGGCCTCGCATCATAACCCCTTCAATAACTGCCATGCCGCCATAGGTTATTTTTTTCATCTATAATCACCAACCTTACTTTTCCTATACTATCATCATTAGAATATTATACTGCATTAATAACCAGGCATAAACCCATCCTGTCATAAATAATAGTATAAGAAAAATAGCAGAGACTAATCCCTGCTATCTGTTTATTCTAAACCATACTTTTTCTTAAATCTATCTACCCTACCGGTAGTATCTACTACCCTGCCTTTATTTCCGGTATAAACTGGATGACATTTAGAGCAAACTTCCACTTTAATACTCTCTCTAGTTGAGCCTAATTCGGCTTCATTTCCGCAAGCACATCTAGCCGTAGCTTGGTAATATTCAGGATGTATTTTTTCCTTCACCTGTTTCACCTCTTTTCAGGT
>CAZYLY010000068.1:0-6783 GCA_964648825.1 uncultured Syntrophomonadaceae bacterium
CCGGCCCGATTTGAAGTAGCAACTGGTGCAGCGCAATTACAAGGGGTTATATTATCAATAGATGAAAATACTTTTAATGTCCAAAAAATTTGTCGAATTTCATATAATATCGATTAAATAGAAAATTTATCCATACTTCCCCCTCAGAAAGCAGGAATTACTTAAAATTATTAGAATATAAATATATAGAGCAAAAAATCTAATAATTTTTACATTATTTTAGGGGGTTAATTTGATGGAAGTATTAAAAGTATCAGCTAAATCTAGTCCTAATTCAGTGGCGGGAGCGTTAGCCGGAGTTTTAAGGGAGAAGGGAGCGGCAGAAATTCAAGCTATTGGAGCGGGAGCAATTAACCAAGCCATAAAGGCAATAGCGATTGCAAGGGGATTTGTGGCACCAAGTGGTATGGATTTAATATGTATTCCGGCATTTACGGATATAATGATTGACGGTGAAGAAAGGACTGCCATTAAATTAATTATTGAGCCTAGATAATTTTTTACTCTAAGTAATATGAATCTGAATAACCTGCTATTTGGCAGGTTATTCATTTTTGCAAAACTATTTCGAATTTTATCCGAAAGGTGAGGGGGGTGTAAATATTAGTAAAATAATAGACTTGCATTGTGATACTATATCATTATTAAATGATAACAAAATGTCCTTATATAACAATTCATGCCATTTTGATTTAAAAAGGGCTTTAGATGCTGGGATTATAGTACAGTTTTTTGCTCTTTTCACTAATGCCTATGAACAAAGCGTGAGCTTAAGAAATGTTTTATTACAGATAGAGAAATTCTATTTAGAGCTATCCTTAAATGATGCTTATCTTTATTTAATTACTAAATATGCAGATATTAAAAATAATCAATCTAGTAGTAAAATAGGGGCGGTTTTACATCTGGAAGGGGCGGAAGCGATAGGTAATGATTTAGAAATTTTAAGTCTATTATACAGGCTAGGTTTGCGTAGTATGGGACTAACCTGGAATAATCGCAATTTATTGGCCGATGGTATCGGCATGGGTGATGAGGCTAGTGGCTTAACTAAGTTTGGTAAAGCAGTGTTACGGGAAATGCAAAAGTTAGGAATGTTATTAGATTTATCCCATATTTCCGAACGAGCTTATTTCGAAGCCTTTGATTATTATAATTATCCGATTATGGTTACTCACAGTAATGTGCGTCAGCTTTGTTCCCACCAAAGAAATCTTACTGATAAGCAATTAAAAGTTTTAGCTGAAAATGATGGTATAGTAGGTATTAATCAAGTAAGCTATTTTATAAGTTCTGAACCAGATGCCAATATTAATCAATTATTAAATCACATTAAATATATTGCAGATAAAATAGGAATAAGACATATTGCTTTAGGATCGGATTTTGATGGCGCTGAAAGCATGGTTATGTCAGGAGTAGAGGAATACAAATCCTGGCCGGATATTTTATCGCAGCAAGGTTTTCTGACCCAAGAAATTGATATGATTCTTTATTGCAATGCTAAACGGGTGATGGAAAAGGTTTTAAGTTTAAACCTAAGATAGGAGATAAAGATTTATGTATGACCTTCATATTCATACTAAGGCATCAGATGGGATACTATCTGCTCCGGAAATTATAGATTATGCAGTACGCATTGGTTTAAGAGGGATAGCAATTACTGATCATGATACAGTAAACGGGCTTGAAATGGCTGCAAACTATATACGTGAAACTAATGCTGTCTTAAAATTTATACCTGGCATTGAGTTAAATACTGATTATAATGATGCCGAAGTCCATATTTTAGGCTACTTTATTGATTACTATAATCAACCTATGCTAGCTAGATTAGTTGAACTTAGACAATCCCGGCTGGAAAGAGCTGAAAAAATGATTGAAAAACTTCATAACATGGGTTTAGTTATTAATTTTGAGATGGTTAGAAAGTTAGCGCAAGGAGATTTAATTGGCAGACCACACATTGCGCAGGCTTTAGTAGATAGAGGTTATGTTTTCTCTATTAAGGAGGCATTCGATAAATATATTAGTAAAGGAAGGCCGGCTTATGTTCCTCGTTACAAATTTTTGCCGGCTGAGGCTATTGAAATAATTTATAAAGCCGGTGGAATTGCGGTACTAGCCCACCCTGGGCTTATAAAAAATAATAATATTGTGAATGAAATAGTTGCTCTAGGCATAGAGGGGATAGAAGTATATTATCCCGAACATAATCCTTTACAAATCGACTATTATCTAAAATTATGTAAAGATAAAGATTTATTAATAACTGGAGGGTCTGATTTTCATGGTATAGGGTCAGTTGATAGCCGTAGCAGGTTAGGTTGTGCTGGAATAGATGAGGAACATTTCCTTAAGCTTTATAATCATAAAATTCAAAAAAACTAGCTAAAAAATGAAAAAATGCAGGAATTTTTACTAATCATGTAGAATCACTAACCGTTAGCAATTTATGCGAAGGGTTGGTAATTTAATGAATAAGCATATAGGTATAATATTGGCAACATTATTATTTCTGCATTTTAGTGCGACCAGCATATATGCCAATGAATTTTATACAGTAAAATCTGGTGATAGTTTATGGCAGATAGCCAATAAGCATGGGACAAGTGTAGATAATTTAATAAAAATTAACAATTTAAAGAATGATTTCCTTGATGTTGGGCAAAAACTAATTATAAAAGAAGCTGCTGCCCCTGTAATAATCAATGAACCTACTCCTGTAACTTCTGAATTGACCACGGATACAACTTCCCCGATACCCGATAATCCCAATAGCATCTATTATGTTCAATCTGGTGATAGTCTCTGGAAAATTGCCCGGGATAATAATACTACGGTAAATAATTTAATGCAGCTTAATAATTTAACTTCCGAGGCCTTATTTATTGGGCAGGAAATACTAATACCGTCAGCAACAGTAAGGGAAATGGCAGATAATCCTTCCCGTGCTGGTTCGCCTATAAGCGGAGAGAGGGTTATTCAGGTTGCGGCGCAATACTTAGGTACCCCTTATAAATATGGAGGATCAGGTCCTGGAGGATTTGATTGTTCTGGATTCGTAAAATATGTATTTAATAAATTTAATCTTAACCTTAACCGTACCGCCGCAAGTCAATATAGCCATGGTATAGCAATTAGCAAAGAAGAATTGCAAATAGGAGATTTAGTATTTTTTGCTGCTGGAAAAAGCATAGACCATGTTGGTATATATAGTGGGGATGGCAATTTTATTCATTCCAGTTCGCCACGTAGCGGGGGAGTTATTTATTCGGCACTTAGTGAAAGTTACTATGCCAGAACTTATGTGGGTGCCAGAAGGATAATTAATTAAATTTAATTGTGGGGGATAAGCATGGAAGATTTAGAGCTTTTTGGTATACCTTCTACAGTAGTAGGGGGCAGGGAATGGAGAGAATTAGAGGAAAAAGAATTTAGTATAGGCCCCGATGCATTATTAGATGAGCTATTAGAAAAAAGAAAATGGACTAACACCGAGATAGCTTGGGTGTTAAAACGAATGATATATTTTTACGGCAAAAAAGATGCGTTATTATTAAAAGCGCCGCCGGAAAGGATATTTATGAACTTAGTAGATGTTCTTAGAATATCTTATTTAATTTTAGATTTAACTAATCCAGAATTAGATGAAAATATCAGTAGTTATATAAGCAGTAAGCTTGCTGATGCTACTTGGGGCATTAATAATAGAACGAGAGACTACTTGCATAAATTTTAATAATAATTGCATATATACTAATTGAACGTTATATCTTATAAACCGCTAATTGTAGCGGTTTTTTAAGAATAAATAATTAATGCAATAAAAATTATCTTGGTTTAGACACGTTTTGATAGTAATATCCGGAGGATAACTTTATGGTTAAACATGAGCGGGAACAAAACATAAAAATGATTATTAGTTTAGAAGACCGGATTACTAATTGCAATCGTTGTGGGTCTGCTTTGCAATGTGTCCGTAAACCAAGTCTAGGTAAAGGTGACTTGCAGCCTGAAGCATTATTAATATTTGAATCAGATAACACGCTTCCCGGTGAATTAAAAAAGTTTCTAAAAATAAGAAGCACCATTTTAAATGAATTTGATTTAAAAAAGATATATCATACATTTTTAGTCAGATGCCAACCTAAAGCCTGCCCCCACATAACTAACGCCTTTTGTCTTGGAGATCATAAATTAATTAACCAGGATCATAATTGTATATTAACTAATAAACAATGTAATGGAACTACGATTAAACCTGATGATGAGCAGATAATTGCCTGTCTGCCTTATCTAATTGAAGAAATTGGTATATTAAATCCTAGTTATTTATTTATGTTTGGAGATAGGGTAGCTAATTTTGTATTAAAATCGTGGGGGTTATTTGAAGAATATCAACTTCCTTCAGTACATAGTTACAATGAACTAAATATATTTATAGTAGATGAGGAACATTTTACTGCTAATTATTGCAAAGAATTAAAATCGTTAGCTAACGGGTAATGAAAATATCATAAGTATGCAAAACAGTAATATTACCTTTTATTTTTCGCACTAGGAAAATAAAAGGTTTTTTTATAAACGGAAATAGTTGACAGCTAAAAGGGGAGAGGTCTAGCCTGTCCCCTGTTCTTATGCGCTCCATTAGTGAATAAGATTTTCAAAAGGGCTTATGGAGGCAAATATATGGAAAATATATCTTGGTATCAAAAACCTGCTACCGAGTGTTTAAGTAAATTAAATAGTAATATTGATAAAGGACTAAGCTTGCGTGAGGTAGAGAAAAGACAAAAAGAATTTTCTAATGTGCTTGAAGAAGGTTCTGCTATAAATCCTTTAAGAATACTCTTCAATCAATTTACTGATACTATGGTTTTGGTATTACTTGGTGCCACGGTAGTTTCGGGTATTGTAGGCGATTTAGCTGATGCTATAACTATAATGGCAATAGTAATAGTTAATGCGATATTAGGTTTTATTCAAGAATATAGAGCCGAACAATCTTTAGATGAAATTAAGAAATTAGCTTCACCCCATGCTACTGTAATGCGTGATGGAATTAAAACTAAGATTTTGACTAAAGATTTAGTTCCGGGTGATATTGTATTTATTGAGGCAGGAGATAAGATACCGGCTGATTTACGTTTACTTAAATCTTACAGTTTGAGTATTGATGAGGCAACTTTAACTGGGGAATCAATTGCGGTTGAAAAAGATGCCGAAATTATTTATTCAAGTGAAATGCCTATTGCCGAACAAAAAAATCTGGCTTTTATGGGTACGGCTGTTACTAGGGGCAGAGGGGTTGCTGTAGTAATACATACCGGTATGGATACTATCATGGGGCAAATTGCTCAAATGATAAAAGAAACTGAGCAAGAACTAACTCCTTTACAGTTGAAATTAGACCAATTAGGCAAGATTCTAATAGTTATATGTTTGGTTGTATGCACAATTGTAGCAATTATGGGGGTTTTGAGAGGGGAAGAAATTCTAACTATGTTGATGGCAGGCATTAGTCTGGCTGTCGCTGCTATTCCAGAAGGATTACCCGCCATAGTGACCGTAGTTTTAGCTTTAGGAATTCAGAGAATGGCGAAAAGAAATGCCATTGTCCGTAAATTACCGGCTGTAGAAACTTTAGGCTGTACAACAGTTATATGTTCGGATAAAACTGGAACCTTAACCCAAAATAAAATGACGGTTACGAGAATTGGCAGTATTGATATTTCAGTAGATATTGATAATAAAGGATTTGTATTACCCAAGAATATTGCCCTTTCCCATAAAGCAATTAATTTGACTATAGAAAATGCACGACATTGTAATAATGCTGCTTTAAATAATAAAGGGGAAAATCAAGGTGATCCGACCGAAATAGCTTTGCTAGTATTAGCTGATAAAGTGGGGATAAAATCCGAGTATGAACGGGTACGGGAAATACCTTTTGATTCTACGCGTAAAATGATGTCGGTAGTAGTGAAAATTAAAAATGAATATTATATATTTACCAAAGGTGCTTTGGATATGTTGGTAAATTCCTGTAATACTATTATCAAGAAAAATAAGATAATGCCATTGTACGATTCAGATAAAGAGTATTTATTTAAAACCCAAGAAAAATGGGCTAATGATGCTTTAAGAGTATTAGGCTTTGCTTACCGTAAGATTAATTATGATGAGATTAACAACCTCACTGATGATTTATTAGAAACAAATCTTACCTTAACCGGTATGTGTGGTATGATTGATCCCCCCCGTGAAGGGGTAGAAAAGTCAGTAGCCGAATGTATCGGTGCTGGTATTGTACCAGTAATGATTACAGGGGATCATCCTATTACGGCGCGAGCTATCGCTAATTCCATAGGAATAACTGCCGGGGATAAAGTAATAACCGGGATGGAAATAGATGATATGAGTGATAAGGACTTATATAAAGGGGCTATTTCTAACCGGGTATTTGCCCGTGTGTCACCACAACATAAAAATAGAATTGTAAATGTACTTAAGGCTAATCATCATGTAGTAGCCATGACTGGAGATGGCGTAAATGATGCTCCAGCCGTTAAGTCAGCCGATATAGGTATTGCTATGGGCATAACCGGAACTGAAGTTACTAAAGAAGCCTCTGCTATGGTTTTAGCTGATGATGTGCAAATGGACGAAATTGAAGAAATTGGAAATGATGATAATGATGAACCAGGCAAAGGTACTTTAAAAGAATGGAAAATAGATAGAAATCTCCTAATGAGTGAAAGAAAAGAGGCTCAACGCATA
>CAZYLY010000068.1:6793-9379 GCA_964648825.1 uncultured Syntrophomonadaceae bacterium
AAAGCAGTATATGAAGGGCGCGCCATATACGATAATATAAGAAAATTTATTAGGTATCTTTTAGGGGGTAATATTGGGGAAATTTTAGTAATGTTTTTGGCTACACTTTTTGGTATGCCTTTGCCCCTATTACCTATTCAAATATTATGGGTAAATCTAGTTACAGATGGTTTACCGGCGATGGCATTAGGATTAGAGCCCCCTGAACCGGGTATAATGGATAGAAATCCTCGACCTAAAAGTGAAGGTGTTTTTGCAAATAAATTAGGCTTAATAATAATTGGGCGTGGTATATATATTGGTGTTACTACTTTAGCAGCTTTTACAGTAGGGCTGATATTTGTCAAATTACAGGGGCTTAATGATCTTACTATACCACGCACCATGGCTTTAACCACCTTAGTTTTTTGTCAGCTTTTTTATGTATTCGAATGCAGGTCAGAAAGGTATTCACCATTAGAATTAGGTTTTTTTACTAATAAATTTTTACTTATCGCGGTAACAGTTTCTATAACTATGCAATTAGCTGTAATTTATATTCCATTCTTACAAAATATATTTAATACTAGCCCCCTAAGCGGTTGGCAATGGATAATTATCATATTCTTTGCAGGAGGAAAGCTAATTTTACGCAGTTTATTATATATAGTCCGAAAAGTTTTTTAATAACGGTTTAATTATGTTAAAATCTTAATATATAATAAAAAGATAGAGGTATATTCTTTAATTACCAGCGAGAAAGACAAGCTTAGGTAGAGTTTTACATAGAAAGGTTGATTGTATCAATGGTGAAAAGTATGACTGGTTTCGGAAGAAGCCAAGTATCTAATACTGGATATCAAGTTACCTGTGAAGTGAGAGGAGTAAATCACCGTTATCTAGACCCCAATATCAGAATCTCCCGCCGTTACAATATATTAGAAGAACGCATAAAAGAAGAATTGAAAAAGTCTGTATCAAGAGGCCGCCTAGAAATTAGTATAATTATTGAGAAAACCGAAGAAAGTGCAAGGAATATCAAGCTTGACAAAGATTTGGCAATAGCTTATTATAACTATTTGAAGGATTTAGCAGAAAAACTCGGAATTTCCCCCGAAATCAGCATTATTGACATATTTAGATTACCTGAAGTTTTTAATTTACATGATGAAGAAGAAGATATGGAAGTTGTTTGGCAGGTACTCCAAGCAGCACTAGCTATTGCTATGCAGGGTGTTTTGGAAATGCGTTTAAAAGAGGGGCATAATTTAGCAGTAGATATCATAGAACGCAACAATTACATATTAGGATTTGTGGAGAAATTAGAAGAAAGATCCCCCCTTGTTACTACTGAATATGTCGGGAAATTAAAGGCTAGAATTAAAGAATTAATGGCAGATAGTACTTTAGATGAACAAAGGATTCTCACCGAAGCTGCTCTATTTGCAGAAAAAGCTAATATTACAGAGGAGATAGTGCGACTTAAAAGTCATATTAGCCACTTAAACGAATTAATCGAAAGTAATGATGCCGTAGGCAGGAAATGTGATTTTTTAGTTCAAGAAATGTTTCGGGAAATTAATACTGTAGCCTCAAAGGCTAACGACCTAGAAATGGGGCGTATAGTCGTTGAGGTAAAAGCGGAGCTGGAAAAGATCAGAGAACAACTTCAAAATATTGAATAACATAGGAGGTGAATCCGGATAACCGGAAGAATTATGGATATTAAATTAGTAAATATTGGATTCGGGAATATTGTTGCTGCTAATCGTATTATTGCCATTATTAGCCCTGAATCAGCCCCTATTAAAAGAATTATTCAAGAAGCCAGGGAAAAAGGTATTCTTATTGATGCAACTTATGGGCGCAGAACGCGGGCTGTAATAGTAACTGATAGTGCCCATGTAATTTTATCAGCTGTGCAACCGGAAACAGTGGCTAACCGTCTTAGTTCTAAAGAAACATCTGATGACGAATAATTAAACAGAAGGTGTTGGGAAGAAGATGAGCCGTAAAGGAATTTTATTTGTTATTTCAGGACCTTCCGGGGTTGGTAAAGGAACGATACGAGAAGCATTAGTCGCTAAAATGCAAGATATTAATATTTCTATTTCTGCTACTACTCGCCCTGCTAGAATAGGTGAGGTAGATGGTGAACATTATTTTTTTATGAGTAAGGAAAAATTCCATAGTTTAATTATGCTAGATGAATTTTTGGAGTGGGCTCATGTATATTCAAATATGTACGGCACTCCCCGAAAATTTGTACAGCAAAAACTTGATGAGGGATTAGATGTTTTACTAGAAATTGATATTCAAGGAGCACTACAAGTTAAGGAAAGAATGCCAGAGGGGGTATTCATTTTTTTAGCGCCCCCTAATATTGAGGAATTAGCTTATAGATTAATAGGTAGGGGTACAGATTCAAAGTCTAGCATAGAGGAAAGATTGGAAGCTTGCCAGCAGGAAATGGCTTATATTAATGAATATGATTATGTAGTGGTAAATGATGATATTACTGAAGCAGTAAGGAAAACTGAGGCTATAATTATTGCCGAGAGGTGTAAGGTGAAAAATATAGTATACGAGGTGAAGTAAATGATTCCT
>CAZYLY010000069.1:0-9260 GCA_964648825.1 uncultured Syntrophomonadaceae bacterium
AAAGTAGCCACCTATGTTTAAAAAAGCCCCAATTAGTAAAAACTCCATAGATAATCCCCTGTATGATTGTTATTAGGGCTATAGGTAAAACGATCTTTTGATACAAGGTCGGTATTAGGGGCGCAATTATTAAAAAATTAGCTTCATTTAATTTAAAGAAACTAATAATAGCTAGAAGTCCAATAGCTATTACTACACCAAACCATATACTAATTGATACAAGATGAATAAGACGCAGCCATTGCATACCCTTCCTTTTTAACTTTTTCGCCATTTTATTACCCACACTCTCCCTTAACAAATTTCGATTATATAATAGCTTTAACATCAGTAAGGCAGGTTTTTCACCATCGGTCTTTTTATCCTTAACCCCTTCCCATCAGTCTCCATAAAAATAAGTCCTCCTTGGTCAGTTCTTAATACAGCCGTCCCTATCCCTTCTAGTTCCTCTATAACTTCCGGGTGAGGGTGCCCGAAATTATTGTTTTTACTAACTGATATTATCCCATATTTAGGCGAGGTTTTATAATATAGTTCCGCTACTAAGGAATGTTTGCTGCCATGATGAGGAACTTTGACTACTGTAACTTTAGGTAATTCCGTATTAGCAAGCATTTTTGCAATCCCCGCCTTTTCTATATCTCCGGTTAACAGCATAGAAAAGTCTTGATACTTAGCTAAAAGCACCAGGGATTCATTATTATAATTATTTTTACTGCTAGAGGTCGTAGCGGGATGAATTATTTCCATATTAAAGCTTGGTTCTATTTGCAGCTTCTGTCCTTGGGCTAATGTCATTAAGTTTATTGGTTTTTCCCCCGCCATCGTTTTTAAATATTTATACTCTTCCGCATCTTTTAAAACCTGGGGAATGGCAATGTTTCTCACCCTTAATTCCTTTAAAACTGTTTCTATGCCACGCAAATGGTCGATGTCGGGGTGGGTATTAATGACTAAGTATAACTCCCTTATCCCCCGATGATATAAATAAGCTAATACCTTGCGTTTGCCTACATCGGTAAATTCACTGCCCCCTCCATCTATTAATATAAACTTGCCTTGGGGGCTTTTTATCAAAATGCTATCTCCCTGGCCTACATCTATTACCGCTACTTCCAGCTTCCCTTGGTTAAAATAACTAGCAGGTATACTTACGACGAATACAAAGCTGATTATTAAAGTTACACCCGCTATGAGAACCGACTTACTCCCCCATTTATTAAGATATAAAATGATTAAAATTAAACCGATAAAATAAGTAATTACTACTAATAAATGAGGGGTGGCTACATTAATATAAGCTAAAGGCAGATTAACTAAAAAGTTATTCATCACTAAAACTAAATCGATTAAAGCTGCGGCGGGGATAGTAATAATAGTAAATAAAGTAGTAGAAATTAATAATAAGGTAATAGCCGTAAAACCTAGTAATACGATAATACCTAAAATGTACCCTAAAACCACATTACTGATGACCGCAACCGGGGTAAATAAGTTAAAATGGTAGGCAATTAGGGGAATAGTCGGGATTTGCGCACACAGAGGAATTAATATATAGGCCATGATTTTATTATTCGTAGGCAAACTATTTTTTATTAGGGGGTACAAATAAACTAACCCCCAAGTAGCGGCAAAGGAAAGCTGAAACGCTATCTTAAACGGGGCATAAGGATCTAACATTATAATTATTATTCCGGCTAAACCGAGGCTATTTAGTAAAGAGCTATCTCTTTTTACATAGAGGGCAAAAACGGTTAAACCTGCCATTATACTAGCTCTTATAACTGAAATCGGCCAACCGACTAAAGTTCCGTAAATAAACAGCACAATTATACTCACATAAAACTTCGTACGGGAAGAAAGGCTTAATAAAGAAATAATAAAATGGCAAAATAACAGTAAAAACCCAACATGTAAGCCGGAGACAGCGAAAACATGGACTAACCCGGTTTTCTGAAATTCTTCGTATTGGCTGGCATCAATATTTTCCTTTTTGCCTAGCAGCATCCCTAAAAGGATACCGGCATTTTCATCCCCCATAGATTTTTTAGCTATGGTAGTAATTTTTTCCCGATAATTATTACTTAGACGTAATAGAAGTTTCGTATTTGGCGCAATAATTTTAATATCCGTTTTTTCTTTAAGATTAAGAATATAATAAATGTTTTCCCTAGCTAGATAAGTCTTATAATCAAACTCCCCCGGATTGCCGGGCAAATCCACTGGAGATAGTTTGCCGCTTAATTGGACTTTATCCCCCTTACTTAGCTTAGTATCAAAACTGGTAAATACTTGAACCCTTCTCGTCAACCTATCTTCATCATTCGTTTTTAATATAAAATTGCCCCGTTCCCCATCATAAGTAGGATAATTAGCTACATATCCTGTTAGCGCATAATTATCATAGGCAGGTAAATCGGCAGGGGGTATAAGAAAGGTATAATTAAAATATAATAAAGTACCCATAAATATAAGGGCTAAAGGCAATAAATCTGGTGCTGTTTTTGAAGTTAGGCCCACGTATAATATTACCCCTACAAATAACAATAAGCCTATTAAGAAACAATCATAATAGGCTAAAAGCAAAGCTATAAGAATAATAATTAAGGTAGTGAACCATGATCTAACCATTAAAAATGCCTCATCTATTTTATCGTAATATAATCTTTTATCGCCTCGAACTTTTTATCTCCGATACCACTAACATTTTTAATTTCTTCAATATCTTTAAAAGCACCGTTACTATTACGGTGGTCAATTATTCTCTGCGAAAGAGCCGGACCAATACCGTTTAGGGTGGACAGTTCGGTTACATCGGCTTTGTTAATATTCACTTTACCCGAGCTAGTATTGCTAGAAATAGACGGGCTAATTTCATCTCCTTCTTCTCCGGCAAAAGGTATATAAATCGTTTCTTCATCTTCAATGATTCGTGCCATCGGTAGTTGTTTAACTTGAGCCTCGGGCAGTAATCCTCCCGCCATGTCCACCGCTTCATAAATCCTGGCACCTTCTGGCAAGGTAATAATTCCCGGATTTACAACGGCTCCGCTAACAAAAACGACAATATTATTAAAATCCGGTGGTTTAGGTGCAGCTGCTTCTTCTGATAGGCCATCAGTCAAAACCAGCAGTTCGTCTTGTTTCGCCTGTTTTTCCGCTTTCTGCCCCGCATACCAACTGCCTCCCGCAAAAGCTAATATTAAGACTGCTACCATTATAGCAATTAATCTTTTATCAAAATTCTCCACCTCATCACCCCTAAGGGGAAAATTCGCTATTTTTACTGAATTTCCTTTAATATGGGGTGGTAAAATAAACGTTCTCTTGTTTACCTAATTCCGATACTCAATAAGTTTTTTTAATTCGGATAGCGAATAGTAAGCCTGTGATCAATAATAGCAATAACCCTGCCAAAGGAAAAAGCTTATTAGTTGTAATTTCTGGATTAGACGGTAATCTCATATTAGCAAGATTAGGAAGACCCCTATTCCCTTCCATCCGCCTCACTTCCCCGTTATTACCTCCTTTCCCTCCCATCATGCTGCCTAAATCGGATAACTTTATATCACTGGTAATTAGCTTATCTTTATGAACCTTCTGTTCGGCTGTAGTAGCAGGGATAGTGCCGTCAAGCTGACCTTGTACACTTTGACCTCTAAGCTCGCCTAAAGTTATAAACGTTGCAACCGCCCTTTTATATTCTTCATAACTGCAAAATGCCGTGCTATCGTTTTCTACATAATCAGATATTAGGGCATCTAATTCCTTAACCTTTTCCTCGAACTTGCCTTGGTCAAAGTAATTGTCGACTAACTCTTGCAAATAAAGGTGATACCTTGCTAGATATTCGCTGTTGGCAAACAACTTATCTATCAGCGGACGTTTTGACATTTCAACATTACTTAGCGGGGTATCAATGGGGAAATTAATTACTGCCGAAACATCACCATTCTGAAAGCCGCCCCAAGCCAGGTTATAATCCCAAGGCAGAATGGTAAGCTGCCCCTTTCTTTCATAAATATAATAATTTTGTGCCATATTAGAGCTATAACTGTCCAGATTAACCACCATAGTATGGGCGGCTAAATAGCGAAGAATCTGATCAATATCAAAAAATGTTTCCATCTCCTCACCGGTGCTTAGTGCTTTCAGTGCCTGTACTACACGCTTAAAATCCTGCTCAGTTCCCTTACCAATTACATTATTAAAAATGGCAGTATAGCTGGCGGTGTTATCATCTATATATTCTAAACTACCCCCTGAGCTGCCTGGTCTACCCATACCCCTAAAACCTTCCATCTCTTCACCGGCTTCACTATCCATTGGGGTTGGAAACATAATTTTATCTTTTCCCTCTTCACCATCTATCGGTAAATCCGGCATTTCAAAATTTTGCCCGGGAGCAAAATCCGGTCTTGGCGGTCTGCTATTTTCACCACTAGGCATCATAGGTTCCCTGAGCCCTTCTGGGCGATTCCCCTCTTGCTTTCCGTCCTTATTTCCTCCCATGTTGCCGCCCATTTCCATACTTTTCACATTATAAAGCATCCCCGCTGTATCTCCGAAAACACGTTGTTCATAGCTGTCGTTATATAATTCCACTGCCAAATAAAGCCCCCAGTTTTCGTCGTTTACTTTGATATTTGCATAGCCAAAATAAGGAGTGTCTACTCCGACTTCACGCATTAACTCATACGAAACATATTCCTTCATATAAGTGTTATCACCAAGCATATTATTGACTACGAAACTTTCTAACCCAAAACAGGTTTGCCCTTTAATATATTCATCAAATTGTAAGCGGAAGCTGTACCGTTCACTATCTGAGCCGGCAACCTGGGTTAGACTGGAGTTGCCTTTAGGACGAATGCCCACATTCTGAAATTTAGTACCATTTACAATTACATCCGCCATAATGTATTGTTCACTCATGGCCTTATCGAGCATTTCCTGCCAATCAGCCTCATCAGCAATAATTTCTATAGAGATAATATCACTACCAAAAATCTTAGCGGCATATTCCGGCACTGATTTTAAGCTGCCGTTCTCCTGCTGTTTATTACTAAGCACTAGGAAAGCGCCTCCAACAACTAGGGCAACCAATACAACTAATACCACAATTATATTAATAAATCTGCTTTGTATCATCTTAACACCCCTATTTTCAGCGCTTTACACCGTGTATTCACCGTTATAGCTTACTAAACAAGCATGATTAACCCCATTTATAGCTTGTAATTCATTAAGCACTTTTGCCGACATATCTAAAAGCCGCACTTCAATAGTAAGTTCGATACCACTATTAGAAACTGTCTTAGCCTTGACTAAATATTTTTTAGTTTGCGCCTTTATCAACGTTATACAATCAGTCTCGGCCTTATCATTTTCTAGATTTAAGACCATAATATAGGGTGTATCAGTACTTTTTCGGTTAATAAATACTAGTAAAATAATGCCGATAAACACCGAACCGATAACTGCTAGGGGAATTAAGCCGGCCCCAATAACAATCCCGGCTGAAATTGCCCAATATAAAAAGGCAATATCTAAAGGCTCTTTAATCGGGGTTCTGAAACGTACAATAGACAAGGCACCTACCATCCCTAGTGATAAAATAATATTGGATGTCACTGCCAGGATAATAAGTGTAGTAATTAAAGTCATAGCAATAATAGAAACCCCAAATGATGAGGAATACATAACTCCGGCAAAAGTCTTTTTATAAACTAAAAAAATAAATAAACCAATCGCTAAAGCAAGAAAGAAGGCTATCCCTATATCTAGAAACGAATATTCTGCAGCTTTTTCTAAAAAACCTGATTTAAAAACATCATTAAATGTCATGCTTAATGCCTCCCCTTATATTATTCTAGTAGCTGCGTATTTTGAAAAAGCGGCGCTTCTTCTATTAGCCAGTGCTACCATGCCGCGAATTATTTCCGGTAAGAAATTATCATATTTTACTTCGAGAATATTAGCCCCTATAATTGGAATCGAAACTGCTTCCGGTTTAAAAAAATCATGCACATTATAGCTGGTACGCAGGTCAGAATCCAAAGTTACTCGCACATTTCCTGGAGGGTAGATAAAGGCTTCCCGTTTATAATCCACAATATTTTTCGGTCTTAATTGTTGGTAAAACATTTTGCCATATAACTCTAAACATAAAGGGGTTCCGTTTTCCCGAAGTACGGAAATGTCACCATCAAGCAATCGTCTGCATTCATGCTCTGTTATAACCGCATTTTGTTTAAAACAAATAGAATCTTCTTTACGCTTTTTTTCTAAACGAATAAAGGCGGGATTATCATTGTAAAACCGTAAGCGAAACTTCTCCCTCTTACTTACCCCCTCTAATTTTTCTACTAAAGCTTTATCATTGTAATTATCAAAATAAAGACTTCTCACCCGGTAGCCCTTATCATTAACTGCGTTTTTATCTAATTTAGCTACTAAAGGCAGTCTAGCTCTAAGCTGTATCATATCAGCATAATTTATATAATGCTTTAATTCATGCCGCCCTTGATTTTTCCCCATTTTACCTCTCCTTCACAATTTAATAAATTAAGCTTATACCATAAAAATGAAGTCTATTTGTTCGCTATGTGAACTTTTGCGAAACTCCTTTAATATGAGCACTTTAAAAGACCCGACCGCAGGATTTTATGATTAGATATAGAATTTATTAAAGAAAAGGAATATGGAAAAGGGGTAATTAAGGATGAGAAGTAAGGTAATGCGGGCTTTTTTATACTTGATATATATCGCAGTTTTTGGATTTTTGATGATAAAGTATGATGGGTTGGACAAGCATTTTCAAGAAATATTTAGAACCACCTTCCAACTATCTTTTATGTGGTTTTTCATCATGATACTGCTTAGAATGTTAATTGGCCTTTTATTAGCTTTCCCTCAGTTCGTCAGAAACTTCCGCCTAAGTGGTCGGTGGAAAGTAGATTGGTTACTGCTGGTAATAGTAGGGCTTCCATCCTTATGTATAGCTGTAACTCCTATAGCGCAATTTGCACTTAGGGAGTGGTCGCCAGCTGTTAACCTATTAGTGATGTTTAATTATTACCCGACTATAGTTAAGGTAGCTGGTATTTTATTTGGATTTACTTTATTAAGCTCATTTAGGAAGCAGTAGATATGGCTCTTGCGCCGATTAAAAATTATTCTAAAGAACGTAGTATTTTGATAGCTTTTCGCTCGGCGGCATCAGTTTTTAAATCAGCGTAAGCGCACATTTCCGTTCCGCTAAAGACAAATAGATAATAGGTATAATGGTTGGTTTTATAATTTCGAATATTATAGATAATGAAATCTACCTCTTGGTCAACATATGGTGCCAGACTATCTTTTTGCTCAACCAGCTCCGCCAGGGGAGGCTCGGAAATAAATTCTTTAGTTAATATTAGGGGGAAAGCCACCCCGCTGTTAGTTGTAATTTCCCGGTCTTCACCGATAAGTTCATATATCTGCTTAGCTCTTTCTATATTTTGCAGTTGCAATTCACTGTAAAATTCTTGCGGATTTCTGATTGCGGCAACTTTATTTAAATAGATACCGAATGAATCTAAATTATCCGCCGCTGCATTTATAGCATCCGGGGTAAAGTATTCCATGCCATATCGTTCCTTTAAATAATCACGGTTATAATAGCCCCCCGCAAAATCACCATAGGAATCATAAAGCCGAAAATAAAGCTCATCAGCATTAGGAATTAGGCTAAACATTATGGCGGCATTTTTATTCCAAGCAGCTTCAATATCCTCATTAAAAGGTTGTTTGGCCCGATTCTCCACTTCATAATTTACCGTAATTCCATAAGGCTGGTTCTCGGTTTGTAACTCGAAAGATTTTACCGACAAATCATCATGCTGCAGGGCTTGAATGATAGCTCCTACCGCGGAATTATTGCCGGTATATGTATCTTTATGAATATATAATAAATCCGCATAACTATCAGGCTGAACTGGCGTATTTTCTTGCACCCGAGAATAATTTCCTTTATCGTCACCAGTAAAGAATGTATTAATAGTACCTGCTAGTAATAAAATTAGTGCCAAGGACCCCAGTGCGACTAGAAATATTATCGTCTTTTTGCTCATATTTTCCCCAACCCCCTACTATTAGTTTCTTAACAATGCTTGTGCTTTACCGTAATCATTTTTATGCACATATAAATAATAAGTCTTGGTATAATCCATATTTACACCAAAGGAACCAGTTCTGCCCCGCAAATTCAACACCTTTGGCTTTTAAAACGGAAAATAGTATAGGCTAATTTAATTTACAAATATTCCGTCGCCTGGCCTGCGCATGGGGAAACACCAACTACTCGTCTCGAGCCGAAAGGGGTACAGGCTCAACTGTACGTCCGTGTACGATAGCCTTCTCGCGACGTCCTGTCGCTCGCCCCCTTTCGGCTTTTCGACTTCGCAGGGTGTTTCTACCTTGCTCCGTCAGGGCTTCTACATATTTGTAAAATTAAAATTAGAATAATTCCAACCCAAACCAACCAAAAGAAAATCTGTGGAAATCATAAATAATCAGTGAGAATCAGTGTTTAATTATGATTTCCACCCAAACTTAGTGCACATTTTCCTACTATTACCCATTATAACATTATATTCAATCATTTTTAAAATTAATTATCAGGCAAAAGAGCAGGTATGCTTACCTGCTCTTGCGCAAAAAATCATGTTTAATTATTTAGTTTTAAAACTAATGTTTTTCATAACTAGCGCAAAGACTTTCATCTTCAGCCATTCCATTATGCACATGATGCACAGGAGCAACCTCAATTTCTTCTAAACCGCAAAAGTGCTTTTTGTCATTAAACTTACAACTAGTAACAGAACAGGCTATAGTTTGTCTTCCTTTAGGCAAGTAAATCCCTCCTTATTATAAACTCATCTATAGCTTTTTCATTTTTCATGATTTATAGACAATTAAATTTTGTGAAAAATTGAATTTATTTTTAAATACCAATTATGTTGACTTAGTTCTCCATTTATCTTATAATTTTGATGGTTAAATTAAATATTATAATACTGCGAACCGGAGTAGTAAATGAAATTTACAGAGAGCCATTGCAATGGTGGAAAATGGCAGAAATCATTGAACTCGCCGGGAAGTTGCATAGGTGATAATTAGCCTGTGACGGATAAACCGTTATCTTACTTAAGAGGACATAATATGGGGCTATGGCGCAGCTGGGAGCGCGCTTGAATGGCATTCAAGAGGTCGAGGGT
>CAZYLY010000070.1:0-1342 GCA_964648825.1 uncultured Syntrophomonadaceae bacterium
ATAGTAACTTCAGGGTTTCCGTCTATCTCCACATGACGGCGGATAACCTGAATAATTTCTTCCTTTAATACTTCTAGTAATTGCGAGGAAGCTCCTAGACGATCATGAGTTAGAACTAGTCTAAGACGGTCATTAGCCTGGGCACGGCTAGAATTTGATTCCCGGGAATATAACCGTTTTAACAAATCAAGCATTAATTTACCTCCTTATCCCTGGTAGAAAAGATGCTGCGGACTTTTTGCCAGAAGGAAGGATCTTCTTCAAAATTAATTACTTCGACTTCTTCTCCGATTATACGGCGCGCAATATTATTAAAAGCATTAGCGGCGCGGGAGTTTTCATTTAAGATAATAGGTTCCCCGCGGTTAGTGGAGATAACTACATTACGATCTTCAGGCACAACCCCTAATAAACCTATACATAAATGTTCCAGTAAATCATCTATACTTAGCATATTACCGGCCTTAACCATATCAGGACGCAGTCTATTAATCACCAGCTTAATATCTTTAAAATTAGCCGATTCCAGCATCCCTATTATTCTATCCGCATCTCTAACTGCTGATACTTCTGGATTAGTAACCACAATTGCTTGGTCAGCCGCTGCTATGGCGTTACGAAAACCTTGTTCAATGCCGGCGGGACAATCTATAAATATATAATCAAATTCTGGTTTTAATTGGGCACATAATTCTATAACTTGTTCGGGGGTAATCTCGTCTTTATTGCGAGTTTGGGCTGCTGGGAGCATATATAGATGAGGAAAACGTTTATCTTTTACTAAGGCTTGTTTTAAGGTGCATTCACCTTCAATAACTTGAACAATATCATAAATAACGCGGTTTTCTAAACCTAATATTAAATCTAGCTTTTTTAATCCAATATCTAAATCCATTACCACAACTTTATAATCCATTTTAGCTAAAGCCGTACTAACATTAGCTACAGTTGTAGTTTTCCCCACGCCTCCTTTACCGGATGTAACTACGATTACTTGTCCTTGCACACCGTTTGATTCCATTAAATAAGGCCCTCCCTTAAAAAATCATTATCAATATACTTAACCTTTATTGTAAATCAAAATGAGTAATGAATAAACTGCTAAATAAGGAAAGTGAAAGAATTAAGGTAAATAATACTGCAGAAAAGTCTACATGAGCCCTGGGGAGGGCTCATGTGGAGAGGGAATGTGATGGAATTTATGTTTATACTTGGGGGGTGAAGGTAATCATATTATGCCACAGAAATAATAAATTGGCAATACTCTGAATATTAAAATAATTTATATCAACACATAAATTTTATTTATGGCTAATAATTTTGGTTAAGGTCTGCAATATTG
>CAZYLY010000070.1:1352-7672 GCA_964648825.1 uncultured Syntrophomonadaceae bacterium
ACTTATAGTAGGTCAATCATGGCTGTATATATTGCTGCGACTTGCTGCGAATTAATAAAGTATACTGCTATGTTATCTACTGCGTTAATTGCGTAATTTAATGCTGTTTTTTACTAAGTATTTTGCTGCGATTTATATTACAATCTTATTTATTTTTTTCATCATCTTTTTCAAATGATGATTGACCTTTTCTATTAGCAATATTTTTATCAATACCTTTTAAAATTTCATCTATCGCTCGGGTGAATTCTTTATCTCTCTCTAACATTTATTATTCCTCCTTCAATATGCAATGGATAATTATATAATGCCTAACTAAGTTTTTGATTACCATCGGATATAATTTCAGCCATATCGGTAAATGCTTCCCTAATTTTACCTGCCGGGTATAGCTGCGCTAAGCGGCCATATAAATCTTGTGAATTATTTCTAACATTTAAAACTAATTCTAATAAGTCCCTTTGTGTCTTGGCGTCAAAATAATTACCTAGCTCTTCAGTAGTTTGTTCATTAATTTCATTAAATATAGTGTTAATTCTTGCAAATTGATTTTCTAGGTTGCGGATAATTAATTTGGTATAAATTAATTCATGTTCATTAATATCTGCCGGAAAAACTATCCCCTGACCTTGATAAAAAATGTCGATTTCGCAATTAAGCGCAAACTTAAAACATTCCATAATATCAGCGACATCTCTTTTGTTTTGTTTTACTACTTCTTTTAATACCTCTTGAGCAGTTTGGTTTTTACATCTAGCTGCTAGTGCGCCGTAGATTTCTCCTAATAGCAGTTCCATGTCTAACCCCTGGCGGTAAGCTCCGCTAGCTGTGATAGGACATGTTACTTCTACCTTTTCTGTAATTGGAGAACCGATAACCTCTTGAATTTTTAATGCCGTACTTTTAACCATAATTAAACTCCTCCTTTTTTTCTCTAAAACGTACAATGTTTTTGTTAATATGATTGTACTATCTTTCACAATCCTAATCAATAGCCCAAGGGGCAAGGCTTTTTTATGGCTAGGCATAAATTATGCTTATCATTAGTTTGCGAAGAAAAGCAATTAATATTCGAACCATTATATTCCGTGCTTAAAACAATTGACCTTAACCGGCTGCTATGTAATAATTGGTTTAAATAGGAATATTAATGGAGGTAATAAAGATGCTCTTAAACCCGAAAAAATATAACCAGCCTTTTAAAGACGAGGCTACTAACGATTTGTTTCTCAAAACTATAGATTTTTTTGAGAACAAAGGTCTAGCAAGTATTAAGGAAGATGACCAGGATTTAGTATGGTGTGATGATTTTTTGCAATTTAACCAGGAAGCCGGAGCCTATGCAACCCTATTAACTCCTGCCGGATATGGTGATTCGGCAGCACGCTTTGATATGAATCGTATTGCCCAATATAATGAAATATTAGCTTTTTACGGTTTGTCTTATCAGTATAACTACCAGGTAAGTATCCTGGGTTTAGGCCCGATTTGGATGGGCGAAAACGAAGCAGTCAAGCAAAAAACCGGGGAATTACTTAAAGAGGGCGGTATTTTCGCTTTTGGTCTTTCAGAAAAGCAGCATGGAGCTGATTTGTATTCCAATGAAATGAAATTAATTCCTAATGAAGATGGAAGCTACACGGCGGATGGCGACAAATATTATATTGGTAACGGCAATAAAGCGGCCTTAGTATCCACTTCAGGTAAATTAACTGATACTGGTGCCGATGTATTTTTCGTAGTTGAAAGTGACCATCCTAATTATGAGTGTATAAAGAAAATTAATACCTCCGGTAACCGCCCGGCTTATGTAGCAGAATACTCACTACATAATTATCCTATTACCGAAAACAGCGTACTTTCCAAGGGACAAAAAGCTTGGGATTCAGCGCTTAATACTATTAATGTGGGTAAGTTCCAATTAGGCTTCGCCTCCGTAGGGATATGTACCCACGCCTTTTATGAAGCTATTAATCATGCCCATAACCGTTACTTATATGGTAACCGTGTTACTGATTTTCCTCATATTAAAAAACTATTTACCGAATCATATGTAAGGCTAGTAGCGATGAAATTATATGGTTTAAGAGCGATAGATTATTTCCGCTCTGCTAATGATAATGATAGAAGATACCTATTATATAATCCTATTCAGAAAATGAAGGTTACTACCCAAGGAATGAAAGTAGTCGATATGTTATTAGACATTATTGCGGCTAGAGGTTTTGAACAAGATACTTATATGGAAATGGCGATTAGAGACATTGGTATGATTCCCCGTCTAGAAGGAACTACTCATGTTAATATGGCATTAGTCATTAAGTTTATGCAAAACTATTTATTTAATAATGTTGATTTTGCCGAAATACCTAAACGTGATGACTTAACTAATGATGATTATATTCTTAACCAAACGGCCGGCAGTCTAAAATCGGTTAAGTTCCCTGATTACAAGCTACCGTATGTGGGTATTACTACTCCTAATATTGAAGTATTCAAAGAACAGATTGAAGTATTAAGAGAATTCTTAGCCCAAACTCCTCCTAGCTCCGAGCAGGCGAAGAATGTTGACTATATGTTAGCATTAGGGGAAGTATTCACTATGATAGCTTATGCCCAGCTAATTTTAGAAAATGCGAAGATTTATAAAATTGATGAAGAAGTAATTGATGAAATATTTAACTTCATAGTTAGGGATACGGCGGCTTACGCTTTATCGATAGTATCTAATTATGATAATAGTGCTGCCCAAAAAGATATATTAATGCAACTAATTAAAACTCCAGTTAATAGCGATAATAGCCGCAAAGTTTGGGAAAATCATGTCTTACCCTTAGAAGGCGCTTATGTAATGAACGAATAGTATTGCGGTCTGTGCGGGCGACCTGTGGTCGCCCGTTTCTCCTGCAAAAACAACATTACATAACCTCGTAGGGAACGATGCCCTCATCGTTCCGCTTACAGACAACCAACTTGAAAGGAACATAACTACCATGCGATACGAAGGCAACATATTCAGACCATTTAGTGAAGCTAATAGCTATTTACTGCAAGTAACTATCGGCTGTTCGCATAATAAGTGTACTTTTTGCGGGATGTATAAAGATAAAAAGTTTCGCGTTAGAAGTATGAGCGAGATTAAAGCTGATATTAAAATGGCTAAAGCCCATTACGGCGATTTAGAAAAAGTCTTTTTATGTGATGGGGATGCGATTAGCCTGGAAACTGACATGTTATTAGAAATTATAGATGACTTATACGCTGCTTTCCCTTCATTACGCCATGTCGGCTCTTATGTCGGCCCTCAAAGTACCCTAAGCAAAAGCAGTTCAGAGTTAGGTGCCCTTAGAGCAGCCGGACTTACAAAAGCTTACTTAGGAGTAGAAACTGGGGATGATAAATTATTACAGGAAGTAAGAAAGGGCTGTAATCGTGAGGAAATGCTGCAAGCGGGGAAAAACTTAGTTAATGCGGGCATTAATCTATCGGCCATGGTCTTATTAGGTTTGGCTGGAAAAGGGGATAGGTCTACCCAACATGCTCAAGCTACGGCTCAAATATGTAATGAAATGAAACCACAATACTTAGCTGCTCTTACTGTCACCCCAGTACCAGGAACGGTCTTATATAATCTAGTTCAGCAAAATAAGTTCCTTCTTTTAGATGCCTTAGAAACTTTGACGGAGATGAAAGTAATCTTCGAGAATATTACTGTAGATAATTTAAAATTCGTAGGTTCCCACGCTTCTAATTATTTGCCGGTAACCGGAACTTTGCAAAGGGATAAACAGAAAATGCTAGATATCGTAAACCATGTATTAGATAGCCGAGATATGCGCTACCTAAGAAACGAAAATATGCGCGGTTTATAGTTATAATTTATCCCACCAATTAAAACCATTAAAAATAAATACTCCAACTACTGCTGCGATAAGTCCGATACTTAAGAATATGACTAATACTATCGCGAATACGGATTCTGGAGATTCCACCATAATCACCTCTAATTCCTTTGTCCCCCTACTAATATAATAACATTTATTAGGCAAGATAGTAATAAATTTCACTAATTCTTAAAAGTTAAGGTGAATACTTCATCTCTCTAGTTTATATATTAGCAATGGGAGGTGATTTTTTGCGTATATTTAGACCAATGATAAAAGGAGTGTATGAACATACCCTTAGTAAAGAACCCTGGGCCCCGCCGGGGGTATCCCTGATAGCCGCCCAAAGAATGTGGCCGGTGACCAAAGGGGAAAATACTGTTATAGCTGTGGTTGATACTGGAATTGATTACAAGCATCCTGATTTAAAAAATAATATTATCGGAGGGGCTAGTTTTGTGCCTGGGGAAGAAGATTATATGGACTTAAACGGGCATGGTACACATGTGGCTGGAATTATAGCGGCTAATGGAGCCATATTAGGAGTAGCGCCTAATGCGAAGCTATTAGGGGTTAAAGTATTAAATAAATTTGGCTCCGGCACTTTAGGCAGTATTAATCAAGGATTAGCTTGGGCAAGAAAATGGAGAGGGGAAAACGGGGAAAAGGTTAATGTTATTAATATGAGCTTAGGGGCTCCTCTATCTAATACAACAATGCACAAAGAAATTAAACAGCTTATAGATGAAGGAATTACCGTAGTTTGTGCCGCTGGTAATGAAGGAGATGGTAACCCGGATACTTCGGAGATAGCTTATCCTGCTTATTATCAAGAAACCATCGCCGTAGGAGCAGTTGATTTGCAGACTGGTATTGCTAACTTTAGTAATTCTAATGATAGAATCGATGTAGTTGCCCCAGGAGTGGACACTTATTCTACTTATCCGCAAGAAAAATATGTGGAACTTTCTGGAACCTCTATGGCAGCACCTCATGTGGCTGGTGCGGTAGCCCTAATTTATTCCCGCTATCTTTTAAAATTCGCCGCTTATCCATCGGTAGATTATGTAAGTAATTATTTACATTTTCAAGCAGTTAATTTGGGAACAGTGGGGTTAGATAATTTATATGGATATGGTTTATTTTCTTTTACTTTAGATGGTGCGAAAGCTATCACCCTCATAGTAGAGCAAAATAAATATTATGTTAATAATAATAATTTTTACCTAGAAACTCCCCCCTTTATAAAAAATGGCCAAGTAGCTGCTAATATACAAGAAATATGCGGCTTGATAAATACTCCGGTAGTGTTAGTGCCCCCCAATGGAAGCGGGGAGAATAAATTAGGACAAATAAAGATATGGTATTAGTTGGGGGAGGGAAAAGAGTAAAAAAAAGAGGAAAGAGAAAAATTTTAGCGAATAACAATATTAAGTTATATTTTTTAAATCATATTTTGTACGTAAAAACTGTTATAAAAGGGGGAATGTTTGATGCCTAAAAAGCTCCACATTTATGCTGTTTCTGATTCTGTGGGGGAAACTGCGGAAAAAATTGCAGTAGCATCGGTATTACAGTTTTCAGTAGAGCGCAATATCACAAGGTTCTCCAGAGTTACTAAAGAGGAACAAGTTGATAAAATTATTAAAGATGCCCGGGAAGATGATGCGATAGTCGTTTATACTATTGTTAAACCTGAGCTTAGTCAGTATTTGTATAAAAAAGCTTTACAATATGATGTAACTGCTATTAATGTGATGGAACCACTATTTAAGGCTATAGAAGAAAAAACTGGACAACAACCAGTGTATATCACTGGCTTAACTCATCAGTTGGATGACCAGTATTTTAACCGTATGAAAGCAATTGAATACACTATTGAACATGATGACGGACAAAATCTGGAAACAGCCCATGAAGCAGATTTAATAATTTTAGGTCTTCCTAGAACTTCTAAAACCCCTTTAGCTATGCATTTAGCTAATTTAGGTATAAAAGTTGCTAATTATCCCATTTCATTAAATCCAGATATACCGGAGGAAATTGTATCCTTAAGAGGTAAGGTGCCGATGGTAGGCTTAACTATTGACATGGATACCTTGCTAGAGTTAAGAAGGGAAAGGTTTAAGAGTTTCGAATTACCGGATGATATTGATAGCTTAGATGATATGGTAGCTGAAGAAATTGATAATGCTTACCGCATTTATGCTAAATTAAAATGTTTAGTCATTGATGTCACTTTAGAAGATATTAAGGAAATAGGTAATACTATTACCCATAAGTTTAATTTACCCTTAAAAGTTACTCACCATAGATTTTAACCCCGGTTAAAATATTATTTAGCGGTTCGGGGGAATGTGGTTATAGCGCACCTTGCTGTAATGGTAGGGTGCGCACTTTTATTATTGTACGATATTTTTTTAAGAGGGGATTAAG
>CAZYLY010000070.1:7772-9191 GCA_964648825.1 uncultured Syntrophomonadaceae bacterium
CATAATGACGGCAAAGCGAGTAAATATACCAGAGCCCGTTTACCAGTGAAAATAGTTTATGTGGAAGAATTAGCTACTAAAAGTAAGGCTATGCAAAGGGAATTAGAAATTAAAAAATTAACTAGAAATAGTAAAGAAAAGTTAGTACATACCTACCAAAATAGAATTTCTTAAATTACATATTTGTATATGTTTAAGGGCAAAATTCTACTAAAAGGAGGTATGTAAATGCAAAAGTATGACGGCAAGATTATGAACAAAAGCGAATTTATGCAAAACAGCGGTTATAGTAAGGAAGAATACGAAGGTTTATTAGTTTCTGCCGATACTAAAAAAGGGCTATATAATATCGGGGTACAATTAAGTGAAGATGAAATTTTACTAATTGACCAGGTTGTTGATAGCCAAGTTCACGAAAGATACCATGAACTTATTCCTAAAATTCAAGAAATTAAGCGCCAATATGGAGTAGAAAGCAATTCATCAAGCGGGGAATTATGGGGAGGGATGTAGCTAATGGCTGATGTACAAAGCTATGAAACCCCCATTATGAGCAAAAAGGAGTTTGAAGTGGGATTATTAGATAAAGACCGCATCCCCGGCTTATTAGTCCGCTCCGATGAAAATGGTGTATATAATATCGGCATCCAGATTAACGATAGGGAAGTAGTCAAAGTAGCTTCCGTCTTGGAGGATAATGTATTCGAAAAAATTGAATTATGGCGTGAACGAATTGATGCCATAAAAGAACGCTATAAAGATAGGGAATTGCAGCATTAGGCCTTAGTCACTCAAACAGCACTCAAACAGGGGACGGTTCAAGCGTTTGTTTAAAACTGATGCTTGAGCCGTTCTCTGCGTTAAGGATTAATTATTTTAAGTTCTATTAAGGGGGAGTTTTCTATACTTTATTAAATAAGGAGGGGAGTAGGAATGGATATTTATAATTATATGAAATTTCCCTTTAAGGATAGAGAATGGTATAAAAAATTAGGCTTAGGTTGCATCATATTACTAGCCCCGATTATAAATATTTTGGCTTTAGGATATTTTATTAAATGTATTGAAATAGGGGCGCGGGGGCGCTACTTATTACCTTTTTGGGATGATTGGGATGAACTATTAAGAAATGGACTGATAGGAACAGCCATTATCCTCGCTTATATTATGATTCCGATTTTACTTATTCCTTTATTCTTATCAGTTCCCATCATCGGGGTTATCATGCAAGCTACTACCTTTTTAATAGCCGGGCTATTAATTCCACTGGCAATAGCAAATTACGCGATAAGTGATGAGTGGCAAAATAGTTTTAAAATCGGAACCATTATTAAGCAACTAAGCGAAGTGATTAGTGATTATGTGATTATTTATTTAATAATGGTATTAATTACAAGCATTTCAATAGCAATTATTTTT
>CAZYLY010000071.1:0-9173 GCA_964648825.1 uncultured Syntrophomonadaceae bacterium
CGCCATTAATACAGAACCGATTGGATTTAAACGAACCGAGGTTTTTTCCAGTGCTATTTCAGAAATATGCTCGGAAACTGAATTAATAAGACTATCATTTAAATCTCCAGTTTTTAGCCATGGTATATTTCCATTATAATATTCGGGTTGAGATCTTGAAGGGGTTGAACCAGCACTCCATGAACCTACCTCCCCCAACCTCACCCATTCCCAACTCTCCGGTATCTCAAAGGGGATTTCGGCTTCTGTAATTTCGGGTAGAGGTTTTTCTTTTTTAATTTTACCCTCTTTAAGTAGTCTAGCTTTTTCTTTTTGGATTTCTTGGAATAATTCTTCGGCACTTCCTTCGGCTTCTCGCTGTTCTACGAGCTTGCCTTGGATAGCGTATTGTAAAATTGATTTTTGCATATCTGCGGGGAATTTTTTGTTTAATTCCTCTAGTTTAGAATAGGCTTCCCCATACTGCTCAACATAGGGCATTAATTCTTCAATCTTAGCTACAATGCGTTCTTGTTCGGCTAAGGGGGGGAGGGGGAATAATTGGTTTTTTACAATTTCGCCAGTTATTGCAATAAAAGTAGTCCCTGTTGCTTTTCTAATAAAATCATTTTTAAAAGCCCTTAAAAAATTTAATATAAATCCTTCATTCATATCGGCTAGTGCACTAACCCCACATAAACCACGACCTATGCATATTTTCCTTTCTGTAATATTCACAATTCCTACTGGTGCTCTAACACATAGCAAAACAGTCCCCGCATCCACTATTTTTGTTGCTTTTGTTGTTGATTGATTTGATTTTTGTAGATAATCTTTTCCGAAAAATACTTTCCCCTGATGAAATTCTATTCCACTATCACCATTGACTACACTGTTTCCTTTAGGGGATTGTCCCATAATTAAATCAAAAACCTCCCCCAACCTCACCCATTCCCAACTCTCCGGTATCTCGAAGGGGATTTCGGCTTCTGTAATTTCGGGTAGAGGTTTTTCTTTTTTAATTTTACCCTCTTTAATAAGCTGGTCTTTTTCGGCTTTAATCTTTTTAATTAATTCCCTTGCGGTTACTTCGGCTTCCCGTTGTTCTACTAGTTTCCCTTGGATAGCTAATTGTAAAATACTATTTTTAAGTGCTTGGGGGGTCATCTTTAATTACCTCCCAATAAGGCAGTAATTTTAGCTAAAACATTATCTATCTCATCATTAAGTGAGGCTCTTTTTTCTTGGTATTGACGAATTAAATCCATGGGCTCTAGGATTACTTCTTCTTCATGGGGAAAGCCGCATAAATCGATATTATAATTTAAGGCTTCGATTTCACTGACTAAGTATTTTTTCGCTTGAGGAAATCCTTCGACAATTATTTCTTCCCGCTTATCCCACCACTCTAAGGCAGGGGCGAAATGCTCCAGCTTCATCGGCTTAGTTTTCGAAAAGTTCTTATAACCCTCGGGCATATCTAGGCGGTAAAACCAGGTTTCTTCAGTGGGATGGGTATTATCGAAGAATAAAATATTAGTCGTAATAGGAGTATAAGGAGCAAAAACACTATGGGGCAGCCTTATAACCGTATGTAAGTTAAATTCGCTTAGGATTTTTTTCTTAATATTCACTTTCGCATTATCCGTACCGAATAAAAATCCATCCGGCAGGATAATGCCGCATCTGCCGTTTTTCTTTAAGCGAAACATAATAATATTCATAAATAAATCCGCCGTTTCCGAACTTCTTAAATCAGGCGGGAAATTAACTTTAACACTATCTTTTTCATTTCCCCCATAAGGCGGATTCATTATAACTACATCATATTTTTCCATAAGGCGATACTCCTTATAATCTGTTTCTAAGGAGTTACCATGAATAATATTAGGGTTATCAATATCATGGAGTAACATATTAGTTACACATAAAATATGGGGAAGGGCTTTTTTCTCTATCCCATAAATGGAATTATTATATATCTCCCGATTTTCTAAAGAGTTTCCTATTTGCGGTTCTAAAACATTTAAAGCCGAAACTAAAAATCCACCCGTACCACAAGCGAAATCCCCGATTTTTTCACCTAAAACCGGCTTGATTACGGCTACTATAAAATCAGTAACTGCTCTTGGGGTATAAAATTCCCCTGCATTACCGGCACTTTGCAAGTCTTTTAAGAAGGATTCATAAATTCCTCCGAAAGCATGGCGTTCTTCGTATTCGGTAAAATCAATTTCATCAATTATATTAATAACTTGGCGCAGTAATACCCCATCTTTTTGATAGTTATTAGCATCTTCAAAGGCATATTTAACTATGACTTGATTCATGGGGGTTTCATCATCTAAGGCTAAGTTTTTAAGGGTAGGGAATAGTTTATTATTCACAAAATCTAGCAAAGCATCTCCGGTTAAGGCTTGACCATCTTTATTATCTACTGCCCAGTTTCTCCATTGTAATTCGGCCGGGATTATAGAACGGTAGTTGTCATCATATAGTTCCCATTCTTCTTCCTTAGCATCATATATTTTCAAAAATAATATCCAGACTATCTGTTCTATCCGTTGGGCATCCCCATTAACTCCGGCATCATTACGCATAACATCTTGAATTCTTTTTACAAAATTAGTTATCGCCACTCCTTGTACCTACTTTCCTATTATGTTTTATGCATAAAATATTTCGTTACCTAATTCTTGTATCGCTTTTTGGTAAGCTTCCCTGCCCCCGAAGGCTTTAACAATTTTTACGGGACTACCAAATTTATTAAATTCCCCTAGTTGCAGTACTTTAGTTTCTTCAATATCTTTAATTCCCTCTTGGGCATATTTATCTAAGAGGGTTACCAGAACTTCTTGGGCTAGACCTGAATATTTATATAAATAATGTCTTTTTTTCACATTATTAACTCGTTCAGCTTTTGTTAAAGGGGCTTTATCATAAGCTAAATGGCAAATCAAATCAAAATCATCTAAATCATTAAATCCCATTTCGGCTCTAATAGCATCTAGTAAGACTCCTTCTTCTTTTAAAGCTTCGACAATAGCTTGCTTTTTCTCCGCGGTAGTCCAAGTGCGCAGGAAATCGTCTAGTTTTCTATATTGTTTTAGGATGTTTTTCTTAGTATAGTCAATAAGGCTTTCAGTAATTAAGCTGCCATCCTTATCTAAATACTGCACCCGCTCGGAAAGGACTGTTACCTCTACATCATTTATATAGTACTTCTTCAGACCATTATCATCACCCTCAATATCAACAGTAAAATCATGAGTGGCCTGGGCTTCATTGTTTTTTCCTTCGTTTTCAATATCTATATCTTCGCGGTCAATATCTGTTGAATAAGTTTCTGGATTAATAACTGGCTCATCACCATTAAGATCTATTACTATTTCAGGCTCTCCATCAAAAGCTGGGTCAGCAAATAAGCGACTGGCATTACGAAAATCCATAATAGTAAAATAAGTTTTGCCATAGTCTTCTAACAGCCTCGTTCCTCGTCCTATAATTTGCTTAAATTCAGTCATGGAATTAATATTATTATCTAATACAATCAGCTTGCACATCTTAGCATCTACACCGGTAGTCATTAGTTTGCTAGTAACAGCTATAACCGGATAAGTGCTTTCTTCATCGATAAAATATTCTAGTTGGGCTTTCCCTTCATCATTATCACCAGTAATACGCATAATGTATTTTTCATTTTCAGTGTATAAATCCTTATTTTCATTAATAAGGGCTTGGCGCATACGCTCGGCATGTTCAATATCTACGCAAAATACAATGGTCTTACTAAAAGGATTAGTCTTTTGCAGATATTCAGTAATTTTCGCGGCCACTACCTTAGTCCTATCATCAATAACTAGGGTGCGGTCAAAATCCTGCACATTATATTCGCGGTCTTCTATCTCGTTTCCATATTTATCTAGCTTGCCACTTTCGGGGCGGTAGCCCTCTAAATCTTTATCCAAGCCAATGCGAATTACTTTATAAGGGGCTAAAAAACCGTCTTCAATTCCTTGTTTTAGGGAATATTCATAAATAGGGGTTCCAAAATAGGTTTGGCTAGAGGCTTCTTTAGTTTCGATAGGGGTGGCTGTACAGCCAATATGGGTAGCAGCAGAAAAATAATCTAAGATTTTTCGCCACTGGGAATCTTCTTTAGCACTTCCACGATGACACTCATCAATAACGATTAAATCAAAGAAATTAGGCTGAAATTGCAAATATGTTTCTTCCCCATCATCACCGGTAAGCTGCTGATATAGGGCTAAGTAAATTTCATACGAACTATCTAGGGTGCGTTTTTCCACCTTAGTCATTTTACCGGCAAAGGGCTTAAAATCTCCGGAAATAGTCTGATCAATTAAGACATTCCTATCCGCAAGAAATAATATCTTCTTCTTTAGCCCCGCTTTCCATAAACGGTATATAATTTGAAATGCCATATAAGTTTTGCCCGTTCCGGTAGCTGATACTAATAAAACTCGCTCTTGCCCTTTAGCAACGGCATTAACCGTTCTATTAATAGCGATGCGTTGATAATAACGGGGGGTTTTATAACCGGGGATATAATAATAAGGTTCTAGTAGGGCTTTTTCTTGCACTTCATTGATTTTTTGCTCCTTTAAGTAGCGTTGATATAACTTTTCCGGGGAAGGAAATTCATTAAGTTTTATTTCCTTAACTTCTCCAGTAAGTAAGTTTTGCTCTACAAATCCTAAACCATTAGAGGAATATACATAATAAATATCTAGGGCTTTAGCATAACTTATGCCTTGTTGTAATCCAGCCCCCATAGGCAGATTAGGGCCTTTAGCTTCGATAATGGCTAAGGGCAGGTTGTTATTGTAAAATAGCACATAATCAGCTCTTTTTTTACTACCCCGGGCGGTAATGTTGCCCCGCAGGATAATTCTTCCCGCGGTAAAAGAATATTCTAAACGTATTTGTTTTAAATCCCAACCTGCTTTAGTAATTGCCGGCGTAATATATCTAGCTTTTATATCTTCTTCCGTCAAATAATTCTTCCCCATAATTACAACTCCTTTTATTGTTAGTTGAATCTAACAATTATTTGTTGCAACCTTAATAAATAGCAGCTTATAAATATTATGATTATTTTAAGATATGAAAAACAAGGTTTGGTATATTATAACATAAACTCCAAGGCGGGCGCTTCAATTTAAAAACACTAAGCGATGAGACAAGAATTAATTATTCCCCAATATTCTAAGTTAAATATGCAATAGCACTAAATAGCTAGCTCCCCCCTATTTTGACCTTCTCCAACAATTCAGCGCCTTTAACTGTAATTTCACTAAGGTTATATAAATTTTTAAGCTTAATAATATTAGTCTTATTTTACTTATTATTCCATATTCTAATTTACTTAAGTCTATTATTTAGTTATAATTTATGATAACAGGAAGATTTAATAGATTTATGGGGATAAAATAATATGAATAAGACTAAGGAGAACTTCTTTTCCTCGGACTGCAAGGAAGAATTCCAAAAAAATCTTGCTAAATACGAAACAGATAGAAAAAATGCTATTAACGATCGCCGGCAACAAGCTTTGCGAACGGCTAAGCAAGTTGCTCAATTATTAATAAACGATTACCACGCCACTTCTGTTATCCTATTTGGTTCATTGGCTTATGGAAATTTCGGAGAGCGTTCAGATATAGATTTATATGTTATAGGATTTCAGGGTAATTACTGGGAGGCCATAAGCAGAGCTCAAGAAATTTCAGGAGATATAGAAATAAGTATAATGTGTGAAGAAGATGCTTACGAGGAATTTAGTAGAGAAGCCAATGAAAAGGGGATAAGACTATGTTAACTAAAAATAAATACGAGATATTTAAATCCAGATTAAATCAAGAACTAGCTACTTTAATTGCCATTGAAGATGAATTTAAAAGCTTAGGTCTAATTGAAGCTGACAAATTTACCGGAAAAGTTGCGGGTGATATATCGGTACTTAACCCACTAATTAAGCGCGGCATAGCCTCAATGTTAGCGGAAACCTATAGTTGTATGGAGAAGGGACTATTATTTATAGCTGAATATATAGATGAAGTAATACCCCAAGGAAGTAATTGGCATTCTGAGTTGTTAAAGCAAATGGATATTGATATAAAATCAGTAAGACCTCGCGTAATCTCAGATACAACCTTTAAACAGTTAAATGAATTACGCTCCTTTAGGCATATTCATCGAAATATTTATGGTGCCCATTTACATATAGAAAGATTATTTGAAATTCTCGAATTTATACCGGAATTACTGGAAAGTTTTGATGCTGATATAAAGTTATTTTTAGAAACTATGGATGAGCTTTTTAAGTAAAATGGACACGAGGGGACATTTTTATCGTGTCATTGATTGTTGCACAAAAGTAGGGAAATGCGACAAACTATAACTGTCCCCGATTAACGCGATGGTTGGGTTTTTACTATTACATCAACTAGGCTAAATTCCTCTTTTAACCTAACAAGATTCCGCCTTTTATTCCCCACCATTTTCGATATATCGCGAGGGTGTACGTAAATAATTATTTTATCAAAATCTCCTTCTAGTTCTTCTATCATACTTTTGGCTTGGTCATAGAAAACTTCTTGTTCCACTAATTCTCCAAATGCAGGATGGAAAGGACCGGCGATTATGGCCTCACCAGTTTGCAGTTCTTCACTCGGATGTAATCCCATACGAATTACGGGGATATTATTTTCCCTGAAATGCAGATACATTTCTTTAGTTATGTTTACTGCTGCATCAAGTTCTAGGGGCTGGTATTTACCTGCGCCATACATATCAGCTAGGAAGGTATCTTTAATCACTAGGGTGGGATAAATCCTAACCATATCCGGTTGCAGGGTTACAGCCTTTTTGGCAGTATCTACTGCTATTTCACGGGTGTCGCCGGGCAGGCCTACCATAAGTTGTACCCCTAGCTTAATATTATATTCTTTAATAAGATAAGAGGCTTTAAAAACATCATCGGCTTTATAGCCGCGGCATGACCTTTTTAAAACCTCATCATTTAAGGACTGCACACCTAATTCAATAGTTCGCACCTTATATTTTTGTAATGTTTCTAAAATATTAGGGGTAATAAAATCTGGTCTAGTCGAAATGCGAACTGATTTTACTTGACCGCCTTTTATATAAGGTTGTACCGCTTGTAAATACTTCACCTGCACATCCTTATTGATAGCGGTAAAACTTCCCCCGAAGAAAGCTACCTCTACTTCACAACCTTCATTAGGTATCGTTTGCAAATAATCATCTATAATTTCTCCTATTGCATCTGGATTAGGGGGATTAAGAGTAGCTGCTATTTTCTTTTGGTTGCAAAAAATGCAATCAAAAGGACAACCTAAATGAGGAATAAAAATAGGAATATTAATATGTTTTTTCATCATCTTGCGGCCCCGTTCTTAGGTTAGACTTTTAGCAAGTTATTTTTCAGCACTTGCTCGGCAGCATTTTGCTCGGCTTCCTTTTTGCTTTTGCCGGAGCCTGTGGCTATAAGCTGATCATCATAAAAAACTCCTGCCACAAAGTTTTTTGCATGGGCGGGCCCGTTTTCATCGACTATCCTGTAGCAGACATTTTGCCCGTGTTTACCTTGAACATATTCTTGCAGGTAGGATTTGTAATCATTATAGTTACCGCTTAGGGATTCATTAATGCTGTTATCCAAATGTTTTATGATATATCTTTTAACCACTTCTAACCCTTGGTCTAAGTAAATAGCTCCAATTACCGCTTCAAAAGTATCGGCTAGAATCGATTTTCTCTTACGCCCCCCCGACATTTCTTCGCCTTTGCCCAGTAATATATAATTGCCGAGATTAATTGTGCGCGCCACATTTACTAAGGCTTTTTCGCATACTACCCTAGCTCTTATTTTAGTAAGTTCCCCTTCTGCTTTATCTGGATAATTGTTATATAAATGTTCCGCTACTACAAAATTAAGTATCGCATCACCCAAAAACTCAAGTCTTTGATTATTTTCCGCTGCTTGTTTTTCTTGAGCATAAGATGGATGCATAAGTGCCGTATGCAGTAACAGGGGATTATTAAATTGTAATTGATTATCTTTTAAAAAATGTTGGGCTACTGTATAATCGTTACTCATTTTTTCACCTGTTGTATATATCCGAATAAGGCGGTTACTAAAGCACCCATAGTAGGGAAATCCTCTAAGTCTTCTTCCGGGAATTCTACATCATAAGCATCCTCTAATGCCATTATCATTTCTACAATATCAATAGAATCAGCATCTATTTCTTCAAAGGTTGATTCCATCTTGATTAAATCTGGCTCAATATCTAATTGTTCCGCGAGATATTTTTGGGCTAATGCGTAAAATTCTTGCATTAAGCATCCTCCTTTTCCATCGCAAAGTTCTATAATTTTATGTGCCACCCTATTAGTTTAAAATTAATTATATAACCTTAGCCAATTCTTCCTGTTGCAAATCTACTAAACGATTAGCATAGCATTGCTTAGCAACATTAAGACCATTATACACGGCCTCTCTTTTGGAACTGCCGTGACATACAACACTAATCCCGTTTATCCCTAAAAGGGGTGCCCCCCCTACTTGGGTATAATCCAACTTTTTAAAGAAATTAGGTAAAGTTCCGGTTTCTTGCATAATATTACCAGCTATAAAGCCTGCTAAGCCTTCAATCGTTTTAAGGGTTATATTACCTACAAATCCGTCACATACTGTTACATCACTTTTATAATTAAATATATCGCGCCCTTCAATGTTACCGATAAAGTTTAAGTCTGGTTGTTCTTGTAAAAGTTTATAGGTTTCAACACTTAGATTATTACCCTTACCCTCCTCTTGGCCATTATTTAATAATGCTATACGCGGATTTATTATCCCCATAATGTTTTGACTATAAACTTTACCTAGTAAAGCAAATTGCAGCAATTGTTTGGGTTTGCAATCTACATTAGCTCCAACATCCATCAAAAGGCTATATTGGTCGTTAAGTGCTGGCAGGTTGGCTACAATGGGGGGTCTTTCTATGCCTTCCAGCCGCCCTAAAATGAATATAGCCGCTGCCATTTGCCCTCCGGTACTGCCGCAGGAAATAACTGCATCAGCTTTACCTTCCTTAACTAATTTAGTCGCTACAATGATAGAGGCATCCTTTTTTCTTCTTAAG
>CAZYLY010000072.1:0-6893 GCA_964648825.1 uncultured Syntrophomonadaceae bacterium
AATTAGCCTGATTTTTTTCTTTACAGGCTAGAACGCATAAAGGAGTATCATAGTTAACACATCCATCACATTTGGTTAAATCAATTACAGTGCCATATTCATTAGAGGCAGCCATACTTGCTACTGCTTTTTGACTACCCGTTAAAATTGTAGCTGCCGCTACCCCTGATACGGTAGCTCTTTTAATAAATGACCGTCTAGTAATAGCCAAAATTTCACCCTCCTCAAACTTTTAACTATCTCCATATACCCCTATAGGGTATATCATGTTTATATAATACATTTACGGTAATTAATTTGTCAAGCCAAAGAAATCAATTAGGCAAAAAAATAACCGTTTAACAAAAACGGCTATTATGGTTTGCATTTTTATATCTACTTAAAAACTCTAGCTTCTACCCTATTTTTACCTTTACCAAAAGTTTTTAAAGGTTCTATCGCGGGTCCGTGTAAAATTTCGCCTTGGTAACTAAATCTTGAACCATGACAAGGACAATCCCAAGACCGCTCTGCTTCATTCCAGGTAAGTTCACAGCCTAAATGAGTGCAGGTAGTGTCAACCATATACACTTCTCCCGTTTCGTCCTTGTAGACACCTACTCGTTCCCCCTCAGTTTTTATTATGGCTGCCTCATCTAGTTCTAATTCTACTTCTTCAGGTAGTTTTTCCAGTTTACCAGCTAAGAGATTTTTAGCTACATTAATATTTTGCAAAACAAAGGTTTTAATTGAAGACATAATAATTCTATTGGGATTAAAAACATCTGCCCAAGGATTTTCTCCTTTTACTATTAAATCACTTAATATCATGGCCGCAGCTACACCATTAGACATACCCCATTTACCAAAACCGGTTGCCACATATATATTAGGACTGCGATTAGTTAGATTTCCAATATAAGGTACCCCGTCAATTGTCATACAATCTTGAGTTGACCATCTATAAGGTGTAGCAGTTACAGAAAAGGTTTGATGAGCGAAATCTAGCAAGTTTTGATAATGAATATTAGTATCTTCACCCTGCCCGGTTTTATGGTGTTCTCCGACTATTAGAACTAATTCCTCATTTCCATAAGGGGTTGCTCTAAGAGAACGGGTGGGGGCTTCAGCATTTATATAGTAACCTTCCGGGAATTTTTCTTTAGTTTTAATCCCAATAGCGTAAGTTCTATTCTGATATATTCTTGAAAAGTACAGCCCTCCTCCATCGAAAAAAGGGTAATGAGTAGCAATTATTACTTTATCCGCTTTAATTTTGTGTCCATCTTTAGTTACTACTACTTCGTTTTCATCTATTAAGCTGGCTTCCGTCTGTTCAAAAATAAGCCCACCGCTGCCAGTTATATGTTTGGCTAAGGTTTTCAAGAATTTTAAGGGATGAAATTGAGCCTGGTCTTCGAACTTCATGGCTCCTTTAATCTGGAAAGGGAGATTAATAGCTTCTACGAATTCTGCCTTTAATCCTAAACTGCGGGCCGCTCTTATTTCATCTTCGATTTGTGATACGTACTTTTCTTGCTGGGTATATAAATAGGCCGATTGCCAGCTAAAATCGCAATCTATTTTATTATCCTTAGCTATTTTATCCACCATATCGATAGCAGCTTCATTAGCTTCGGCATATTGCTTAGTTAATTCTATTCCCTGTTCTTTCAGTAGTTTGGCATAGATTAATGAATGTTGAGAGGTAACCTTGGCGGTGGTATGTCCTGTAGTTCCTTGTAATATATAATCTGCCTCGATTAGTGCTACTTTGGCTCTTTTTTGACTTAGTAAATAGGCGCTGGTAATTCCTGCGATTCCGCCGCCGATTATAGCTACATCAACTTCAATGTTTTCATTTAGCTGAGGATAATTAGTAGCGGGGGTAGAATCAATCCAATATGAATCAGGCTTACTTTCAAACTCTATTTTTCCCATTATAACCTCACCTTTATTGTTTCATTATTATATATGTTTGCTCAAATTAAGCTAAATAATACATAAGCTAATGCCCATAAAAAAACTAGCTGGTTTTATCCAACTAGTTTTTCTTTAGATTTTATTAACTTACCTTACGCTTTCCATAATCCATGCAGATTACAGTATGCCCTTACTAAAATGTTGTCTGCTTTAATAGGAAATACTGCTTCGGGGGCTTCGTTAGCTTTTAGCTCTTGACGATATATCTTATTATCAGCAATTACTTCTATCCATTCGATATAATGTTCGGGTACCATGGGATGAGCATCACCACCTACTTTAACTAATATCCCATCGGCTGTTTTTTCTACTACCGGTATATGCTTTTCGTAAGAGGCTTCAACCGTATTTTCTTCCATAAGAACCATTGGTGCACCGCAACAAACTAATTCCCCTTTACCTTCGTGCAATACTTCGACTATATTACCGCATTTTTCACACTTATAAATACCATACATTTTAGCCAAATAACCCACCTCCAATTAATTTACTTACTTACTATTGAAACATAGTTTGCCTTTTCACTCAATCTTTAATTTGAAATACATGATAGTAAAAAAAATTTTTATAAAGTATTATTTATTAAATTTCTTTAACTGCTGATATACTAGTAATGTTATACTAAAGAATAATTATATGAATTTTGTCAATTAGGAGTGGAAGAGTGAAGTATTTATTAATATTAGCAGATGGGTCAGCCGATTATCCGATTCCCGAACTTAACCATAAAACCCCGTTACAATATGCTCAAACTCCCTTCATTGATAAACTTGCCTCTCATTCAATAATCGGGAAGGTTAAAACTGTTCCCGATGGTTTTGCGCCTGGTAGTGATGTAGCTAACCTTTCGGTTATGGGCTATGATCCGGAAAAATATTACACGGGACGTTCTCCCTTAGAAGCAGTAAGCATGGGAGTTAAGTTGTCTAATTCTGATTTAGCTTTACGTTGTAATTTAGTTACACTTTCAGAAGCAGATAATTATGCCGACAAAAAAATGCTCGATTATAGTGCCGGAGAAATAAGCACCTCCGAAGCGGCTATTTTAATTAAGGCAGTGCAAGAAGAATTAGGTAATGATTATTTAGCTTTCCACCCCGGTATAAGCTATCGGCATTTAACTGTATGGGTAAAGGGTTCAACTAAGGACTTAGTCTTAACTCCCCCCCATGATATATCCGACCGCTTGATTAAGGATTATTTGCCTACCGGACAAGATGGTGAATTACTTAAAGACATGATGATTAAAAGCCATAAAATCCTTAAAAACCACCCCCTTAATATTACGCGCATAGAAAATGGCCATAGACCAGCCAATTCTATTTGGTTTTGGGGGGAAGGACGTAAGCCGGTTCTGCCCTCATTTAAGGAAAAATATAATATATCTGGTTCTATAGTAGCAGCAGTAGATTTAATGAAAGGCATAGGCATAAGTGCTGGCTTATCAGTAGTAAATGTGGATGGGGCCACTGGCGGTATTGAAACTAACTTCGCTGGTAAAGCTAGAGCGGCCTTAAATGAATTGAAAAACGGACAGGATTTTGTATATTTACATATAGAATCACCGGACGAAGCTGGACATCAAGGCAGCTTAGAAAAGAAAATCTGGGCCATAGAAAAAATTGATAAAGAAGTTGTAGGATTAGTTTGTTCGGAATTAGATAAATTCGAAGAAATAAGAATATTATTATTACCTGACCACCCCACCCCCTTATCACTTAAAACTCATACAGCAGACCCAGTGCCGTTTATGTTCTTTGACAAGAAACATACTGTAGTAAATGAATTAGGCCGATATGATGAAGAAACAGCAGCCCAAGGGATATTAGTAGAGAAGGGACATCAATTAATGGATATGTTCATTCGAGGATAAGAGTTGGGCTAGCTTCCCCAGCCCTCAACGTTGGCAGCTATCTCCTCTATCTCATGTTTCTTTTGTCTTTGCATCATTTCCATTAATTCCACCCCAGGAGAACCATTATTATATAGAACATTATAACAAGCTTTAGTTATAGGCATATCTACTTCTAATTTTAAAGCTAAATTATGTACAATTTTAGTAGTATGAACCCCTTCAACTACCATACCAATTTTAGCCATAGTTTCGGTTAAAGAATAACCTTGACCCAGCAATTCTCCCGCCCGACGGTTACGAGACAAATTACTATTACAAGTCACAAATAAATCACCTATCCCACTTAAACCGGCGAAAGTCCGCGCGTCTCCCCCCATAGCTACTCCCATTCTGGTCATTTCCGCTAAGCCTCGAGTTATTAGGGCGGCTTTAGTATTATCACCATAACCTAAACCATGCACAATGCCTGTAGCTAAAGCAATAATATTTTTAATAGCGCCCCCTAGCTCTACCCCAGCCACATCAGGATTAGTATAAACTCTAAACGTCTTAGCCATGAAAGCATCTTGTACCGCAAAAGCTATTTCCTGCTGATAAGCAGCTGCAGTCACAACGGTAGGTACATCACGGGCTACTTCTTCAGCATGGCTAGGCCCAGATAAAACTGCAAACTGATTAATAACCTTTTCTCCTAATACATCAGCTATAACTTCACTAATGCGCATACCAGTTGTTATTTCTATTCCTTTAGCTGTATTGACAATAATCATGTTATCTCTAATAAATGGTTTTAATTTGATAATAGTTTCCCGAATAGCTTGAGCTGGAACGGCTAAGATGAGCATTTCCGCATTAGCCGTAGCCGCTGAAAAGTCATCGGTAACTTGTATATTTTCAGGCAATATTATTCCCGGCAAAAATCTCTTATTCTCCCGCGATTTCTTTATAACTAAGATTTCGTCCTCAATTCTTCCCCATAAGGTAACATCATGGCTATTTTTTGCTAATAAAATTGCTTGAGCCGTCCCCCATGAACCGGCCCCTATGATACATATTTTAGACATTTTGGCCTCCTAATTGTGACTATACTATATCCTCTGCCCTATTTTAGATTCCGTACCTTCCTTAAGTCTGGTAATATTATCCTTATGATGCCAGATTACTATAAACGCTAAAACTAGGCTCATTAATACATAAGCAAAATCATAATTTAATGTAAATGCTAATACTGGTAATAGTGCTGCTACCGTGATTGAACCTAAAGAAACATACCTGCTTAAAAACACAATCAGAATAAAAGCTGCTAATAAAGCTAATATTACTTTAGGCATTAGGAAAAGTACAATTCCCCCAGAAGTAGCTACCCCTTTACCCCCTTTGAAACTTAAAAATACTGAAAAACAATGCCCTAATACTACCGCAACTCCGCACACAGCAGCCAACATTGCTCCTCCAACTAATAAACCTGCCCATACTGCCGCTACACCCTTTAGAGCATCAGCAATTAAGGCAAGTATAGCCCCTTGCGTGCCTAAAGAACGTAAAACATTAGTTGCGCCGACATTGCCGCTACCTTGTTTTCTAATATCAACCCCAGCCATTAGCTTGCCTACTATTAGAGAAAATGGAATCGAGCCAATCAAATAAGCTCCTACAACTACTAAAAATTCTCCCATTATTTAACCCCTCCCCCAATACTTAAAAATCTTTAGAGCTACTTTCCCGAACTAATAACCTTATCGGAGTGCCCTCAAATCCGAAATTTTGACGCATAACATTTTCTAAGTAGCGTAAGTAGGAAAAATGTATTAAATCTGGACGATTACTAAAAAACACGAAAGTTGGTGGTGCAGTTTTTACTTGCGTAGTATATAATATTCTCACCTTTTTCCCTCCCCCGCCGGGCAGGGGATTTAACATAAGGGCTTCATTAATTACCCGATTAAGCTCTGCTGTAGTGATGCGCCGGTGATGCTGTTCAGCTACAAAATCTACTAATTCCAGTATTTTAAATATCCTTCTTTTGGTCAAAGCTGATACATATAAAATTGGAGAATAGGCTAAAAACTTAAGATCTTCCCTAATATCCTCATCAAACTTATTCATCGTAGTCCCATCTTTTTCCACTAAGTCCCATTTATTCACTATAATTATATTCGGTTTAGCTTGTTCATGCACATAACCGGCAATTCTTTGGTCTTGCTCCGTAACCCCTTCAGTAGCATCTAACATAATAAGACTAACATCAGCCCGTTCGATACTTTTTAAAGATCTAATAACACTATATCTTTCGGTGGCTTCTTTAATGCGTGATTTACGCCTAATTCCCGCCGTATCAATTAAAATATACTTAGTTCCCTGATATGTAAAAGGCGTATCGATAGAATCTCTGGTAGTTCCCGGCACATCACTTACAATCACCCGTTGTTCGCCTAAGAAAGCATTAACCAGAGAAGATTTACCTACATTAGGCTTTCCGACAATAGCTATTTTGGTCGCATCTTCATCTTCTTTATAAGCATGAACCGGAGGGAATTTTTCTACTATAGCATCTAATAAATCATTAGTATTCATCCCATGCATAGCCGACAAGGGAATAGGATCACCCAAACCTAGATTATAGAACTCGTAATACTCTAATTGCTTATCAAAATTCTCCACCTTATTAGCCGCTAATATTACCGGTTTATTAGATTTACGCAGCAGATCAGCTACTTGGTCATCTTCAGGAGTAATACCCTGCCGGGCATCAACTACGAAAACAATGACATCAGCTTCCTCAATAGCTATTTCAGCTTGCAGCTTTATTTCCGGGGCAAATATATCTTCCTTATCATCTTCACGAATTCCACCCGTATCTATTATTATAAATTCGCGGCCTGCCCAATCAGACTGGTCATATAATCTATCCCTGGTAACTCCAGGCACATCTTCTACTATCGCTTTTCTGGCTCCGACTAAATGATTAAAAAGCGTAGATTTTCCCACATTAGGTCGGCCTACTATTGCAACTACCGGCTTTGCCATTTATAAATCCTCCATCAAGCATTAATAATTGTATCAACTAAAGATTCGG
>CAZYLY010000072.1:6903-9167 GCA_964648825.1 uncultured Syntrophomonadaceae bacterium
AAAGCATTTAAGGTTGGCAGATGCTCTTTAATACCATCAACCGTTTTAATGATAGCCCCCGTTTCCCTAGCAATATCATCTATACTAATATTATCTAATAATACTAATTGCCCTTCTTTAAAAACTACTTCGGGTAATATCACTATTTTCCCTGCATACTTTTGACCTAAAGTATTAATAATATCGGCACCGGTTAGTAAACCAGTAACCGTAACATTACCCCCGAAATAAGTATTAGCCACCGGAAGCAGTTCCACCTTTAAATTCTTAATCGCATTTAACCTTTCGATTATAGGAGTTAAAATAGTAATCGCAGAAACACCAGTTATAACATATACTTCTTTATCCGCAACCTGATAAGGCAGTCCGTCTTCTAATGTATCAAATTCATCCAATAGCAGCCTAGCTAACCCTATGCCATTTTCTATTTGCACATAATCATCATAATATTCACAGGTTGGGAAACCAACCCCAGCTTTAATGAAAAATTCATCCGCTAAATATACAAATCCTAAGCCCAATTCCCGACGGAATTTACTTTGCATACCCTTAATAATATCAATTATATTGCCAGCTTCTGCGGCGGAAAAAGCCCTTAATTCACTTAAACCTTCCCGGTGTCCGGTTAAACCTACTGGTACTATCCCCACTGATACTACCGAGGGATAAAGCTCGGCTAATTTTTCAATGCTATCTATCAAGATTTCGCCATCATTTATTCCCGGACATAATACGATTTGCGTATGTACTTCGATGCCGGCTGCTTTTAAACGGGCTAAGTCCTCATTAATAGTTTTGGCGCGGGGGTTATTAAGCATTTTCACCCTTATATCTGGATTCATTGCATGTACTGATACATAAAGGGGACTTAAGCGCATCGCCACAATTTTAGCCCAGTCTTTTTCCTTAAGATTAGTCAAAGTTATAAAATTACCATATAAAAAAGAATATCTATAATCATCATCTTTCACATATAAAGTTTTACGCATATTTCTAGGCAATTGGTCGACAAAACAAAAGAGGCAGCGGTTTTTGCATACTTGCATTTTATCGAAAACTACCCCGTCTAATTCTATCCCTAATTCTTCAGCATAATCTTTTTCGATTTCGATCTCCCATATTTCCCCATTAGATTTCTTAATTTCTACTTCGATATAATCATCTTGGGTATAAAATTGAAAATCAATAATATCATTAACCTTATTACCATTAATACTAAGCAGGATATCGCCTACTTCTATTTCCATCTCCTCAGCAATACTATCAGGATTTATACCTATAATTTTAGCAGGCATTACTCCACCTCCCCACCGACACTAAACCTAACCTATTATCTACCAAAAGCTTACTAATCGCAAGGATTTATTAACCTATATCGACTTGCCGGCTTATACTTTCTAGTTGCCTCTTAATTATAGTCTTGACAATAAAAAGGTGAGCAAACCTTAGAAAGTCAGGCAGCTTAGATACTAAAGCAATTATTTTCTCCCCTTTAATATAAATAGGAATGATAGCAAAACTGGAGTTATCAACCCCCCAAATATTTTTAAGGTTGTTTAAAGTCCTTTCTGCCATTTCCACCTCATGTCCTACACCTAAAACGTACACATCTTTTCCTCCATTTTTGGTACCGACATAAATGGGAGTACCAGCCTCTTCTATTTGCATATTAGCAAAATAAGGAGAAGATGTAATATGATTAACATTATGATTACTTAAAAACAAATTAGCTGCTACTAAAACATGATGAACACCGCTAGTCCCAATAAATAAGACTTTCATACCTATACAAAACCACCCATTTTAATTTTAGTCACTTCAACAATATTAGCAATTTCAAAAAAAGCTTGTCTAGTTCCGTGAAATAATAAAAATCTGCCCAACTTAACTAAACCTAATTTACGCGACGAAAATCCTCCTATTCTCATTAACCAATTAACTCTTGAAATGACATTAACCGCAATTAAATCCCGCTTTACCCCTAAAATAGCTGCTGTTCCTTCTAAAATTTTAGTATACCTGTCCCCTAAATTTTTTTTGCCTAAAATATAAATTTCGTGTCCTAATTCATCCTTACCCACAAATCGAACTAAGCCAAAATCATCATCGCAAGTTTTATCAAAAATAGGCAAGTTGAGTAAATCATCTAAAGCGGGTAAAGTAGTTTTATCTATCAAACCTAAGTGCAGAGCAGCAGCTAAAACAGAAGAATGCGAGCCTCCATAACAGTGATATATTACCTTCATTCATTTCTCCCCTCAATG
>CAZYLY010000073.1:0-9143 GCA_964648825.1 uncultured Syntrophomonadaceae bacterium
CTATTTCTATCCACAAGATGAGGCTGAACATATTTGCTACCCTTGTTATTTAAAAAATAAAATGCACCGAGATACCAACCCCTTTAACCAATGGAGGCATGATGGGATGTAGACTATAGCTAGGATATAAACCCCGCAGGGCTAGATTATAAGTTAAACGAATTTATAATCTAGCCCTTTTAATATAAACTCCATGGTATGGTTTATTATTTCATCAGCGGGAGTTTCGCCATCTCCCAAGAAAGGTTTAAGAAAATCTGGATTAATCCGAGGAAAGATTATGGTAGAAACAATTATCTGGAAAGTAAAATCAAGAGATTTGTAATTAAATATTCCCATATCAAAGCCCATTTCTAAATATTTACGCAGCCGATTCCAAAGCGGATAAATGTGGGATTCAATTTGGTTGTTTCGGGGTATTTCATTTAAAATTTCCCGATGTAAAATAGTCATAATCTCGGGGTTGCTAACCCGAAAATTAATTATGGACGCTACTATTTCTCTAATTCCTAGCACGGGATCAGAAGCTAGTTCTTTATTTTTAAAAATGGGAATATCGAAAAGTGAAGTTTGTAATAATTCAATTAACACCTGTTCCTTGCCGCCGAAATAATAGGAAATCAGGGATACGTTAACTCCAGCCTCAGTACAAATTTGTTTGACTGATGTAGCACTGTAACCTTGTTGGGCGAATAATTTACGCGCTACGGCTAATATTTTGCCTTTAGTATCTAAATCCTTCATTATCTAATCTCCTTATCTTACTACAATATATAATCAAATATTTGTTTAATAATATACTTTTAGGTTTAAGGGTGTCAAGAAAAACGCTGAATTAATGTGATTTCGTGATAGGGTAATATCCGCACTAAGCATAGAGGGAAAGAATAAAGGATACCTAAAATAACAAAAGGGGGAGAAGCCCCCCCCTAGGTTAGTGTATTAATAAAAAAGTGTGTCAAAACCCCCGTCCCCATGACATTTGTTATTTTACGGCTAGGCTAATTCCTGGGCTGGGTTTTTGTGAAGTTTCAACCAGCTTAGAATATTCCTGAATAAAATCGTACATTTCGGAATTAATATAACCTTTATCATAGAGGAAGGCTAAAACATTTTGGTGATAAAAGTCTATATCCAGGTTTAAATGGCGTTCGCGATATCTATTATGGGGAGATAAATCAAAATTATCGATAGCCACAGTAGCATAACCCCAATTATTATAATTAAGCTTAAGCATTTCGGCATTACTCATAGCTAAGTAATCAGCTTTGAAAGCTTCAATGAAGGCAGGATAATCTTCGGGGCTTATTTTGGCATCTGCTGTCATCTCAATCGTTGACGATTCTATAGCCAGGGGATAATCTTTAGCATAACGGTCAATGTTTTTATTAAGGTATATATGGCGAATATTACTTGGTTTCACATCGACAGCAGCTACCTTTTGCGCCCGTCTTTCGGAAGAACCGGCAATTGATGCCAACTTACTATATGTGTCTTTGTCTAGCTCATCTGTTATTTGATTAGGCATAAGTACCGGGAAAGTATGCTCACTTACTTTGCCATTATTTAATTTGTAAATAATCTTAATAAAATAATGGCTAACAGCTTGTTCTTGACTGGCATACCATCTATGAGTATCTCGGGTGCGATAATTATTTCGAACCTCTTTAATATTTTCTGCTAAAAAGGTATGCAGATCATGAATATCATTTATCGTATCTTCTTCCATGAATATGCCGGGGATTAATGACCATAAAAGCCTAGTTTCATCTTTAGTTAGATTCTCTGCTTCTGGGTATACGTATCTATAGCCTCCGCCATAAGCATTCACTTTATCTATAGGCTCCCCATAAGTTAAGGCTAAGGAGTCGGGTAAGTTAGAAATTTCATCAAAATACACCCGGCTTTTTCCAGCTTGTAAATTATCAACCGTGCGGTAACCCAGCCCGTTATTAGAAAAAGCTACTACTTCTACCTTATTAATATCCGGTACCCGGGCGGCATAACCATACCAGTCATTATAAATTGAAACCGATAGGACGATTAATATTAAAGTATAAACTACTAAGCCTTTATAGGCACCTAAGACCCGATAAGATTTTCTAAGCAGCATTTCCGCGATAAAATAACCTATAGCTCCGGCGATTAGAAGTAGGATTACCGACCAGAAGAAATTGTCCCCCACATTAAACATTTCGGTTAACATTAGTCCTAAGGCTAAGCTGCTGCAAAAGGTTACTCCATATTTGAAAATAGGATTTAACTTCCTGATGGCAATCACATCACCAGTATGTTCCATTTTGCGATTTTGGTAGAGCTTTAAGCCTAACCAAGTAAAAAATAATCCGGCCAAGATATAAATAAGCCATAGTGACATCGTTGTATTAAGGCTGTTGTTGTAATAATTTAAGTCGGCGGTATGAACAAGGGGAGTAGCTTTTTCCATAATAGCATTACTTAAGGAATTAATGCTGGTAAAGCCATAAAGAAATCGTCCTAAATATAGATTTACTAAGGTTTCTAAGCCGATTAAAAGAAAATTAGCAATACCAAAAAAAGCTATATGAGCAATAAGGCTTCCAGTTAACATTCCTAAAACAATAGCTAGGGAATATAATAAAAATGAATACGAAGTAAAAATAAACAACCATTTTAACAATCCCATAATATCAAGAACATTAAAATTAGCCCCTATACCTATTAGGGTCAAAAACAATATTACTAAGGGAATTAAAAGCATGAATAATCCTGATATATAATTACTGATGAATACAGTTTGGCGCTTATAGGGCAGGGCATTAGTCATGCTTGTAGCCGTAGCATTATGTATATAAGAAAAAACTGCTACAGCCGTTGCGACCGCAAAAAAAGCAATAGTAACACTTAATGCTGCAGAGGCGTTATAAATATTTCTTATAAATTCTTGGGCGTTAAGATTGGTAAAATAACTTAAATCCATTGCATAGGTGAAACCAAATATAGCGACGATAAATAAATAGGCAGCTAAAAGCGGCCAAAAGCGGCGTAGATTTTGTGTAAATAAGGCCTTACTAAATAATGGTGCTATAGGTGCCATAATCCATCCCTCCTAACTCATGTATAAATATTTCTTCCAAGGATAAAGGCAGTACATCAACCATTAAAGGATTGTAGCTAGTAGCAAGTTTTAGAATTTCTTCCTTATCTCCGCGTACGACTAGTTGAATGACACTGCCGGATTGATGCTCGGATAATATTTCCAGTGCGCTAAACGCCGGAGGCTGATGATTAAATGCCATTTGCAGCTTAAAAATATTACTTTGCATTTCATCTAAACTTCTTTCTAAGACTACCTCACCTTTATGCATGATACCGACATGGTCGCAGACATCTTCTAATTCTCTTAAGTTATGGGAAGAAACAAATACCGTAGCTTCACGTTCGGCTACATCCTGGAAAATCAGACTCCACACTTTGCGCCGTGCAACTGGGTCTAAACCGTCCATGGGTTCATCTAGGATTAATATATCAGGCATAAATGACAAAGCTAGCATAAAAGCAATATGTTTTTTCATACCCCGGGAATATTTGCGAATAGGCATTTTCGGGTCTAGGGGAAATACTGGGATAAGCTTTTCTAAGCGTTCCTTATTAAAGTCAGGGTACACTTCTTGATAAAACTTAATCATATCCCCCATATTAGCTTGCGGGAAAAAATAAATATCATCCGGGATATAAGCTATTTTCTGCTTAATAGCTGGATTATCAAAAACTTCTTCCCCTTTGATTTTTATTGAACCATTATCAGGAATTAATACCCCTACCAAATGTTTAATCAGGGTAGTTTTGCCTGAGCCGTTAGGACCGACTATTCCGTATACCGAGCCCTGGGGAACATTTATATTAACATTCTTTAAAGCCTGAAAATCATCGAAGGATTTATTAAGGCTTCGCACTTCTATCATTTTCTATAACCTCCTTTTAATCATAAATTATCTATCACCGTTTTAATTTCATCTTTGGGTACTCCTAAATAGATAAGCTCACGTATCATATTTTCCAGTTCTTCCATGAGCTTTTTAATTTTAGTCATATTTTCGCCGGGGGCTCTAGCTGCTACGAAAGTACCTTTCCCGGTTACTTGGTATACATAACCTTCAGCTTCTAAGTCGCGATAAGCTTTTTGAATAGTATTAGGGTTAATTGCTAAGGTTTGCGCCATTTCCCGCACCGAAGGCAATTTGTCATCACCTACTAACACTCCGCAAATAATTAGATTCTTAAATCCATCCCGTACCTGTTCAAAAATAGGCTGAGGATTTTTTAAATCTATACTAATAATAGTAATCACCTCCCATCTTAAATGTATAGCGTGTATTACATCACATGATACACCTGGAAGAAAATTATGTCAATATCTAACTATCAAACGCGCGTCAAACGCGGGGACGGGTTTCACTTGTATGGCATTAGTGAACTTATCTTCGCATAAAAATAATATATGAAAGGGGGCTATAAATAGTGAAGGTTGCTGTTCTTACTATGTTTAACGGGCTAAGTAAAACCTATTCTTTAGTCAATGTAGTGGCGGAACATCTTAAGATGCTTTTAGATGCAGGGGTAGAAACAAAAGTGCTGGTTAGTCAGGATTGTCCCGATAGTGAACGAGAAGGGATATTTGATGATAAACGGATAAATTGGGTTAAAATTACTAATCGGCTGGAAGGGGAGCAAATTCATTGGCGTGATTATGCCCAGCCGGATGGGGAAGTACATGACACATTTTTGATGGAGGCAGAGGTAATTGCTAAGGATTTAGAAAATCACTTACAAGATGTGGATGTCTGTATTATGCACGATATTCATTATCAAGGGTGGCATTTAATTCACAATGTAGCAATCAGGAAAGCTCAAGAAAATCTTCCCCAAGTAAAGTTTATAGCGGTAACCCATTCCGCTCCGGTCAATAGACCGCCAAAACTTAAATATCCCTTTTCCTGTAGGTACACACCTATGCCGAATACAATTTATGTTTATCCTACCCAATCCGGCATTCCTGCTTTAGCAAAGCAATACGATGTCCCCGAGGGAAAATGCCGGGTTATTTATAATAGTCTGGATTTAATTTCATTGATGAGTAAGGATATTCAAGCTGTGCAGGAGAAAATCAACCTACTAAGTGCAGACATTTTGATTGTTTACCCCGGCAGATTTACTACGGGGAAAAGGTTTGAAAAAGTTGCCGCACTGGCGGGGGCGATAAAAAAACAAACTGAACTAATTGTTAAAGTAATATTTTGTGATTTTCCTTCCATGGATATTGACCCAGATAAATATAAATATGCGGTTAGACAAATCGGATGTTTTTTTGGGCTAGATGATGCTGATATGCTCTTCACAAGTGATATAGGTTATCCCGATGGTTTTCCCCGCGGTGCCGTATTAGAGTTATTTACCCTTTCCAACCTATTTATTTGCCCCTCTTATTCGGAATCGTTTGGTTTAACGGTTTTAGAAGCAGCTAGCCGGGGTAATTTTTTAGTCCTTAATGAAATGGTTCCAGCGCTAGAAGAAATGGGAAAAAAGCTGGATGCTTACTTTATGAGATGGGATGCGCGTAACTTCGGCTTCGATACCAAGGAGACTTATAGACCTTCAGAACAATTATATCTGGAGGAACATGCGGCTAGAATTGTTAATCTTATGCGGGACAATTCCGTTCTAGCCGCGAAAACAATCGCCCGGCAAAAGTTCAACCCTCATTGGGTGTGGTATAACCAGCTACAGCCTTTATTGGAAAGATAATATTATTATTTTAAAAAAGGCTTCCCCGAATATATTCGGGAAAGCCTCTGACTTTATGCGACAGAACATTAACATAAGAACAATAATGGTTAGGTTAAAAATCAATCTGTCATTATTCTTAATGCCACTTAGTCGTGGTTGTAGTACTTTTACTTGTGCTAGTAGTCGTCGTCGTGCTAGTCGTAGTAGTAGTGCGTGAAGTTGCATAGCAGATGGTTTCTTCTAGCTTGAGGTGCATTTGCATCTGGTTTTGTAATACATTTTTTAAGACGCGCCTTACCGAACAATTTATTTCCAGGAGATCTTCTAGTTTTAGGGGTATTTTCGGTGCGGGCTGACCTTCTAGAGTACCTAGTACATATTGAATCTTTTCGGCTTCGGCATTAATAATATGTGCCAGCCCTAGTTCCTCGAACGCCACCGAGGCAATTAAAAGATTGATAGATTCTTCTGTAGTAAGAGTTATGCGGGGATCTACATCGGGAATATTTGGAAATGACATAAGTTGCAAACCTCCTTTATTAAGTATCTACAATATTTTATTCGCTTTACTTTTATTATGTGAATATGCCAGATAGATACAATCAGCTAGTTAAATATTTATTAAAACGCTTATTTTGTAACAGCCTGGTGCATTGTGAAATATACTAATAAAAAGTCGATAAACTATCACTACTATAAATATAATGAAAGGGAGAGAGCGTATGTCGTTTCCTAGTATTCCTGATATTAAGCCGGAAATAAGTATAAGCTTCGATGATGCAATTAATTTACTGCTTACCTCAATTGCCATGGAAGAGGTTAGCTTATCTAAAATGTTAGATGCTGAAACCCAGAAGATTTTATTCGTATTGGAGAATAGTGAGGATTGTGATAATGAAAATGATTACCTGCTTCAAGATGTGATTGCAGTAAATAAAAGTGTAAATGAAACGATAAAAAACATGATTAAGCTACAGATGCTTTTGCAGTTCAAGCTAGAAAATATCAAAGAAATTCTTCCTTGCACTAGTACCTGTTCTACTACTACTGCCTCATCTACAACTACTACCACTACCTGTACTCAAACGACTACCACCAAAAGTGTATCTTACACTACTACCGCTTCTACTTCTACCGCATCTACTACAACGGCTTTAGCCCCAATAAGTGCAGCGGTTACTGGAACTAGGACGACTACTAGTGCGAGTACGACTACAACAACTACGACGGTATGCACAGAGTACCTAGCTATATTTAGTGCCGCACCAATTTGTCTTACTACACTTAGAAGGGTATATGATACTAGGGAAAGTATCTTAGAACGCGAAGAATAAAAGTAAGTTGTGTCATTTTGAGCTTAGTGAAGAATCTTTACCAAAAGCTAGATTCTTCACTTCGTTCAGGATGATATATTATTCATTATCAATTACCGCCATAGTACAACGGGAAATACATATTAATTTTTCTTGCTCATCAACAATCCTTATATCCCAGACTAAAGTTTTACGCCCTACATGAATAGGTGTACCGATAGCTTTTACTATGCCATCGCGTTTAGCTCTAATATGATTAGCATTAATTTCTAGGCCTACGGCATGTTGTTTCTCTTGATCAATAAATAAATAAGAACCAGATGAAGCCACCGTTTCAGCAATAACTACAGAAACACCTCCATGCAATAAGCCGAAAGGCTGATGAGTTTTAGGCGTAACTGGCATAGTAGCTACAACTCGTTCTTTAGTATATTCGATGATTTCAATATCTAAGGTATTCATTACGGTTTTACTAATATCAAATGGATGTGCTGGCATTTTACTCATTTATTCAAACTCCCTCTCCGAAAATTAGATTTTTATATTATTGCCATTATATAGTTTCCTGGATAATTCTACAAATAAAAAGGTCCTATGCCATCGAAAGATTCTTCGCTAGCGCTCAGAATGACAATATCACGGCCTAAATAACAATATACGGTCTGAATGACAATATCAGAAAAAGCATTTGCGCCAAAATTAGAGGATAATAATGCGACATTATCGAAAAGAAGGATTAATAATAATTTCCGTATCATTTTGATAAGCATAGCATACTAATTATCAGTAATATAATGTCTGATAAAGTTTACTCATTTTATCGAACGAAGTTCTGTGTAGCCGAACGCAAAACAAAACCAAAGGAGGTGAACCATGTAGAGGGGGCGGGGGTATTGACACACTATTTTCCACTATTTAATTTTGTTAGGAGGGGATTTAATGCCCGGCGGAATGGATTTAAAAAATGATGTTCTTAATCAAGGCACTTGTGCCTTATGCGGAGCATGTCTAGATTGGTGCCCATACATAAAAAATATGGAGGACCATCTAGTATTAGCATTCGATTGTAATGTCCCCCACGGACGGTGTTATAACTTATGTCCAAGGACATTTACCGAATGGGAAGTTTTAAGTGAACATTATCTGCCTGATGCACCTAAAAACCATGAAATTGGTTCCTACTTAAAGGTGTTTAAAGTTAAGGCTAATCGAGCTGTAAATGGACAACAAGATGGCGGCACGGTTACTCATTTATTAAAAACGGTTTTAGAAGACGAATTAGTTGAAACTGTTTTATTGACTGCCTCTGATGACCATATCACTCCCCAAGCCCTGTTATCTAAAGATTTAAACGAAATTAAAAACGCTGCTGGGTCCAAGTTTTTAGCTGCTCCCAGTTTTCGTAAATTAATTACTGCTCAACAAGATAACATTAAAAATATGGCCGTAGTAGGTCGTCCTTGTCAAATTCAAGCCGTTCGAAAATGGGATTATAATATGCGCCCCGATAAACCAAAGGTTGATGTAATTGGCATCGGCCTTTTTTGTATGTGGTCACTTAACTGGGATTTCAAAGATTTTCTAGCGGAAAAATTCCCCGGGGAAGAAGTTATAAAAATAGTAATGTTGCAAGATGGCATTGAAGTAGTTACTAATAAGCAAAGCAAGCATATAGCAGCGGAAGTAATAAATCCTTATACTAGGCCGGCTGGATGTAATTATTGCTTAGATATGACTGCTGAATTAGCTGATATATCGGTAGGAGCTTTTGAAATAGAGCCGGGGTGGATTCTTGCTGCCGGGAAGATACCAGCCCTCATCATCTAAACAGAAGTCCTGTAAGAATTCCTTTAGTTTTTTTATAGACTGGGTTGTTACAAAACCACGTCCCTGAATACTGTTAAACTTTCTGTTTGCGGTAGAGGAAAGCCCCGAATCGGTACAGACAATGAAATCTGAGGTATTGAAGTCTTTGATGATTTTCTGTTCCAATGGAGTCATAGAAGGCTGCTCATTCTGGTTTCCATCAAAAACAGAAAAGGAAAGAGGGATACCATCAGAATC
>CAZYLY010000074.1:0-8952 GCA_964648825.1 uncultured Syntrophomonadaceae bacterium
CTGAATCAAGTTTAAATTTATCGGTAAATACCTCTGGTGCTTTTGCTTGTAAAATATTAATTAAAAATAAGGCTACATGGTATTCACTATAAGCATTTTCCCCCACTATATCTAATAAAGCTAATTTATAGCCTTGTTCTTCATTATTAATTTTAGGCCACATTAGGCCGGGGGTATCCATGAATTCAATATCTTCTCTCACCCGTATCCACTGTTTACCCTTAGTTACTCCTGGCTTAGCTCCGGTTTTAGCCACTTTTTTCCCTACTACACAATTTAAAAAAGTAGATTTGCCGATATTAGGTACTCCGACTACCATAACCCTAGCTGGTCTAACCCGCCGACCTTTCCTAATCATCTCATCAGCTATGGGTCTATATACTTTTCTTATTTCATTAAGCACCTCTTTTAATCCTTGACCGCTAACCGAATCAATTATCCCTACAGCAAAACCATCATTTCGCAATTGTCTTTGATAATTCTTCACTGCCTCCTGGGGAACTAAATCAATTTTATTTAAAATGAATACTAACGGTTTTTTACCTACCATAGCTTCTAAGTCGGCATTACGACACGAAAAAGGTGCCCTTGCATCTAGCAACATCACAACTATATCTACTAGCTTTAAGTTCTCCTTTATTTCTCTTTTGGCCTTAACCATATGTCCCGGATACCAGTTGATTGACATAATTACCATCCTTGACTAAAGAATTTTAAATGTTAAATTAAAAATTAAGAATTAAGAATTAAAAAAAGAATACCTAACGGTATTCTTTTTGGTCTAATATCTGCCTTTTTCCTTAACTCTGGCTTTTTTGCCGGTTAAGCCGCGTAAGTAATATAGACGAGCTCTACGAACTTTACCCCTACGGGTAACTTCGATTTTTGCAATTTTAGGGGAATGCATGGGGAAAGTTCTTTCCACCGCTACACCGAATGTAATTCTACGCACGGTAAAGGTCTGGGATAGACCGGTGCCGCGAATTTTCATAACGGTACCTTCGAATATCTGAATTCTCTCCCGAGTTCCTTCCACAACCTTAACATGGACTTTAACAGTATCCCCAGGGCCAAAATTAGTAATTTCCTTATTCAAGTATTCTTCTTCAATAGATCTAATTATGTTATTCATCACAATACCTCCTTCCAGCAAGGTGTTCATACATTTTAACTAATAATGCAGCGGACCACCCTATTTACACAGAACATAGGTATTATATCATAGTCTTAGCTTCAAGTTCAAGAAATATTAACTCTGTCTGGGGTTTTTTTTATTAGAAGATTTAGCTTAAGCTTGCATAAGCACCTAAATATTGAACTTTAAGACAATGCTTTTGCAATTCGTTTAGTAATTTTTCTATTTTATCTGCCTGTTTCTTAATATCTATATCCACATAAAAGGAATAATTATCAGAATAGTTAGGGTCTAGTCTGGATTCTATTTTAGTTAAATTCAGGTTATAATCAGCGAATACTTTTAAGGTATTTAATAGCGAGCCGGGATAATCTTTGATAGTAAAAAACATACTCGCTTTATCGGCATCTATTATTCGGGGCATATCATTACTGACATGGATAAAGCGGGTTATATTATTAGCGTTTTGAATATTACTGGCAATTATTTGTAATCCATATAGGGCGGCGGCCTTTTCATTAGCGATAGCCACCGCTTTTTTCGTTTCCCCCTTAACTATCTGTACCGCTTTAGTAGTACTAGGACATATTTCGGTTCTAGCTTGGGGCATATATTTATTAATATATTCATTACACTGGGCATAAACTGCCGGCTGCGAGATTATTAATTCAACATCTTCCAGTCTATAAGCGTCTTTCCCCAGCAAGGCCTGTTTGATAGGCATATATATTTCCCCTTGAATACTAAGCTTGGATTTCGATAAATTCATCATACTAGCTTCAATAGTACCAGCTTGGGAATTTTCAAGAGGAATTAGCGCATCACTAATTATCCCGGAATTTAACTGCCCAAAAAGTTCATCGATACTCCCCGCCACTTCTAAAGGACTATCAATCTCCTGCCAGTAACTATGAGCTGCATCTTCGCTAAAAGTACCCTTCGGCCCCAAAACTGCATAAGCCATTATTTTAGTCTCCTTCCGCAAGCATTGGCTACGGGTCTAAGTTCATGCATTAAGCTTCTGAAATCATTAGGAGTTAGGGATTGTTCTCCATCTGACCATGCTTTTTCTGGATTCGAATGCACTTCTATCATTAGCCCATCAGCACCAGCAGTTATCCCCGCTTTCGCCATAGGTTTCACTAAGCTGCGCACCCCTGTACCATGACTGGGGTCAACTAAAACCGGTAGGTGGGTTAATTCTTTAGCTAAGGCTACAGCGGATAAGTCTAAAGTATTTCTGGTCCATGGTTCCGCTGATCTCATCCCTCTTTCGCATAGGATTACCTTACTATTGCCTTCAGCTAAAATATATTCGGCGGCTAATAACCATTCTTCAATAGTAGCGGCCATGCCTCGTTTTAATACTACCGGCTTATTAATCCTGCCTAATTTTCTTAATAAGGAGAAGTTATGCATATTTCTGGCTCCTACTTGAAGAACGTCGGCATAATCACCTACCAGGGAAATATCTTCCGTATCCATTACCTCGGTTATTATCGGCATATTTAAATCTTCCCCGACTTTAGCCAGGATTTCTAAACCCTTCTCCCCTAAGCCTTGGAAGGTGTAAGGTGAAGTTCTAGGCTTAAAAGCGCCGGCTCTAAGCATAGTGGCTCCAAATGCCCTAACCTTGAACCCTATTTCCCTTAATATATCTTCTTTCTCCACTGCACAAGGACCGGCTATAACGGCGATTTCATCCCCACCGATAGTACAGCCTTTTACCTCGATAATCGTGTCCTCCTTTTGGTTTTCCCGAGATACCAATAGTTGGTTGCCTTTCTTCGCCAATAAATTTTGCATATTTTACACCTCCATAAATAATAAAAAACCCCTCATCCTGTTTAAGGGACGAGAGGTTACACCTATCTCGCGGTACCACCCTTCTTGGTTTTTGATACCCACTCATTCTAAAGATACGGGAAAATATTAATCACCCTATATAAATAAAAAAACCTCTCTATCCTCTATGGGACGAGAAGCTCACACTACCCGCGGTACCACCCAATTATTGCCTTATGGCCGCTTATTTATACAGGATACAGGATTCTCCGATATCCCCTCCCTTTTAACGGTAGGAGTTTCCGCCTCAGCCTACTGACGAATGTTCAGCTGGGTGCTCCAAAGTGAACTTCAATCTGCTTCCTTATAGAGATGCTTACAGCCGGTGGCATCCCCTCTCTGTATAATTTCCCAGACCTACTTTACTTTTTCACAGCATTTAGATTAATTATTTAGATTAGAAAAAATAATAGCATAAATTTTTTATAATGTAAAGGGTTATTCGTTATAAAATTAATTTTCACCTAATAAACGGTCTAATATTATCGCTACAGCGCTGCGTACTGATAAATGATTATAGGAACGCTTAGGCTCAATAGGCTCCAATATGTAATCACATTTCAGCATTAATTCTTCGGCAATTCCCCAGCCCGTGCCGAACAGGATTAAGTAAACTCCTGCCTCGGCAGTGATTTTGTTTTTCATATCTTTATAAGCTATTGTATGGGGATAAACCCTGGCATCAGTTGCAATAGTTAAGGCATCTTGCCCAGTTTCTTGCCGGATAATTTCCCGGGCTTCTTCAAATGTTGCCACTAGTTTAACAATATTAAAAGCGTCTTTGCGATCTGGATTATATGTCCCGCCGTAACCTTCCTGCCAATAGCTAATAATTTCTTTTAATAAGCGATGTTGATTTTCCGCCGGATGAACGACAAAAAAGTTTTCCGCATCATAGGTCCTCGCTACCCTAGCTATATCGTGTAAATCTAAATTAGTAATCGAAGTAGTAACGATGTCCATTTGCTTGTTATACATCGGGTAGTGCAGTAAGGCTATATACACTTTGGCTTTTTTCAAATTGATTTACCCCTTACCAAATAATATCTCCATCAGTAATTTTTTCTCTTCTTCATCATATTCCCGTTCTAATAGCAAATCCGGTCTTTTAAGTAAGGTATTAAACAGACTTTGCTTTTTACGCCATAACCTAATATTTTCATGGTGTCCAGAGGTTAATACTTCGGGAACCAGTTTATCGTCATAAAGTGCCGGTCTAGTGTAATGCGGGTATTCTAGTAAACGCTTTTGAAAAGATTCTTCTTCCGCAGAATCATCATCACCCAAAACTCCCGGAATCAGCCTTACTACAGCATCTACTAAGACTAATGCCGGCAACTCCCCGCCAGTTAAAATATAATCTCCTATAGAGATTTCTTCATCGATTAAATCCATCACCCGATTATCAATACCTTCATAATGCCCGCATAATATTAAAAGATTAGGTTTTTCGCTTAATTCTATTATTTTTTCCTGGGCTAAGGGTTTTCCCTGGGGTGACATATAAATTGCCCAAGCATCTTCCTTTTTACAACTTTTAAGTGCAGCCCCGACTACATCAGCTTTCATAACCATTCCAGGGCCGCCCCCATAAGGATAGTCATCGACTTGCTGGTGCTTATCTAGCGCATAATCTCTTATATTAATAGTATTTATAGCAACTAATTCCCGTTCTCTAGCCCTTTTTATAATGCTAGCCTCTAAAGGGGAAATAAACATTTCCGGGAATAAAGTAAGAATATCAATATTCATAATATGTTTCCCATCGATTTATTCGGCAATTAAGCCTTCCAGTAATTCTACCTGCATATTCTTGCTTTTCACATCTACATTTTTAATAACTTGTTTAATCGCCGGAATTAATATTTCTCCGAACTCTTCACCATTTACTACATAGACATCATTAGCCCCAGTTTCTAAAACATCAGTTAATATGCCTAAATAACCCCTTTTATCATCATATACCTGCATCCCTTTAAGTTGAAAATGATAATAATAGCCCTCTGGCAAAGGGTAGGTCTCATTTTCACTTATTTGAAGCAAAGCATTTTTATATTCTAAGGCAACTTCTTTAGAATCTATCCCCTGAAGCTTAATTAAATACACTTCATTATGAGGCTTAGTCTCCTCAACTACAAATTCTTCTAGTTTACCTTTATGGGCTAACTTAATTTTTTTTAACTTCTTAAACCTTTCGGGGAAATCAGTCAAAGGCAGGACTTTTACTTGCCCTTGATAGCCGAATGTAGCTACTATTTTCCCGATACTTACTAATTCATCGCTACTCATTATATAATTCACCCCTAAAAACAGCCTATAGAAAACGATAAGGGCTAAAAAATAGCCCTATTTCAATATTTCTACTACTACTCTTTTTCCTTCTTTAGTAGCAGCCGCCCGGGTTAAAGTACGAATAGATTTGGCAATTTTGCCTTGTTTACCTATTACCTTACCCATATCATCCGGGGCAACTTTCAATTCTATGATTATTGACCTCTCCCCTTCGACTTCCTTAACTTCAACTTCTTCAGGATTGTCTACTAGGGATTTGGCAATATATTCGACTAGTTCTTTCACTTATGTTCACCCCCTGCACATTGCATCTATTTGCGGGTAGCGGCGAATTTAGCCATAATGCCTTGTTTTTGCAGTAAAGATTTAGCCGTATCAGAAGGCTTCGCTCCATCTGCTAACCATTTCATGGCTTTTTCCTCATCAATATTAATAGTTGCCGGAGTAGTAGAAGGATCGTAAAATCCTATTTCTTCGATAAATTTACCATCTCTTGGGGAACGAGCATCTGCTACTACCACCCGGTAAAAAGGCCTTTTCTTAGCACCCATTCTTCTTAATCTAATTTTTGTTGCCATATACATTCACCTCCCTTGAATAGTATAGTTTTTAATTCTAAATTATAAATTTGGAATTTTTAATTATTAAAAGGGGAATTTTATCGGGGGCATACCGCCCCTTTTCCCTTTTTTACCCATATCAGCAAATTGCTTCATCATCCTTTTAGATTCATCAAACTGTTTTAACAGCCGATTTACATCTTGAACTTTAGTGCCGCTGCCCCGTGCAATTCTCTTTTTACGGCTGCCATTGATAATGCTGGGGTCTAGGCGTTCATTCATAGTCATAGATTTAATAATCGCCTCGATGCGAAAAAGCTCTTTTTCATCGAAATCGCCTTGCATACCTTTAAGTTGCTTTTTCATGCCGGGAATCATGCCCAGCAAATCTTCTAATGGTCCCATAGACCTTACCTGTTGCATTTGGTCGAGAAAATCTTCTAAGGTAAATTCCTGCTGCCTTATCTTCCTTTGCATTTCTAAGGCTTTTTTTTCATCTATATTAGCTTGCGCTTTTTCGACTAAACTTAAGACATCACCCATACCTAATATACGGGATGCCATACGGTCAGGATGAAATACTTCCAGAGCATCCAGCTTTTCACCCATACCAATAAACTTAATCGGGCAGCCGGTTACAGCTTTAACCGAAAGAGCCGCTCCCCCTCTAGTATCACCGTCCAACTTAGTTAAAACTACCCCAGTTAGACCTAAATCCTCATTAAACGATTCGGCAATATTAACCGCATCTTGCCCCGTCATCGCATCTACTACTAATAATATTTCGTCCGGGTTCACATTAGCTTTAACTTGCTTAAGCTCCTCCATTAATTCTTCATTAATATGAAGTCTGCCCGCCGTATCAATAATAACAATATCTCGGTTATTACTTTTAGCATGCTCTACGGCAGCTTTAGCTATATCAACCGGCTTGTTTTGCCCCATAGCAAAAACCGGTACATTAATCTGCTCACCTAAAACTTGTAATTGCTTAATAGCAGCAGGACGGTAAATGTCAGCCGCCACTAATAATGGTCTGCGCCCTTGCTTTACTAAGTTTCTGGCTAGCTTCGCCACCGTGGTAGTCTTCCCCGCACCTTGCAAACCTACCGCCATAATAACAGCCGGTGTTTTAGAAGATAAGCTAAGCTTACTCTCACTGCCTCCCATTAAGGCAGTCATCTCATCGTGAACTATTTTAATAATTTGTTGCCCGGGGGTAATACTTTGTAGAACTTCTTGCCCTACAGCTCTATCCTTAACCTTACCAGTAAAATCTTTTACTACCTTAAAGTTGACATCTGCCTCTAATAAAGCAAGCCGCACTTCACGCAGCGCACCTTTTACGTCTTCTTCAGTTATTTTACCTTTGCCCCGCAATTTTTTGAAAATATCTTGGAGCCGATCTGACAAACCTTCAAATGCCATTTTACCCCTCCTTTACCCTTACATATCCTCAGTTATTTCCCGTAAAATATGTAAAGCTCTATTCAAAAGGACTTGGTTTAAATCCTGCGAACTATTTAAAATATCATATACTGCTTCTAATTTGACTTGCGTATCATTAAAACGCGCCACTAAACCTAATTTTCTTTCGTATTCCATTAAAGAATTTTCCGCCCGTTTTAATAAGTCAAAAATAGCTTGTCTAGTAATATTAAAACTAGTAGCTATTTCCGCTAAAGACCAATCATTTTCATAATATAAGCTTAAAACTTGCTGCTGTTTTTCAGTTAATAAGGGTCCGTAAAAATCTTTCAGCATGACTATATGTGCTGTTTTATCTAACATTTGGGCGCTCCTTAGTGTAAAGTGTTTTCACTTTACGTTAATGAGTTTAGTCTATTATTATTCATTAGTCAAGTTATTTTTTATATATTTCCTTGCCCTTAGATAAATATTGCTTTACAATACAAGTAAAATTAGATAAAAAAGGGAGTTGACTTCGTGAAAGAGAAAATAGCGCTTTTGACTGATAGTGCCTGTGATTTACCTAATAACATTATTGATGAATATGACATTAAGGTCTTACCCTTAAAAATCATTTACCCGGATCGCGAATATTCTGATAGGGTAGATATTCAGCCAGAGGAAGTTTATAGTCGTATGCCCGAAGAAATTCCCACTACTTCTATGCCTTGTCTAGAGGAAATAGCACAGATTATAAATAATCTTAAGGCCGAAGGATTTACCCACTTATTAGCCGTTCATTTGTCTAGCGGTTTATCCGGGACTTATCAAGCCGTCAAACTAGTAGCTAAAGATATAGATAATATGGTAGTAAAAGTTTTTGATACTAAAACCTTATCCATCGGTACTGGCTGGATGGTCTTAGATGCAGCCAGAAATATTACCAAAGGTTTTAATTTTGATAATGTAGTAGAAAACCTATCTAGCTTGCAACCGAAAGTTAATGTTTACTATGTTTTGGAAACACTAGAATACTTAAGACGCGGTGGCCGTATCGGCAATGTAACTGCTATGTTAGGTCAATTCTTACACCTTAAGCCCATTATATCGGTAAATGAAGAGGGAAAATATTTTACTTTCGCCAAAGCTAAGGGCAGACGCAAATCTATAGATAAACTCTTCCAAATAATCGAGCAAGCCGTAGAAGAAAAGCAGATTAAACTAGCAGTTATGCACGGCGGCGCTAAACAGGAAATGGACAAACTAGTAGAACGCCTCAAACAATTACCTAATATTACGGAACTAATAATATCTGATATAAGTCCGGCCTTAGGAGTACACACCGGCCCAGGATTATTAGGCGTAAGTTATTACGAAGTGTAAGCATAAATTAATTCCTCGTCCAGCCCGGCATGGTATCGCTGAAGATTGCCAGTTCCATGAAGCGGCGCAGCACCGCCGAAACTTCAGCGCGGGTAGCCTTACCCTGCGGGTCGAACAGATTGCTGTTCTTGCCGCTGATGACCCCTGCCATCTGCATCTGCTTCACTGCATCCTTTGCGTAGGTGCTGATTTTGGCGCTGTCCGCAAAGGTGTTTTCGATATGAACCTTGGGCAGAGTATAATCGATGGTCTTGGCATAGTTGCTCATAATGACCGCCATCTGCTCACGGGTGATGGACTGATCCGGGGCAAACCTTCCATTGCCAA
>CAZYLY010000075.1:0-5685 GCA_964648825.1 uncultured Syntrophomonadaceae bacterium
AGGAATAAGACCGGCACCAACTGGCGGTGAAGTGTTAATATCTATCGGTGATACTGGCTGCGGTATGAATGAAGAAACCAAAGAAAAGATATTTGCCCCTTTCTTTACTACTAAAAGGGCTGGGGAAGGTAGCGGCTTGGGCTTAGATATTGTTAAAAAGATTATAGACAAGCATAATGGGCGGATTGAAGTCGAAAGTGAGTTAGGTCAAGGTACGACTTTTAAGATATTCTTACCGACACTGGAAAATTAACTTTTAAACGAAGGGCGGGTTGCTTATGAGCCAAATGGCAATTATCTGTGTAGATGATGAGCATATTATTCTAACCAGTTTGGAATTACAATTAAAAAAGCATTTTGGAGATAAATTTATATACGAGTTTGCTGAAAGCGCCGAAGAAGCACAGGAAATAATTACTGATTTTATCGAAAACGACATTAAGATTGTTCTAATTGTTTCTGATTGGCTAATGCCGGGAACCAAAGGTGATGAATTCTTAATCTCGGTACATAACCAACATCCAGAGGTAGTGAAGGTGCTTTTAACTGGTCAGGCCGATGCAGACGCGATTGAAAGAACTAAAGAACGGGCCGACTTACATCGTTGTATTTATAAGCCGTGGATGGAAGAAGAATTAAAAGAGGCTATCTTGACAGGGGTTGAACGTTTTGGATAATAGAAAAATGGTAGTTATTTGCGTAGATGATGAAGAAACGGTTTTGCAAAGCTTAGAATTAGAACTACAAAATAAACTTCAGAACTGCATCTTGGAATTAGCCCAGAGCGGGGAAGAGGCCTTGGAACTGTGCCAGGAATATGCTGATAATGATTATGAATTGCCCCTAATAATTTGTGATTATATAATGCCTAAAATGAAGGGTGATGAGGTATTAGTAAAAATAAATAAAGCTTTTCCTTCCACGCATAAAATAATGCTTACTGGTCAGGCTGATTTATCCGGGGTAGTTAAAGCGATTAATGAAGCTAAGCTATATCGCTATATTGCTAAACCATGGGAAAGGGAAGACCTTTTATTAACAGTGAATTCTGCTATTGAACATTACTGCCAGAATCAGGAGATTGAACAAACTTATATGGCGATGGAGAAATTCGTGCCGCGTGAATTGATGCAGCAACTAGGGGTGGATAGCTTAGCTAATATTAGATTCGGCGATTGTATTAAGAAGGAAGTGACAGTGCTTTTTTCTGATATTCGCTCCTTTACCACTCTTTCTGAAGATATGTCTCCGCAAAAAACATTTGCCTTTTTAAACTCTTATTTTGAACTAATGGGTCCTATTATTCGTAAGAATAATGGATTTATTAATAAATTTATCGGTGATGGTATTATGGCAATCTTCCCGCAAAAGCCGGAAGATGCTATTGATGCTGCTATTGAAATGTTAGAAGTATTAGAGGAGCACAGCCATGAACTTCTAAAGCAAGATAAACGCCAAATCGAAATAGGAATAGGTATTCATACGGGGCGGGTTATATTAGGAACAGTGGGGGAAAAGGATAGAATGGAAGCTACAGTTATAGGTGATGCGGTTAATGTAGCAGCTCGTTTAGAGGAAATGACTAAATATTTTGGGGTGCCGCTATTAATAAGTACTAATACTTATGAACTTATAGAAGAGCGGGAAAAATACCAGGTGCGTTACTTAGGACCTTTGGAAGTACGGGGAAAAATAATGCATATTCCCATAATGGAAGTTTTCAATACTAATCCGCCTGAATGTAAAGCCAGAAAACTAGAACATAAGGATAGATTTCAACAGGCACTAGTATATCTACAGGAAGGCAATCGCCAAATGGCTAAGGAATTATTTACCGCTTGTAAAGAGGCTAACCCTAATGACTGTGCTGTTGATTATTATTTAGAAAAGTGTGAGGGTTAAGGCGATTTTTCGCCCCAATAGTTTTTGAACAGGCTGCTTCAAGTGCTCCTTGCTTAATTACTAGGCAAGGGGTTAATTGTTCTCGCTTCCCACATGGTGCGGAATTTTATGCGATTATTAGCTTTTTCCTCATATAACATATTATCAGCTTGTTTAAATACATCACTCATGGTCTTAGCTTCCAAGCCCTTTAAGGCGTAGCCTACAGATATACTTACCGGCAAAGGCGGATTAGACTTATTAAAAGCTAATAGATTTTGGCGAAAGTTCGCCACGAGATTTTCTAGATCCAGCTTAGTTATATTTTCAATTATAACGGTAAATTCATCACCACCGATGCGGGATATTATGGCGGGCTTAGGAAATGAATTACGCAGTAATTTAGCGCATATTAATAACAGTTGATCGCCGGCTTTATGTCCTAAATTATCATTAATTAGTTTAAGCCCATCAACATCAAATACAATTAAAGCCGCCGAGTTAAACTCACTGGCATCTATGCGTTGCAATTCGTTTTCAAAGGAAAAGCGATTATAAAGGTTAGTTAGCCCGTCATGAAGACTAATAAAACGTAGTAAATCCTCAGCTTGTTTGCGGCGGGTAATATCAGTATCAATACCATCGATTCTAGTTAAACCGCCCTGAGCATCACGAGCAAAATAAGCCCTTCTATGCAGCCAGCGACTTTCGCCGTTGGTATGGGTAATATTAAACTCAGTTTCAAAAGATCCTTTTTGCAAAAGAGCGGAGAAATTCTCCAAAAGCAGCTCAAAATTCGTATTTAATTTAGGATCATTAGCAGCTGCCATTTGATAAATAGCTTCTAGGGTATGTCCATATACTTTCTCGGCGGTGGGATTAATGTATAATAGTTCGAAAGTATCAGGGGTAACAGACCAGATAACATCTTGAACCGAACTTAATATGCTATTCAAATGAGCTTGATGTTCTAAAAAATCATCTTCTATTTTTTTGTGTTTCGTAATATCTGTTATCATTCCTTCAATGGAAAGTGGTTTACCCGCTTGATCCCTAATTAAAAAGCTAAAATCATTCACCCAAATAATCTGGCCTTCTCCAGAAATTATGCGATATTCAACTTCTTGGGGATAGTCACCATTTTTTAGAAGGTTTTGGGTTTTAGTTCGGAAAATAGATAAATCCTCGGGATGAATTAATTTTTCCCAATGAATATTTCCCTTTAAAAATGTCTCTTCGGTATAGCTGGTTATTTCTTTTACTGCACCGCCTAGATGTGTAGGGAGCGATTTTAAATCGGTTGCATAAATAATAATGTTAAGAAAACGCATTAAACGGGTGCGGCGCTGGGATATATCTTGTGCTATTTCTTTTTTTTGCTGCATATTAAATAGGGCTTGTCTTAAAGCAATGTTTTCTTGACTAAGTAGGTTAATTTGTTTTAACAGTTCCTCTTTGGTGTATTTTTCCGGCATAATATCACTTCCTTAGTTCTCAACCGAACGAGGTATAAGTTTGCTAAGTTCACGTTCACTTAATACTTGAACCGGCATTATAGTTGTTAATTTAGAGAGATCAACTTCATGGGGTTCACTAACTTTTTTTAAATTATTATTAAATACTATTCTAACTATAGGGCGATGAGGAGCGACATTATTAACCTGGGTTACTATGCCAATATCTCCTGTGTTTAATTTAATAATGCTGCCGACTGGGTAGCTGGCAATATTGGAAATCATAGCAGTAACGACTAGGGGGTCAAAATAAGTTCCTGCCATACGTTTAATCAGGCTAATAGCTTGGTTAACCTCATAAGGAGGGCGCGAAGGGCGCTCCATCATTAATTCATCATAAATGTTAGCCGCAGCTACGATGCGGGCATATTCATGAATTTCGTTTCCTGATAACTGACGGGGGTAGCCTTTGCCATCCCATCGTTCATGGTGTTGGAAGGCAACATGGGCAGAGAGTAAGGACAAATCATCATAGCTTCTAATAATAGAAAAACCAATTTCGGGATGAGTAGCTAATAAATCATATTCTGCTTCACTTAGGTTCCCTTCGCGCTGTACTATAAAGGAATCAATTTTAGATTTACCTATATCGTGAAGTAAGGCCCCAATACCAAGGTCTTTTAATCTATGCGGGGGTAAGCCCATAGTTATGCCGGTCATTATAGATAGGGTACAGACACTTACGGAATGATAAAAAATAGCATCATCTAATGCAGAAATATCAGTAATACTTAGTAATACATTACTATTATCTAATATTTCATCTAACATATTATTTACTGCTTTACGCAAACCAAGGGTATTAATCTTGCGATCGGTTTGTAAGTTGCTAAAAGTCTTTTTTACCATTACAACCGTGCTAATTCGGGTCTCTTCGGAAATAATGTCTTCTATTTCATCAGTTTCCCCAAAAGCAGCATCGCGGATATAAACAAAATGAATACCTAATTTATAGAGGCGGTTAATATAAGTATCATCTAATTCAACTCCGGCTCTTAGCAGAATATTTCCTTCACTATCAATAATGCTCCGCCCCAGATACATTCCCTGCTGGGCATAATTAAGGGGAATTTTTCGCAACGTACTCACCTGCCAGTTATAAAATAGGTTAAAGATAAAGCATGTTTTTCCATGCTTTAATCATAAAACTAATATAACATAAAAGCTGGATTTTTTAAGGATATAATTCCAAATAAAATTACCCCCCATGTACTGGGAAATTATCGCTTGGTTTTGCTTATCCAGTATAGTATTTTAAAAGAGCCTAAAGTATTAAAATACTGGAACAATTTGATGGAAATAAGAGATATAATTAATTGCAAAGCAGGTATCTAGCTAAGCTATATCTAATAAACATATAATAAGTGATGGATATGTGGAGGACGCTTTCATGGAGCAGGCACCAACCTTATTTGCATTAGCATTTTTCTTTGCTTTTGCAATGTATTTATTTTTCGGAATATATATTATTTATAGAAATTATCAGGAGAATCTTAATAAGATTTTTTTCGTTATAGCTATTGCCTTATGTTTTTGGTCATTAGGTTTTGCGGGTGCTGTTGCAGCAACTAATATAGAAACGGCTCTATTATGGAGAAGGTTTTCAGCCATAGGATGGGGTTCAATCTATGCTTTGCTATTACATTTTTTTATATTACTAACCGATTTTCAACCTTTGCTTGAAAGACGTAAACTTCTACCCTTGTTATATCTGCCGGCAGTTTTTTCGGTATTTGCTTTTTCCCTTTCTAAAACTATGGCGACTTTCCAATATAACCTGGTAAAAATAGAATTTGGTTGGATTAATGTAGCTGCTCAAAATGCTTGGGATGGGTTTTTTCAAGTTTACTACATATCCTATTTAGTAGCATGTATGCTGCTTCTATTTTATTGGCGGCACAGTACATCTAATAAACTAATTAAGAAACAGGCTAATCTAATCCTAATTACCCTGTTTACAGCTTTAGTATTAGGGACTTTAACTGATATTATTTGGAGTTCCAGATTAGCTACTCCCTTACCCCAAATGGCACCGGTATTTATACTTATCCCCATCGCCGCAATTTTTTATTTGATAAGAAAATATAATTTAATGGGTGATGCTTCAAGTAATAATGAGGAGTTAATACTGAATGATGAAACTAGGATTAAGTTATATTATTATCTAGCTACTGCTTTTTTAACGGGTGGAATCATAACTGCTTTATCCTACTTTTTACCCCATATGTTATATAACGAAGATATTTTAATTTGCATACGAGCAAAACCTGATATTACATTGGTTGAGATA
>CAZYLY010000075.1:5695-8945 GCA_964648825.1 uncultured Syntrophomonadaceae bacterium
CGAAGATATTTTAATTTTAATGTTATATGCGGGGGGCATCCTATTTTTGTTTGGAATAGTAATTTTACTATTTCAGTTTTCGAAGAAGAAAAGGACTAAAGATTATTTAGCTGTAGCCGCTATGGCTACGGCTATTCCTGTTATTACTCTTATATTTGTAAGATATGCAGGCATAACTGTATGGGCTATTCCTTTTATATTGATAATAGTATCCCTTATTTTTAACTCCCGTACCCCGTTATTTATAATAACTGCCGTTGCTATTATTACTCAGCTGTTAGTATGGATATATACGCCGATAGAAGCAGTTAAGGTAGATGAATTTGATCATATTTTAAGAATAGGTATGTTCGTTATTGCCTTTGGAATAGGTACCTTTGTCAATGAAACTTATATTAAAAGATTAAGGGAAAACACATTCCAGATTAATATGCAAAAAATGATTTCGGATATTTCCTCAATTTTTGTTAGTCTTGAATTAACTAATATTGATGAAAAGATTAATAGTATGCTTAATAAAATGGGGCATTTCTTCAAGGCTGACCGTACTTTTATCTATATGTTTGATCAACAAAATAATATGGTATATACCCATGAATGGCATGGGGAGAAGGTTTACCCTAAAATAGGGAAAATACCTACTATATCTATAAATGAATTACCCTGGTTGGAGCATGAATTTACCCAAGATAAGCTGGTATATATTGAGGATGTATATAAATTACCGCCTGAGGCTAATAAGGAAAAGGAATGGCTAATTGCGGAAAACATAAAAACAGTATTATTAGTGCCGATATATGGAAGAGAAGGATTAATAGGCTTTATAGGTCTATATTCTGAAAAGAGTTATTCTAATTATGGGGATAATCATTTCAAATTATTAAAAATTTTAGCGAATATCCTAGCTGATGGATTGATGAAAAATAAGGCTGAAACAGAAGTACAATATATGGCTTATTATGATCAATTGACGGGGTTGCCTAATCATACTTTATTTATAGATAGACTAACCCAAGCTATCCACTTAGCGAAACGGAACGAAAAGTTTATCGGGGTATTTTTTATGGACTTAGATAGTTTTAAAACGGTAAATGATACGATGGGGCACAGCGCTGGTGATATTATTATTCAAGAGGTTGCCAGAGGATTAACTGATTGTTTGCGCAAAACTGATACGGTGGCACGTTTTGGCGGAGATGAATTTTTAATAATGGTAAATAATATTGAGGATAGCCGAGATATTACTATAATTGCTAATAATATTATGACCCTATTCGAAAAACCCTTAGAGGTGAACGGGCAAGAGCTTTTTATTACCTGCAGCACAGGCATTGCGGTATATCCCTATGATGGAGAAGAGGCGGGAAGCTTAATAAAAAATGCAGATATTGCCTTATATAAAGCTAAATCTAGGGGTAAAAATCAGTATGTTCTATGTACAGAAGATATGAAGGATGAAGTAAAGAAGAATATGGTTTTATCTAATAACTTGTATCGGGCCATAGAGAGAAATGAACTAATGCTTTATTATCAACCCCAAATTAACCTGTCATCAGGGCATATTACCGGCTTAGAAGCATTACTGCGTTGGCAACATCCAGAAATGGGCATAATATCACCGGGTATTTTTATACCTCTCGCTGAAAGTAATGGGCTTATTAATAGTATTGGGGAATGGGTGCTAAAAACTGCAGTTAATCAAAATAAAAAGTGGCAGGACATGGGGTTGCCGCATCTACGGATGGCAGTTAACTTGTCTATTATGCAATTTAATAATTCCCGCATTGTCGATAATGTGGAACAAATTCTGGATGAAACCGGTTTAAGCCCTGAGTATTTAGAATTAGAAATTACCGAAAGTATAGCGATGAAAGAAACTAACCATATTATAGCGGTCTTAAATAAATTTAAAGAGTTGGGGGTTACTATCTCTATCGATGATTTTGGTACAGAATATTCCTCACTTAACCGGCTTAAAATGTTGCCTATTGACCGGATAAAAATTGATATGCAATTTGTGCAAGGGATAGAAGATAGCGAAAAAGACCAAGCGATTACGAAAATTATAATTAATTTAGGTAAAAGTTTAGGCTTAGAAGTCTTAGCCGAGGGGGTAGAAACCGAATCACAATTAGATTTTTTAAATGAGAAAATGTGTGATGATGTGCAAGGGTATTTATTTTATAAGCCCATGCCAGCTGCGGAAATTGAAAAAATATTATGGGCAGATAATTAGCAGATATTAAAGTATGAGAGTATATTTTATAGAGTATAGTTAAAGGATTTAAGGAGGGTTTTGTAGTATATATTAATATGAAGGGCTAATGATTTGCGCTATGCATCCTTAAGCCTTAGGGGCTAAGGATTTTTTTTATTGGTGGTGATTTTAATGGTAATTAGAAAAGAAATAGAGGAAAGAGAAACGAATTCTTTAGCATCTTATGCAAGTTTAGCCTCTGCCTCTAGGGGGCGGGAAATACATGATGAGCCTGATCCGATAAGAACATGTTACATGGTGGATAGAGATCGAATAGTTCACTCCAAATCCTTTCGCCGATTAAAGCACAAAACTCAGGTGTTTATAGCCCCTCCAGGGGATCATTACCGTAGCCGCTTAACTCATACGCTGGAAGTAAACCAGATAGCGAAAACTATCGGAGCAGGACTTAACTTAAATATTGACTTAATCGAGGCCATCGCTTTAGGTCATGATGTGGGACATACCCCTTTTGCCCATTCGGGTGAACAAATATTAAATGAACTTATTCCTGCCGGCTTTCGTCATAATGAGAATAGTATCAGGGTACTAACTAAGGTTGAGCAGCATAGAAATAGGAATGGACTTAATCTTAGCCAAGAAGTACTGGATGGTATTTTGCACCATAGCGGATACGGAACTAATGCCCGCCAAGCCTATACTATGGAAGGGCAAGTAATTCGCCTTAGTGATAAGGTAGCTTATGTACAACATGATATTGATGATTCTATCAGAGCCGGACTTTTGAAGCTAGATGATATTCCCCGTGAATATCTAGAAATATTAGGTTTTACTCACGGTCAGCGCATCGCTACTTTAGTAACGGATATTATAACTTATACTAGAGAGCAAATAAATACTAAAGGCATTTATGAAGTAGGGATTAGCCCTATTATAGAGCCAGCTTTTAGAAGCTTAAGAACCTTTATGTTTGAGTTTATTTACCAGGGGCCGGTATGTCAGGCAGAACGGACGAGAGCGATGTTCATAATC
>CAZYLY010000076.1:0-8933 GCA_964648825.1 uncultured Syntrophomonadaceae bacterium
CTAGCAGTCCAATTACATACTTCTACCCCAGTAATATTCTTATAATCGCGCGATGCCTCATTTATAGCACTTTCTACTGCATCTTGCCAGCTTCTAGTCGATTCCGCTACAATCTCTGCTACCTTTACTTGCATGATAAAAACCCCTTTACTATTTTTGCTATTATTGTGGCTTAAAAAGGATTATATTATGCAAGAATATCTTTCAGTTTATTAATCGCCGCCTTTTCAATCCGTGAAATTTGTACTTGGGAAACTCCTAAATAAGACGCAATAACTGACTGGGTTTCATCCTTAAAAAAACGGCGCAAAATTACTTCCCGCTCCCTTTCATCTAATTTACTTAATGCTTCCCTAATAGCCATTTTTTCTAAAAGATTTACACTAGGTTCATCATTAGCTATTTTATCGATTAAAGATAACTGTTCCTTTTCCTCCCCCGGCGTAGCATCATATATGTAAGCTGGGGCTTGGCAAGCCTCCATCGCCAAAATTATCGCTTCCTTATCCATTTCCAGGATAGCGGCTAACTCCTTAACTGTTGGTTCACGCCCTAACTCTGCTCTTAGCTTGTCTTGTGCCCATCTGATTTTAACATAAGTTTCCTTTACCCCCCGTTGTACTTTGATTATGCCATCATCACGTAAAAATTTCTTAATTTCGCCTATTACCATAGGTACCGCATAAGTAGAGAATCTTACATTAAAACTAAAATCAAACTTATCTATAGCCTTTAATAGTCCAATCGAACCTACTTGAAATAAATCTTCATATTCATAAGAGGTATTTTTAAATCGTTCTAACACCATATAAATAAGACCAACATTGTTTTCGTAAACCATTGATTTAGCATCTGTATCTCCAGCTTGAGCTTTGGCAATAAGGTCTTCATTATTCTGATAACTGGCCTGGGACAAATAAATCCCCCCCCTATGCGAAAGCTTCTTGACTAGAGCTTCTAAAATTACGAGATAACTTCAAGCTCGTCCCCACTCCAGGCGAACTATTAACTTCCAGTTCATCCATGAAGGATTTCATGAAAGTAAACCCTAGTCCCATCCGAGCCGGATCAGTCGAAAAGGTCGGTTCCATAGCTTGATTAATATCAGTAATTCCTTTACCATAATCTTCGATTATTATTTCCAAACAATTATTATCGTAAATAGAGACCATTAAGGTTATCTTGCCGTAAGCGTCATTTTCATAACCATGAATTATACAGTTAGATACGGCCTCCGATACTACTAATTTTATTTCTTCAATATCATCTAAGGTACAATCAATTTGGGCGGCAAAAGCACCTACACACGATCGGGCAAAAGATACATTTGCCGGAATACTAGGGAATTCAATCCGCACATAATTTTTTACATTCATCATTTTCCCAGCACTTGGGGCTGGTTCACCTCCTTTTTAGATATTAATAATTTCTTGTTCACTTTTATACATAGGTATTAACTTATTTATTCCGGAAAAATATAATATCTTTTCCACATGAGGCTTAGCCCCAACTATAAACATTCTGCCTTTATTAGCAGTTATTTTCTTATACCTGCCGATTATAAAACCTAAACCGGAGCTGTCGATAAACGTGACTTTTCCTAAATTAATAATCAGATTATTAATAGTGCCGCTATCCAGCTTTTCATCCGTTTGTTGTCTTAACTTTTCAGCAATAACCATATCTAATTCACCAGCGACTTTAACTACTAGGGTATTTCGTACTTGTTTCAACTCTACATCCATTCAATCCACCCTTTCCCTTTAGCTTCCCCTAAATAATGTTCTACAAGGAAAAGGTATTTCCTTCCACAAAATTCCAACTATAATAGATAAGTTTCCCCAAGCATCTTCAAAATCTCTTTAAATACACCGCCCTTAGGCACGCTTTTAGCTGCTACTAAGTCTACTTTTTTATCAATAACATCATCTTTATAAATAATCATTTCCCCCAGCTTTTGTCCTTCCGCTATGGGAGCATCAATATAGGGCATCAGCTTTTTTTCCGTAGTAATCTTTTTTTCTTCACCTTTTAAGGAAATGACCCCGATGTCTTCTAGGGCTACTACTTCTACAGCATCTTCTATTCCCTTACCTACTTTGACTATACCACATACACTTCCTTGCGCGAAAAAGGTTTTATAAGAATATTTGGCAAAACCATAATTTAAAATTTCCATCGAATCTCTAAAATTACCGCGCTGTTCTGGTGAAGCCATTACTACTGCTATAAGCCTTAAACCATCCCTTTTAGCTGTAGAGGTTAAGCAAAACTTAGCTACATCAGTATAACCAGTTTTAAATCCATCAGCCCCTTCATACCACCATAATAATTTATTAGTATTATAAAGTTTAAAATCCCCTTGTCTCAAATTGTATTCCTTAATGGCACAGTATTCCGTAATCTTAGGAAAACTTAAAGCATGACGGGCTATAATCGCCATATCACTTGCCGTAGTATAATGCTCCTCCGCCGTTAAACCATGAGAATTTACAAAATGAGTATTTTTAAGGCCTAGCATTTTCGCTTTCTGATTCATTCTATCTACAAAGTTTTTGTGGGTTCCTTCCAGATGTTCAGCTACTGCTACACAGGAATCATTAGCTGAGCCTACCGCTATAGAAATGAGCATATCTTCATAAGTCATTTCTTCACCTGGCTCTAAATAAATCTGAGAGCCTCCCATTTTCCAGGCATTTTCACTAGCTACTACTTTATCCTTTAAGCTTACTTTACCTTCTTCTAAATCTTCCGCCGCTAAAATTAACGTCATTAATTTAGTCATACTAGCTGGGGCTAGCTTTTTATGTTCATTTTTAGCTAACAATACTTTCCCCGAATCAGCATCCATTAAAATGTAGGAATCTGCCTTGACTTCAACCCCTTCAGCCATAACTGGTAACCCCATCATATTTACCAATAACAAGCTTACCATTATAATCCAGCTTAATTTTCTTTTGTGAGCCATAAAAAGGCACACCTCCCCTAAATTATATCTTGCTAGATTATATTGCTTGAACCTCTAAATTATGCTTATGTCATGGGGACGGGGGTAGTGACACACTTTTTTAGCCGTATTGAATCCATTCTGAATTTAATACAGTATTGCCAGCTAAGTTGCGACCTCCACTACGACCGCCGGCCCATAGCCTTACACTCGTGCTAGGTGCAGTAACTTGTGCTTCCCACCGCTGTATGGTCGTAGCAGGCACGTCAATAGTAGCTGTTGCGTATCCAGCTAAAGATACACTTTGATTGACGATTCTCCTTTTAGGAGTAAATGATAAATCATAAATTCTAAGTGTCGAGGTTTTGGGAGTTGACGTATTATTGAGGATTTCTATACGGATTGTATCAATCTCACTACTGCTGCTTATTGGTCCAGTAGTAAAACTAGCCATAATAACCACCCTTTCTTACAACTAAGTTTAGTAAACTATGCTTTTTTCTAACATATGCAAAAATAGCTGTTTTGGTTAGTTTTTTAATATAAAAAAAACTCCCTATTAAGGGAGTCGGCTTAAGAAGTTTTTCTTTGCTATAAATTAAAATACAATTTTAATCCTTTATTAATTTCGCTTTTTGTTTTTTCATCTTTAATCTCTCCGCATTTTATACCTAGACGTTCCTTAGATATTGATCTAACTTGGTGAACCATAGCTATAGAATCTTTTTCTAAACCAGTTAATTCTTTTTTAAGTAATACTTCGGTAGGATATATTTTCCTGCCGGCTTTTAAAGAAGTAATTGATAATACTGTTACTACTGGCAAAGCCTTATTAACTGCTTCAATAGATACTACTAGGACAGGTCTAGTCCCAGATTGCTCCGACCCCTTAGTCGGATCAAGGTTTACCCAAAATATACCCCATTGATAATTAGCACTTACCACGTTAAATCCCCTTCTTTATCAATCACTTCAAAGTCTTTCATGCTAGAGGTTAAATCTTCGATAAACATTACATCTCTAACTGCTACCTGCATAGCTGATTCTAATTCCTGCATTTTAAGTTCCTCTAAGTACTGTTCAACCGCCTTACGTACTATAGCATTTTTAGAAGGCTCTGTTTTGGCATCAACATAAAAAGTCATTTTATCAATTAAATTTACCGGGAGATTAAAAGTAATCCTTTTATTTATATTTTCGCCCACATCAATACACCGCCTTAGTATTGTATAATTATATTATATCTTGTTAGATTGTAAAATGTAATACTTCTAATCACTATTATTCTGACAAGCATAGCATTTATCTCTATATTGCCAAAAAGTATTCCCCTTTTTGTATTTTCACTTTAGTTACTGCTTTTTTTTACCCCACAAAAAATCCCCATCAAGTTTTACAAAATATATCATGTAAGTTTTCAAAATCAGAACCGGTTAGAACTTTCATAGCTCTAAAATTATTGGCCGCTAATATATAACTTCATAGATATAAGGTTCTAATTCCGGCCTAGTATCACCCATAGTAAATGCGTTTGCGGCAAACTCCTGGGCTGCCTGGCAGTCGTCTTTATTAGTATGCAGAATACACAAAGTATCACCTGCATCTACCTTAGCTCCCACTTTTTTAAGCATAGTTATTCCGGCGGCGAAATCAATTTTATCCTCTTTAGTACGACGGCCGGCCCCTAAAAGCATGGCGGTCACGCCTATTTCTTCGGCATTAATCGCTTGAATGTAGCCGGCATTAGTTGCTTTTATTTCTAAATGATATTTAGCGAAAGGTAACTGGCTAAAATCATCAACTACTTTTATCTCTCCACCTTGGATTTTTATTAATTCTTTAAATTTATTAATAGCCTGTCCGTTTTCTAGTAATGTGGCTAAGTGGGCATAAGCTGAATCGAAATCTGCAAATGCTTCTCCTAATACTGCCATATAGGCGGCAATAGTTAAGGCTACTTCTCTTTCGTCTTTCGCCCCCTTATTTTTTAATATCTCCATCGCTTCTCTAACTTCATTAGCATTACCTACTTCATGGCCTAAAGGCTGGTTCATATTAGTAATTACAGCTACAGCCTGCCGATTTAAGGATTTACCTATATCTACCATAGTCTGGGCTAATTCTTTGGCGGCCTCAATTGATTTCATAAAAGCCCCCGAGCCGACTTTAACATCTAATACTATCGCATCAGCACCAGCCGCGATTTTTTTACTCATAACGGAGCTGGCAATGAGGGGAATACTATCAATAGTCGCAGTTACATCCCTTAAAGCATACATCTTTTTATCCGCAGGGACTAAGTTAGCCGTTTGTCCGACTATCGCCATTTTATGGGTGTTGACATTATTAATAAATTCACCATTAGAAAGCTCGGTTCTAAAATTAGGAATAGCTTCTAATTTATCAATAGTCCCACCCGTATGTCCTAAACCACGCCCACTCATTTTAGCTACCGGTACTCCAACAGCAGCTACTAGCGGTACCACGACTAAGCTAATTTTGTCGCCTACCCCACCCGTAGAATGTTTATCTACTTTTATACCTTCAATAGCTGATAAATCTATGACCTCCCCTGAATTAACCATAGCCATAGTTAAATCGGCCGTCTCTTTCCTGTTCATACCCTGAAAACAAATCGCCATCAAAAAAGCCGCCATCTGATAATCAGGTATCTGCCCCGCAGTATAACTAGATACAACAAATTCAATTTCTCCGGCGGTAAGTGCCTGCCCCGCCTTTTTTTTGTTAATAATATCTAATATGTGCATAAATATTTCCCCTTATAATAATTCAAAGCGGGAAGGGCAGAGCCCTTCCCCTACAAGAACCTATTGTTTTATTCGATTTCTTTTAAAAAACTAACCCCCGCTAAATCTTCACCCACAACTACCCCCAAATACTCCGCCACCGTCTGCCCTACATCGGCAAACGTTTCCCTAATGCCTAAGTTTACATTTCCCCTAAATCCCGCCCCATAAACTAATAGAGGCACATATTCCCTAGAATGGTCAGTGCTAGGCGTAGTCGGGTCACAACCGTGGTCAGCCGTTATAATCAGCATATCATCAGGATTTAAGCCCGCTATAATCTCGGGTAAGTATTTATCAAATTCTTCAATAGCTGCTGCATACCCTTGCGGGTCATTGCGATGCCCATATAACATATCAAAATCAACTAAATTAGCAAAAAGCAGTCCCTTAAAATCTTGCTCTAATAAGTCCCTAATCTTTTTAATCCCATCAAGGTTATTTTCCGTGCTAAACGATTGACTAACCCCTTGCCCGGCGTATATATCTTTTATTTTGCCGACCCCGATTACTTCCTGTCCCGCTTCAATTATATAATCTAAGACATTTTTTATCGGTTTAGCCGAAAAATCATGCCGGTTAGCAGTCCGCTTAAAATTACCCCCACTGCCTATAAAGGGGCGGGCTATAACTCGTCCTACTTCATGCTCCCCAGTTAGCAAAGCACGGGCTTTTTCACACATTTCGTATAGCATAGCTAGAGGAATTACTTCTTCATGAGCCGCGATTTGAAATACACTATCTGCCGAAGTATAAACTATAGGAAAACCAGTTTCCATATGTTTTGGGCCTAGTTCCTTAATTATCTCGGTTCCCGAAGCTACTACATTGCCCAACACCTTACGCCCTATCATCACTTCAAAAGCGCTAATTAAATCCACCGGAAAGCCATGCGGATAGGTCGGAAATGGCTGTTTAAGTATCTGCCCCATCATTTCCCAATGTCCCGTAGTAGTATCCTTGCCATGGGATTTTTCATTCATTTTACCGAAATTACCCTGAGCCTTTTGGGTAGGTTCCACCCCTGCTATTGCTTCGATATTTCCCAAACCTAGCTTTTGCAGATGAGGAATATTTAATCCCCCTACGGCTAAAGCAGTATTTTTCAAAGTATTAGAACCTTCATCACCATATAAATGGCTATCGGGCAATTCCCCGATGCCCATACTATCTAAAACTATTATAATCGCTCTGCCTTCCATACTATTACCCTCCTATCATAATTATGCTCGGGGATGATACTGCTGATATACTTCCCTTAATCTAATGGTAGTTAAATGAGTATAAATCTGGGTAGTTGAAATGTCGGCATGTCCTAACATTTCTTGTATAGCCCTAAGATCAGCCCCATTTTCCAAAATATGAGTTGCAAAAGAATGTCTTAACGTATGAGGAGTAACCGTTTTTTCTAAATTCGCCTTTTGGGCATATCCAGCTATTATCTTAAAAAACCCTTGCCTAGTCATAGATTTTCCATTATTATTCAAAAATAAAGTCCGCTCATAGGTATTTTTAAGCAAAAGGCTGCGTGCATGAGTAATATAATGATTTATCCAATTAATCGAAGTCTGGTTAACGGGAATAATTCGTTCCTTCCGCCCCTTGCCTATACAGCGCAAAAATCCGGCCGTAGTATTTAAGTCCTCTAATTGCAAAGCTAAGAGCTCCGATACTCGCACTCCCGTTCCGTACATTAATTCTAGCATGGCTCTATCCCTAATTCCTAAAGGTTTAATCAGATTGGGCTGGTTAAATAACTTGTCCACTTCCTCGATAGTTAAAATCTGCGGCAAATGGCGCTTAGTGCGGGGTGTTTCTATATCTATAGCCGGATTAACCGCCGCAATATTTTCTAATACTAAAAATTTATAAAAGGTTTTTAAACTAGATAAGGAACGTGCCATAGTAGCTTGGGAAGCGCCAATATCTAATTGCCAGCCGAGAAAGCCTATAATCTCACTTTTAGAAATTTCGCTTAGCTGGTTTGATTTATTAGCTTGTTTAAGGTAATCTGAAAACTTTTTCAAATCCCTCTGATAAGCTTGACGCGTATTAACAGATAAACCTTTTTCATAGGCTAAATAATCTATAAAAGCAGACATGTAGGTTTGCATAAATAATACCTCGGGTAATTTTCTTACTACTTTTGACAAGTTCTATGTTATTTCCTGCTTTTACTCTTCATAATAAAAATTTTGTAACTGGAAAACTACATAATCAACTACTTCATCAAATTTAGTAGTATTATCATTATTATCAACCCTTAAAGGATTGCCGCTAGGATGTTCTTCCTCAAACCAAGTGCTAAAAACCGGCACCTTATCCGTAAGAGTGCCAACTACAAAAGGAATAGCTGCCATAAATCCTATTACCAATACGAATGCACTAAGAAGCCGTAAAATCTTCTTTTTCCAATTATCAATAATAATAATCATAACTTCTTCCCTCCTTGAAAAATTTATAAAAACCAACTTAATAACCAAGGCGCTAAATAAGCCTCAATTAAAACCCCCACCAGCACTACTAGAACACAAACGGTTAAAAGCGAGAAATATCTTAAAAGTCCCTTAGCTAATGGCAATCCCCCTCCCTCACGGCCTTTCACAATATAAACCGAAAAATTAATAGCAATAAGTGCCCAAATAATTATGAGAGGAAAATATACTATATTTTGCGGCAATACAGATAAAATGCTGACCAGTATGCCGGCCCCGGCCTTTTCTTGTACTAAAAAACCCACCGTAAACCCTAAAGAAAATCCCCGCATAAAAACAACTCCCCAAATTAAAGGGATTCCTATTACAGTTAAGCCTAAAAACCATATTAAAACTATAGATTTTAACTGCTGAAGATAAGCACTTAGGAATATGTGACTGCTAGATAATTCTCCTTTATAACCACCTAATAAATAATTATTAATTAATGTTGTCAAATGTTGCCGCACTTCACCTTCCAAGCTGTATACTTTTTGATAACCTAAGAAAATACCTAAGAAGAAAATGAGCACTAACAAAATGTAATGCCACCTATTTTCCTTTAAATGTCGTACTATTTTAAGTCTTAAATTCATATCCTTCTCCTTAACGCTTCATTTGTGCGCATTACGGCATTTAAAAATTTAACTGTTATAATGATATTTAAGGCTTTTCCACTTTATGCAGAAAAAAAATATACCCCCC
>CAZYLY010000077.1:0-219 GCA_964648825.1 uncultured Syntrophomonadaceae bacterium
CTCCTTCTTCTTTGTTTATCTTTTTTATAAGTTCTCGAATAGTTTTTTTGATTGTAATATCTAGGCCAATAGTGGGTTCATCAAGGAAGAGTACTTCTGGTTTGTGAAGTAGTGCTAGGACAAATTCGCATCTCATTCTTTGTCCTAAAGAAAGTTTTCTTACTGGTTGGTGAATTATTTTGCCAATCTCAAATTTTTTTATTAAATAATCTACTCGTT
>CAZYLY010000077.1:229-784 GCA_964648825.1 uncultured Syntrophomonadaceae bacterium
TTCATTTTTGTCAAGCTCGTATATTTTTGAGAATAATTCAAATGTATCAATTGCTGGTAAGTGAAACCATAATTGTGGTTTTTGTCCAAAAATTGTCCCAATTTTGTAGGCAAGTTTTTTTCTATTTTTTTGAGGAGATAATCCACAAACTGTCAGTTCTCCAGAATTTGGGAAAAGTATTCCTGAAAGCATTTTTAGGGTTGTTGATTTTCCTGCTCCATTTGGTCCAATGAACCCTACAAGTTCTCCTTTTTTTATTGAGAAAGAAATATTATTTACTGCGTTTACAGTTTTGTATTTTGGGGCAAAAACTGATTTAACTTTGTTTTTTAGTCCTTCTGCAGGTAGTCTTGATTTGAATGACTTAGTCAAGTCTTTTATTGAGATAATTGTTGATTCAGTACCCTTGTTTTGCATTATAATATATTATTTTTTTGCTTTATAAAGGTTGATTTAAACAAGGTGTAATATTATGGATATATTTTAGGGTAAATGATTATATACCTCGTTTTCGTTCTAATTGCATGGATGTAAAGAACTTGGTTTTGAGATTAA
>CAZYLY010000077.1:794-4146 GCA_964648825.1 uncultured Syntrophomonadaceae bacterium
ATCCTACTCTTTGGGTTTTAGTTGCTTTAATCATTGCTTCAGTTATTATTTCGCTTAATATTAAAGTAATTGAATTAGTTCAGCTTCTTGGCGGAAGTAATTATTTGAATTTCTTTATTGTGGGGTTTTTGACTCCTATTGGAATATTTACTCCTTTTTCAGCTGCATTTTTTATTAATACTAAATTTGAAAATATTATTTTATCAATTCTTTTAGCTGGGTTGGGGGCAGTAATTTGTGATTCAATTATTTTTTATTTATTAAAAAAGTTTTTTTTTGTTAAAAATAATAAAAGTAGAATTGAGTTAATTAAATTAAATGGTTTTTTTAAAGAGAATTATTTTGGGAGGAAATTAGTTGATTATGTTTCTTTTGCTCTTGCTGGTTGGATTATTGCTGCCCCTTTGCCTGGGGAAATTGGAAAGAATCTAATTTTGATTCTCTCAAAAATAAATTTTTTTGAATTATTTGTGCTGAGTTTTATTGTTAATACTATTATGATTAGTTCTTTTGTAATAATAGGTTTATTGTTTTAGTTAGTTTTTTTTGTTTTAGTTTTTTTCTCCAACTTTTTTTTCAACCATTGTAATAACTACTTTTTCAAGAGTTGAGATTCTCTCGTTTAGCATTTCTACTTTTTTGTTCGTTGCTTGGAGTGATCCTTGCATAATCATATTATTTTCTTTAATATCATTTATATTATCAATAACTTCGGGGTGTATTGTCTCTTCTTCGTTTCTAAATGGTTCAACAAAACCCTTTTCGCTTTTCTTAGGGTATGCTGCATTAACCAAAATATTTGCTATTATTAGGGTTATTACTAATATGAACAAAAACACGAGTATCATTCAACCACCATATATATTCTTTTGCAGGATTAATAAAAACTTGTCTTTTTTCAAAATATTTCAAAAAAAGGGTTTTTTTTTAAATTAAAATAGTTTTGAATAGTTTTTTTCTTGTTGTTCTTCAACTTCTTTAAAACTAATTCCCTTTAATTCAGCTACCTTTTCTGCAATTAATTTAATTTTTTTTGGATGAGCTTTTTCGTTGTTAAATATTATTGGTGAATCTGTTTCAAATAATAGTTGTTTGAGAGGGAATTCTTTTAAGTTTTTTTGAATATTTTCGTCAGTTAGGGTTTTTATTCCGCATGAAATATAGTAACCCAAATCCGAGGCTTGTTTCATTAGTTTTTTTGATTCTGTAAAAGAGTGAAGTAATACTTTTTCAGCTTTTTTTACTTTGAGTATTTCAACTACTTGTCTTTGTGCGTATCTTGAGTGGATTATTAATGGTTTATTGAATTCTTTTGATAATTCAATGAATTTTGAGAAGATTCTTGTTTGTTTTTCTTGTTCTTCTTTTTTAGTAGAGTATTTAAAATCAAGTCCAACTTCGCCTATAGCAATTGCTTTTTTTATATTTTTTCTAAAGAAATCAAATGCTCTTTTTAGTTCTTCTTCATTGAGTTCAATTATATTTAAAGGGTATAATCCGAGTGCTGTTTTTATTTGAGGATATTTTTTTGAAAGTGCAAGAATTTTTTCATTTGAATAAAATGAAGTTGCGCATGAAATTATTTCTTTAACACCTTCTTTTTTGGAGTTTTCTAGAATTTGTTCTACTTCGTTTTCGTTTATTAAGTCAATGTGGGAGTGGCAATCATAAAGCATAGGTACATTTTGTTTGGAAAAGAATAAAAGCACTTTATTCATTAATTCTTGTGGTGTTTTGAATGGGTCTTAAAGAAAATAAATCTGGCGGAGGAATAGTTTTTTTTATTCTAGTTATTCTATTTGCGGGTTTATTTATTTTTTCTGTGAGGCAAGATAATAATGCAGAGAATCCATTTGATGGTTTATTTACTGGTTTGAGTGTTAGTGATTCTAATAAAATCATGGTAATTAGATAAGGCCCCTGAGGCAACATTTTTATTAATAGGCAAAACGGAGAATATATCCAACTTAGCTTCCTCTTGGCTGTAACGAAGCGAAGTTGGGAGTTCCCCAATTACTTCCACTACCTCTAAATCACCGCAGTTATCCCTGGTAGGAACTAACAGCAAGGCATCTTGAGGATTATATAAGTGGTTAAATCTATTTATAATTTCACCATAAACAAGATTAGAATTAATAATGGCTGATGTTTTAATAAGATTGTGCAAAAATGTTCACCTCAAAAATTATAGAATAATAATACGTTTTTCCTTATGGTCAAAATACATAGTCACATTTTTAAGGGGTTTAGAAATTTTCACTTGTTCTTCTTTTATAGAAAAAGAGATACCATCACTTACTTGGCTATGTACTTCTATCATTCCATCACCTTTAGTTGATCTGAGCATATTAGCCAGAGTCAGATTTTCTTCCTTTAGCTCTTCTATTTCTTGCAGCATAGGGACATATTGACGCAAAACCTTACCTAATTCATTTTGAGAATCAGAATCCTTTTTTTCTCCCAATAGCCTAATTTTAACCGAAAAGGATAACATTTTGGCATCAAGTTCTTTTATTTTTGTTTGGATTTCTTTAATACGAACATAAATATTATTACGATCAATACCTTGAACTTTTAGATTAAGACCTTCAGGGGATTTAATAGAATTAGCACTAATTTTAGTACCAGCTTCAATAACATTAGCTCCTAATAAGCGGCCCTTTAGCCCCTGAATTAAAACGGCATTTCCAGCGTTAACATTAGAGCGTAGGATGTATTCATTCGCCATAATGTTATTATCAGCTTTTATAGTTGCACCTTGAATGAATTTTGCTTCTATATTATTTTTAGCTTGAAGGGTAGCCTTGCCATTTCCTAATACACCGGCATGTACATATATAGAACCATTAGTAGAGGAAACTTCTGCATCTTCAATACAGCCTAATACTTCAATATCTTCTTCGGCGATAACTTTAAATCCGCTTTTTATGCTGCCTCTAATTTTAACTTTACCGGGAAAATCAATATTACCTACAGAAAAATCCACATCTTCATTGACAATCATTAATCGGCTAACTGTTACCTTACTCCCCAGCCAATTAAGGGCTCCTGCAAATTCTGGGTAGGCTGTATCCCCGCGTATTACTATACCTTTACCTGTTTTAAATGGTGCATTTTTCCCCGGCAGGGGATTAAGGATTTCGCCTTTGACATTATAGCCAGGTTCTCCTTCTGTAGCAGGTATTCTTTCGGCAATAATATCATCCATACCTACTTCTATTATATTGCCTAATTGATAGAAATCAACTTTACCATCTTCAGTCAACTCTGGCTTAAGCTCGGGTTTTTGATATTTATAATTAACAACAGCGTCTTTTCCGGGGCCGCAATCGAAGCCCGCTGCCTGGATACT
>CAZYLY010000077.1:4156-8872 GCA_964648825.1 uncultured Syntrophomonadaceae bacterium
TTTACCATCCTCGGTCATCTCTGGCTTGAACTCGGGTTTTTGATATGCATAAGTAATGATAGCATCTTTCCCCGGAATTGAACGCGTTCCTTGGGCAATGGCTAAATCCGAAATACTCTGAGGGTTTTGGCATACTTTCAGTACTTTATCAGTATCGATACCATAAACGACACCGGCTTCCTCTAATTTTAAATAAATATCTTTCGGCTCCATAACTTCACCGGGTTGAATATTAGTTGTAATGTAAGCAGACATCTTATCTGGTGAAATAGTGATGTTAATATTTCCTGCCTCAGTTATAGTTGACACCGTATGCCTCCTTAATAAAGTTCAGAATTATTATAATATAATAAATTATATTTCTATATAGGTACTTTTAATTCCTGTTATATTTAATTAAATCTCGAAATAAATTTCTTTATCGAAAATTACGTAATCCCACCATAATTAACAAATAAAGCTGTAGATGTATGAAATCTACAGCTTTTTTAATAAACACTAAAAAGTGTGTCAATACCCCCGTCCCCAAGACACATCAGAACCTTATTTATAGCCTTTATCTTCCGATTTTTTAAAATGTAAGTCTAAGCCTGCTACCGAATAACAGGCTATGGGATTAGTAAAGCCTTTTACTAATTCTTCGCCCACATAATAAAGCCTATCTTTAGTTTCACCTTCAGGCAGGAGATTGTAGGAACGATCCGATACTAAGATTAAAGTCTCGAATAATTTGCTTAATGCTTCGACCCTAGAAGCTAAGTTGACATCTTCTCCGATTAATGTATAATCCATGCGTTCGGGACTGCCGACATTACCTACCACGGCCGGGCCTGTGTTAATACCTACTGCTACTAACAGCGGGGGTTCCCCGGCTTGGGCCCATTTTTCATTTAACTTTTCTACCTCGGCTTGAATATCTATAGCCGTCTTAATAGCTCGTTCCACATGGTCAGGGTAATAAACGGGAGCGCCGAAAAAGGCCATTAACCCATCACCTAAGTACTTATCTAAGGTACCTCCATATTTAAAAATCAGGTTAGTCATAACAGTTAGGTATTCATTTAAACGGGTAATGACATCCACCGGGTCTTTATTTTCACTATAAGCGGTAAAGCCTCTAATATCAGCAAACATAATCGAGATTTCTTGCTTTTTACCTCCTAAGACCATATCTTCGGGGCTAGATAATAATTGTTCCACCACATCGCGAGATACATAGCGAGAAAAGGCCTCCCGCGTTTTACGTCTTTCCATCTCCGCTGTGATAAAATCATATCCAGTTACTGCCGTATAAGTTAAAATAATGGCTATGCCTGGGGAAGCTAAATTTAGCCACAGGCGCATTTTAAAAGCAAAATATACTATTAATATAGCTGCTAGCATAGTGAGTAAGGAACCGATAAACCCTTTAAAAGGCCCCCGATTAGCTACCGCCAGCCAAGTTAAACAAATAACCATTATTAAAAACAGAAAATTAAAAAGAGGCGGTACTTCCTCATGCCAGGTATTAGTTAAATAACTTTGAATTACGGCTGCGTGTATTTCTACTCCCGGAGTAGGAGGGGAGCCATGCATAACCATATTGCTAGTAGTAAAAGGAGTGGGATAAACATCATGCTCCTCTTGAGTAGTCGCCCCGATGAGTACTATTTTATCTTGGAAATAACTAGCAGGAACCCGTTCTTGTATTATATCGGCATAACTAATAGTCTTAAAAGTTTTACCTGGGCCCCAGAAATTTGGGAGGGCCTTATTATTTACATCTATAGGTATTTTTTTATCACCAATTTCTATATAATCAGGTTGCAGGTTAATATCTGAAGCACCTAATCCCTCAGCCTGCAGAGCCGTAGCTAATCCTAAGGAAGGAAAGGCAAAACCTTCGAAAGTATTTACATCGACTAAGGTAGTTCTTCTTACTACTTGGTCAGGGTCGGTAGGTGTATTTACAAAACCTATACCATGGGCCTGTTCTAAAAGCGGTGCATAAGGCGGTTCGAATACTTGTACAAAGTCCCCCTCCTGATCGCGCTCGAAATAAAACTTACTAGCTAAGATGACACTCCCGTGGTTAGCAATAGCTTGAGCAAAGGCTTCATCTTCGAAAGCATCTTTTTCACTGGCAAAAGTAATATCAAAGGCTACTACCTTGGCTGCGGATAGTTTTTCTAATAAATCAGCATGAGTAGTACGCGGCCAAGCTAAAGGCCCGATTCTTTCAATGGAAGTTTCGTCAATAGCTACTATTACAACTTCCTCTCCTGGATCTTTAATGCCGTTAAACCTGAACCAGGAATCATAAATGCTCATTTCCAGACGGCTAAAAACGCCCAACATAACTAATAACTGAATAATAATTAAAATGACTAGAGGTAACAGTAATTTTTGCAGCCAAGTAAATTTTAAATTAGCCATTATTTCACTCCCTTACTAATCGATAAGGTTAATTTTCTATAAAAATTTATATTATCCCTGTTATTTCAAAAAAAAAATTAATAATAATTTATTCATTAAAGGAAATTACCACCTAAATGCCGTAATAAATAGCCATTAAGTTTTTTAAAAGGGGAAATAAATGATGGGCGGCCCAGCAGAACCAAAACTTGAAAATATGCAGACCTTATGGCAGGTAGTTAAATTATTAAATAGTTCCCTTAACTTGAAGAAGGTATTAGAAATGGCCTTAGATCAGGCTATGAAGGTAGTTGATGCCGAAGCTGGTACCTTATGGTTAATAAATGCAGAAGAACCAGATATTTTAGAACCAGTAATAGCTAAGGGACCTAAGGCCGATGGCTTGAAAGGATTTAGGCTTAAAGTGGGCGAAGGTATGGCTGGCTGGGTTACTGAACATAGAACTTCCCAATTTGTCATGGATGTGCAAAATGACGAACGGTGGTCACAAAAGTATGACCAGAAGAGTGGCTTTGTAACTAGATCCCTATTATGTGTACCTTTAATTACCCAAACAGATTGTATTGGGTGTTTGCAATTAATTAATAAATTAGGAGATAAGCTTTTTGATGAAAATGATTTAGAATTATGTGAATCCTTATCTGGAGTTATAGCCGTAGCTATTGAAAATGGGCGGCTTTATACCGATTTACAAATGATGTTAACTGGAATTTTACAAACCTTATCCTCGGCTATTGATGCCAGAGATCCATATACCCAAGGACATTCACAAAGAGTAAGCGAATACAGCGTAGTCATAGGAAAAGCTTTGAAAATGTCAGCTAATGGATTAGAGATTTTACAGAGGGCGGCTTTACTCCATGATGTAGGTAAGATTGGGGTAAGAGATCACGTTTTATTAAAACAAGGCCCCTTAAATGATGAAGAATATGCGGCCATGAAAGAACATCCTCGCTTTGGGGAGAAGATTCTTGCTGATATTAATCCCAAAAGATTAGTAGAAGATTTACGTATTGGAGCTAGTTATCACCATGAAAGATATGATGGCCGAGGTTATCCCTATAATATTGCAGAAGAAGAAATACCGCTTATAGCGCGTATTATTGCTATAGGAGATGCTTATGACGCGATGACTAGTGATAGACCTTACCGTAAAGCTTTACCTAAAGCAATAGCCTTAGAAGAAATCGGGCGTAATAAAGGCAGCCAATTTGACCCCGCCTTAGCCGATCTCTTTATTGAAGAAATGCAAAAAGAGGTGTAAGTATATGGATATGTTTTGTTGCTTATTAATGGGACATTTAGTAGGGGATTATTTGTTGCAGAGTAACTGGATGGCGATGACTAAAGCCAAAAACTGGTTAGCCTTAGTTACCCATAGCATAATCTACACCGTAACTATTTTTCTTTTCTCTTTATTTGCAGGAGGAATAGGCATTATAGCTGTTTTAATCGTTTTCATAGCTCATATTATATTAGACCAAAGACGGCTAGTGCGTTGGTGGCTTACTAATATTAATAAATCACCGGATATTTTTTGGTTACAAGTAATGGTTGACCAGACTTTTCATCTATTGATTCTATTTTTGATCGCCTGGCGAGTGTAAATAAGTAATTATTTGGGGCGGTTTTCCTTAGGATTATATTCGCTAATACAAATATTATCTCCGTCAAAATAAGCGATTTCCGGTATATATTTGCGATTAGAGTTAGGTGCGGCTGGTGCGCGGGAAAACTTATCGGCAATTCGAATTTGTCCGGGAGTTAGGGATAAAGCAAAAACAGTACTATCACGATTACCATAGCAACCTGCATGAACAATACCTTCCAATTTCCCTAAAACAATAATATCCGCCGCTGCAGCAATTTCGGCACTTTCATGCACATCGCCCCATATAATCAGGGAGCCTTCTGAACGCAGCTTTTGCCCGCTCCTTACATTACGATAAACGAATAAATCTTTATCTTGGCCTTTTTCAACGCTTACGGTAGTATTATTAAGAATCATCCCATAATCTAAGCATATTTTTTGCAGCTCCACTAACTCTTGCGGAGTTAAATCATTAAGACCTTCCCCGCGAAATAAAACCTTAGAACCTTTAAATAATTCAATATTCGCAGTAATCCTCTTATGTAGGTACTCTTTATAATCATCAAATAATCCTTCGGCAAAGATTATAACTAAATTACCATTAATACCTTTAATTTTAATCATATTACACTACTTACCTGCCTTTTATAGGGATATTAATATCTAAAGCTGATTGGCGCCCTTCATTAACAATAGTAACTTCAGGGTTT
>CAZYLY010000078.1:0-962 GCA_964648825.1 uncultured Syntrophomonadaceae bacterium
TATTAAAGTTGCTGCTTTACGCTGTTCTTTAGTTGCTTGGCTGTTATAGAAGAAGCTTGTACTGCTCTTTGTGGTATTGGGGATAAAAATAATTCCTAATAAACGGTAGGGGTGGGGCTTTGCCCCACCCGCTTTTTTCACCTAGCTATTTTACATCAGAAAATGTTTCACGTGAAACATTTGTTTAGTATAGCCACCCAATCTTCCTAGCCTGGAAGTTTAATTCATCTCTGAAATCGGGGTGGGATATTTTAATTAATTCTTCTATTCTTTGCGCTACACTCTTAAATCTTACGTTAGCTACCCCGAATTCAGTTGATACAATAGTTCCAGGGGGTAGAAAGGGCACTATTCGAGATTTTATTTTGCCTTCACTATCTTTAAAGGTTGAATTTAAGGCAATTATACTTTTACCGCCTTTAGACATTAAGGCACCCTGGACAAAGTTATTTTGCCCCCCGGTGCCGCTATATTGCTTTTCTCTAATAGATTCCGCGGCAACTTGACCGGTAACATCTAGCATTAAGGCGTTATTAACTGAAACCAGATTGTCATTTTGCGCAATTACATAAGGGTCATTATTATAAGCTACTTCGGTAAATAAGAAATCTTCATTTTTATCTACGAAATCCCATAATTCTTTGTTGCCTACACAAAATGTGGCCAGAACTTTTCCCGGATTGAAATTCTTTTGGGAGCCATTAATTACCCCTAATTTCATTAAATCCATAAAGGAATTTTGTATTACCTCACTATGAACACCTAAATCTTTTTTATCTCGTAAGAAATAGCCGATGGCATTAGCTAGCCCCCCTAATCCTAACTGAATAGTAGAGCCATTAGGAATCATATCGGCAATATAGCCGGCTATAGTCTTTTCTCGCTCGGTTATTGGAATATCAGGTATCTCGGTTAAATCCGCTTCACTTTCTATAATATAATCTACTTCAGATACATGTATT
>CAZYLY010000078.1:972-8841 GCA_964648825.1 uncultured Syntrophomonadaceae bacterium
AAGGTCATCTCCAATTAACCAAGGGGTTCTAGGATTAACTTCTACTATAACCGGATGAGTTTTCCCTATCATTTTCTTAGGAGTTAGTCCTCCAAAGCACGACCTGTTCATAAAACCATTTTCATCAGGCGGGGTAACAACTATTACAGTTAAATCAGGCTTGAAATGCTCTTGCCAGTCTTCAAGTTGGTTAAGATGCACGGGAATGTATTGACAGGTTTTCCACTCTAGACACATTCTTTCTACCGGACCTACGAAAGGAGTTTCAATGCGAATATTCTTGCGATACTGCGGTTGCATAAAATCGTATAATTTCAAAGCTAAGCCTAATCTAAACGTAACATTTTCTAGTTCAGTTATGCGATTACTTAGAGCCACTGAAAAATCATGGGGTATATTAGTACCTCCAGCCGTCATTATAATATCATTACTTTTAACTAATTTAGCCGCTTCCTCAGCCGTAGTTAATTTCTTCTGATAATCAGCTTCCCAACCTTTAAGATTAATTTCCGTAGTAGCCATTTTTACCTTCCTCCTTAAATTAATATCTACTTAAGGAGTAATGCATTTTCCGTGCCAAGCATTTAAACCCGATATTACACGGGTTAGTAAATATACAGAGGTAAAAATGTCCAGCTTTTTGTACATATTTTAATAAACTCCAATAATATCATCCTTACCTGTGTCCGAATATTTGGACGGTGTTTCTGAATATTCGGACAATTCTGGTTACTTTAAATATTGTGTTCCCTTAATTTGCTATATAAAGTGCTGCGACTAAGCCCAAGCATTTTCGCAGTTTCGGTCTTATTGCCATTAGTTTGCTGTAATACTTTTAAAATAGCATCCTTTTCCGCCTTAGCTTTTATTTCATTAAGATTAATTTTACTAGTAGTAGTAATATTAGTTATATATTTACTATTAGTAAATCGTAATAAGTTTTCCGGTTTTATTAAGCCATTTCTAGTATCTATACAAGCCCTTTCCATTACCGAATGCAGTTCCCGCACATTACCTGGCCAATGATAACCCGTTAATATTTTCATGGATTCTTCGTCGATTCCTTCAATATTAGTACCCGATTCCAGATTATATTGACCAATAAACGATTCTACCAAAGGAGGGATATCATTAAGCCTTTCCCTTAAGGGGGGAATATGGATTGGAAATACATCTAGGCGGAATAATAAGTCCTTACGAAATTTGCCCCTACGCACTAATTCGGACAAAGAATAGTTAGTAGCAGAAATAATTCTTACATCAATATTTATAGTAGTAGTGCCGCCTACCCTTTCTATTTCTTGTTCTTGCAAAACTCTTAATAATTTTGCTTGCGATATTAAAGATAAATCTCCGATTTCATCCAGGAAAATACTACCCTTATCAGCTAATTCAAATTTACCAGGTTTGCCTTTTTTTCGCGCCCCCGTAAAAGAGCCTTCCTCATAGCCAAATAATTCGCTTTCTACTAAGTTCTCTGGAATCGAGGCACAATTTACCTTAATAAAAGGAAAATCCCGGCGCATACCCTCAAAATGCACCGCATGAGCAATGAGTTCCTTACCCGTTCCAGTTTCACCATAAATAGATACGGGAATATTAGAGGCGGCTACCAGTTTTATACGCTCTTTAACCTCAATTATAGCTTCACTCACCCCAATTATAGAGGCTAAAGTATATTTTACTGATAATAACTTATTCATTTCTTCTTTATAATATTTTAGTTCCGAAAACATATCAGTAATGCGCTGGGCAAAACCTTGCGCTTCTTCCAAATATCTAAAAATGTTAAATCCCGCCGCACCAATTATCTTCCCATTAGCCGTAATAGGAACCCGGGATACAATTTGGGCTTTACCATTTAATTCCCATAAATCTGCAATAATAGGCCGCCCCGTCTCCAACACCTCTAACATTTTAGTACTTGGAAATATCTCATCTACCCTTCTGCCAATTACGCTCTCCTTAGTTAGTCCAGTTTCACGAGCATAATAATCAGTAAAAACCCTTATAATCCCTTGTTCATCAATTATTAACGCACCGTCAAATTCACTGAAAATGGTTTCTATAATATGCAGATATTTTTTTGGTAATTCGCTTAGTTTATACATATTAACCTCCTCCCCCTTAAGCATACTATAAAACCTGTAGTTGTTGTCGAAATATTTCGCCAATTAATTATAAAAAAGACTGCTCTTTTTTCTCCTGAACAGTCCTTTAAAAAATCATACAAAGGCTACCGAAACAATACTTACTAAAAATGATAATATTACTAAGCCAGCGATAATATAGATAGCCCTTTTCTGTTTTTTGTTTTGCATACCCCGATTCATAAAGCCCATTAATATTATTCTCCTTTCCTAGACCTGTTTAATTATAAACATTATACTGCACAAATAAAAAGTCTGGTAAACAAATACCAGACTTTTATTTATATTGGAGCATTTTTTTAAATAATTCTCGAATTAATTCCCGTTTTACCCTACTTAAAAAAGTTTTTGCATAAAAGCTTATACGAACTTTATAAGGTTATGAGGGTTACTAGCTCTGATTTATTGAATTGCCTTTTTATGATTAATCCTGTTTGCTCCTTTTCCATTGGCTCAGGAAATTAAATCAAAGGTCAAGAAACAAAAACTACCTTAGAATTTTTTCTTCTTACGGGCAGCTTCTGATTTTTTCTTTTTCCTAATACTTGGCTTTTCATAATGGTCATGCTTTCTTATATCCTGCATAACCCCAGCTTTTTGGCAATTACGCTTAAATCTTTTCAGAGCACTATCTAGGGATTCATTTTTTCCAACTTTAACTTCGCTCACAGTTTCCCTCCCCTCATCTAACTAGGCTCATAAACGCGCCATTCTATTTTACAATTCTTAAAAATAATAGTCAAGGATTTTAACCAGGAGGCCATCCTAAAAATCTTCCTCCTAAAAGGTGATAGTGTATATGATAGACCGTCTGTCCACCTAAATCCCCGCAATTATTAATTGTACGATATCCTTGTTCGGCAATACCTAATTTATGGGCTAATTTATTAGCCACTAATTGGATATGTGCTAGTAATTCTGCATCACCTTCAGTTATATCATTTAAGGAATTTATATGCTTTTTAGGAATTAATAAAATATGGAAGGGGGCAGCTGGTTTAATATCCTTGATTCCAATTATTAATTCATCTTCCCATACTATTTCTGCCGGAAGCTCTTTAGCGATTATCTTGCAAAATATACAATCTGACATCTGTTCACCTCCCGTTTTAGATATCATTTCTATTATACCCTTTTTCAGTTATTTTTTAAAACAAATTATATTTGGGTAGCTAATATACGCTTATGCAGATAATCACTGCCTGCTATCATAGATAACATTTGGGCATCCCGCAAATACTTTTCCGCTGGATGTCCTACTAAAAACCCGAATCTACCGATTAAATCCACTGCACTCGAGGTTACATATTGCGCCACTTGGGTAGCATATAATTTAGCCATAATAGATACCCGGGCATAGTTTTCATCAATATCTATATAATAAGCGGCTCTCATAACTGCTAACCTGGCTGCATCTATTTGGGTAGATAAATCGGCTAAAGTCGAAGCCACATAATGATTATAGGAATTAGATCGATTAAATACTTGATTGCTTTTGGCTACTTCCAGGGCTAATTCATAAGCCGCTTTTGCTACCCCTACGCCGATAGCTCCTAGTAAAGTTCGATTACGATCGAAAGTTTGTAATAATAATAAATAACCTCCGCCTTCTCTACCTACCCGATAAGTTTCGGGAATTTCAACATTATCAAAATTAAGAGTAACCGTATGACACGTTCTCATGCCAACTTTACGCAGTACTTCAGCTACTTCAATACCAGCGGCTGTATTAGGGATTAGATAAAACTGGAGTTTGGATTTTTGTTTAGAAACATTACTTCTTACCAGGGCTAAAATAAATTTAGCGGCGGCACCATTAATAATGTAATCTTTATTGCCGTTAATTATTGCTTTATCCCCTTCTTGGGTAACATAACTACTTATTCTCGTAATATCTTCACTGCTTTTTTCCGGTCTCTCCAGACTATAATCAGCTCGGGTTTCATTAATAGCAGTACAAGCCAAATTAGGATTAGATGCAGTAAGATAAGGCAAAAATTCTTGTTTTAAAGCTTCACTGCCGGTAGCTAAAATCGGAGTAATCGCATAATTATTAGCAGCTACAATCGCTGCTGCACCGGCACATCCAGCCGCTAATTCTTCTATTAAGGCTACATGCATAAGCATAGATAAGCCTCTACCCCCGTATTCTTTCGGAACTGCTGGAGCTAATAAATTTCTCCGCGCTAATAATTCCGGTATTACCCAATCCTGAATTTCATCACCTATAGAATCAAGGTAAGTCGCCCGGCTAGCAATTTTGGTAGTAGCTAATTCCCGCACTTCATAGATTAAATCTATTTCTTCTTTAGTCCATTTAAAATAATCCATAGGTTTCACACCTTCCTTATTTGCTTATAACTGGGCGGCAATAAGATTTCTATGAAATTGCTCACTACCATCTACAATGGAAAGCATTTTCGCATCCCTTAAATATTTTTCCGATGGATGCCCATATAAATAAGCTTGCCCTCCTACAATTTCCATGGCCTTAGCAGCTACTTCCTGAGCCACACTGCTGGCAATAACTTTAGACTTAGAAGCAGCTTGAGAATATTCTAAGTCATTATCTATACACCAACAAGCTAAATGCACACTCAACCTGGCTGCATTAATCTTAGTAGCCATATCGACTAAAGCGTAACTGACTGCACTTTCTTCGAAGCTAGGTTTTCCCATAAACATCCGATTTTTAGAGGCCTCTAAAGCAGTTTCGTAAGCAGCTCTAGCTACCCCTACACATATAGCTCCTGTGTAAGCTACATTTCTATCTAAGTTTTGCATAAAGACTAAGAATCCGCTGCCTTTTTTACCTATTAAATAATCTTCATGTACTTTGACATTATCGAAAATAATTTCATTAGCAATACATCCTCTTAAACCTAAAGTTTTTTGGCTCTTGCCCACTATTAACCCGGGGGTATCCATGGGCAGTACTATTACCTGTAATCCTTTTTTATCACCATGGGAAGTAGTCGAATACATAGTAGTAAAAAAAGCAGCTAATTTAGCATTCATAACATAATCCTTAAAGCCTTTTAAAAGAATATTTTCCCCGCTGGCATCCTTTACATTTAGTGACGCAGGTCTAATATTAATAGTATTTGGATGAGCAAAAAAGTCTAAATTAGGCTTATGTTCAGCTACGGCTATAGCACCTAGTTTAGGCGTTTTGTTAGTTAGCTGAGGTAAAAAATCTTCTTGCTGCTTGGTAGTACCAGCCGTCAATATCGGACTGATAGCGTGTAGATTAGTCGAAACAATAGTAGCTACACCTGCACTAGCAACAGCTAATTCTTCTATAATCATAGCGGTGGTTAAAGTACTTAGCCCTTTACCCCCAAACTTTTTCGGAATACTAGGAGCTAAGAGGTTATGTTCAGCTAACATATTAAGAGTTACATAATCAAAGCCGCTTTTATCTTTTTCTTCATTCTCAAGGGAATCATTTACGTAACTTTGGGAAAGTTGTCTAACCTCCATAACTAAGTCATGATCTTGTTTAGAAATCATATGTCTAAACATCCTAACACCTCCCTTTACTCTAACGAGTTCTTTGCCAAATAATATAATCCATAACTGAACGCCGCTTTTCTTTTGGTAATTCATAAAGCGCATTAACAATTTGGAGTAATTCCGGCTCATCATCTAAAGTAATATTAGCGATTTTAGCATGTTCAAATTGACTTTGATTATTATTACTACTTTCCAGAAAATATTCGATAGGTTTATTTAATAATTCCGCAATATGCTCTAACTGGGTTAAATAAATCCTTCTTTTACCTTTTTCATAATTAGAAAGAGTAGATTGAGCACACCCCATCTGGCTGGCTAATTGTTCTTGGCTTAAACCGGCCTCTTCCCTTGCTAACTGAAGCTTCCTACCAATTTGCTTGAATCCCATGGTCTGCCCCTTTCATAAAGTACTAGGATTATCCCTTATTAATCAAAATGGCGGTGATTTTATCCGTTTGTAGGTCTATTTCTTTTAAGGATATTTGCACAAACTTTCCTACCATATTTTTATCTGCTGTAAATTCCATTTCTATATAATTATCAGTTAAACCTTTATATATGCAATCACTAATTTGTTGTTCAACTAGCAAGTCCATTATCAAGCTGGAATTTTCTATTACAAATTGGTGATGCTTGTCTCTGGCTAAATCTATTAACTTTTCACTTCTTAAGTTTTTCTCTGCTTCCTCTACAACCGAAGGAATTAAGGCTGCTTTAGTACCCGGTCTTTTAGAATATTTAAAAATATGTAAATGGGTCAGGGGAAGTCTCGTTATTAAATTATAAGTATAATTAAATTCTTCCTCCGTTTCAGTCGGAAAACCGACCATAACATCAGCCGCTATTGCAGCATCAGGAATAGCAGCTTTTATCTTTAATATTATTTCTTCATATTGACCGCTAGTATAGCGCCGATTCATATCTTTTAAGACCTTATCACTGCCGCTCTGTAAAGGAATATGAAAATGGTTACATATGCTTTTCTCATTTTTAACTAAGTCAATAAGTTCATCACTTACTTCCAGGGGCTCAATCGAACTTAAACGTAATCTAAAATCATCATTTTTAGTTACATCCAAGATTTGCTTTAAGAGTTCTACTAAATCTATTTTACCTAAATCTCTGCCATAAAAACCAGTATGAATACCGGTTAATACTATTTCTTTATAGCCTAATGACAATAATTGTTTGACTTCGCTTAATACATCTAAAAGGGGTTTACTTCTAATTGGCCCTCTAGCTGTAGGTACGATGCAATACGAACAAAAGCTTTGGCAGCCATCTTGGATTTTAATGAAGGCCCGAGTACGATCATGAGGCCGCGAAAAAAGCATCGGTTTCAATTTATCATTACTAGTAATCGGCTCGGCATATATCTGACATTGGTTAGCTGCCGCATAGCTTTCTATAATATCGACTACATTCTCTTTATCCTTGTTGCCTACAACTAAGTTGACACCTTCTAGCGCTGCTAATTCTTCAGTATTAACTTGGGCACTGCATCCGATAGCAGCAATAACCGCCCCCGGGTTCCTGCGTACTGCTCGCCTTATCATCGCCCGTGATTTGCGGTCACTAACATGAGTAACCGTACAAGTATTAATTATATAAATATCAGCTGGGGCAGTAAAATCTGCTATTATATAGCCTCGCTTGATAAAATCCTCCTTAATATGTTCTGTCTCGATTTGATTTACTTTACACCCTAAAGTATGAAAAGCTACACTCGGCATAAAAACCCCTTCTATCCTAAATCTCCTAATTCATATAAAATTATAGCCGCACCTACTAATCCAGCAGTTTCCGTTCTAAGTATCCTATTGCCCATTTTCACTACCTGTATTCCTTGGGCTTTTGCTTTAGCAACCTCTTGTTCACTAAAACCGCCTTCCGGGCCTACGATGATAAATATTTCCCCTTCCAGTTTATTAGTCTGCAAATATTCCCTTAAGCTTAGCTTTTCTTCCCCTTCGTATAGCATTACTACATTTTTATCAACTAATACGGGTAACATTTCATCCCAGGTTGTTACCGGATATATTTGGGGAATAGTATTACGGCGGCATTGTTTACACGCCTCAATCGCTATTTTATTTAGTCTTTCAGTCGAAACGTCTTTTTCAGAAACGTTTTTTGAAATAAAAAATACAACCTTGGACACGCCTAATTCCACGGCCTTCTGCACAATAAAATCGTTTTTATT
>CAZYLY010000079.1:0-8815 GCA_964648825.1 uncultured Syntrophomonadaceae bacterium
GGGTTACCCATATATATAACTTTGATATTCCCCAGGACCCGGAAAGCTATGTACATCGCATCGGAAGAACGGGGCGGGCGGGTGAAACCGGATTAGCAATAACCTTTGTTACTTATCGTGAGCTGGGACATCTCAGGCTTATTGAGGAACTAACTAAACAGAAGATTAAACGGCATCCAATTCCGACTATAAATGAAGTCTATGCCGGCCTGCAAAGAAGTGTAGTGGAGAATATTATTAAAACGATGGAAACTGAAGATAGCAGCATGTATAAGCTTACGGCAGAAAACTTATTAACAGAACATGATGCAGTTAGTATATTAGCCGCTGCACTTAAGATGCTGACTAAGGAACCTCAAGGTAAACCGGAAGAAGTATTATCTTCTGCACCGCCTATAAGAATTAAGAAAACACCTCCTCCCAGCAGCAATAAAGGAGCTGCCAAGCGCCCTGATAAAAGGAAAGAGCGGCAAAGGGATTTTAGATCTAAGCATAGAACAAAAAATAGGTAAATTAGTTCTAGGCTTTAAATATATTTCTGGATTTGATGGGTAAGCTAGTAGTAAATTATTAACGCTTGCTGATGAGCAGAACCGAGGTGCGCAGTAAATTAGCTGATTCGCATCTGGGCCACGTTTTTTCTGATGGGCCTAAGCCTACGGGCTTAAGGTATTGCATGAATTCGGCAGCTTTAAGATTCATACCGCGGGAAAAATTAGCCGCTGAAGGTTATGAGGAATATAAAAAGCTTTTTGAGTAATAGGTTTTGACAGCAGGAAGCAATTATTATAATCTGTAGAAGATAGTATAATTAGCCTTTTATTAAGTTCAAGGAGGAGAAGTAGTTGGATAATCCTGATGTAGAAAAGAGTATTTCTAATGAAGCAGAAACTATAGCGGTGAATTTTATTCAAAACATTATTAGCCAGGATAAGCTGGAAGGGAAGAATGACGGACGGGTACATACGCGCTTTCCTCCCGAGCCTAACGGATATCTACATATAGGACATGCGAAATCAATTTGCCTTAATTTTGGCTTGGCGCAAAATAATGGAGGTATAACTAATCTAAGGTTTGATGATACTAACCCGGCTAAGGAAGAAGTAGAGTATGTTGACTCCATTCAAGATGATGTGAAATGGCTCGGTTTTGATTGGGAAGACCGTATGTTTTACGCATCAGATTATTTTGGGAAGCTTTATGAATTTGCCTTAGCATTAATAAAAGCGGGTAAGGCGTTTGTCTGTGATTTAAGTGCGGAGGAAATGAGAACTTACCGAGGTACTTTAACTGAACCGGGGAAAGATAGTCCTTATCGTAATCGCACGGTAGAGGAGAATTTAAAGTTATTTACCGGGATGAAAAATGGAGAATTTCCTGATGGTTCCAGGGTACTTAGAGCTAAAATAGATATGGCCGCCGGGAATATTAATATGCGGGATCCGGTTATTTATAGGATTCAAAGATCACATCACCACCGGACTGGGGATGATTGGTGCATATACCCGATGTATGATTATGCCCACCCTATTTCCGATGCTTTAGAAAGTATTACTCACTCTATTTGCACCTTAGAGTTTGAAGACCATCGGCCTTTATATGATTGGTTTTTAGATAATATTGATTATGGTTGTGAGGAGCACGGCCGTCCGCAACAGATAGAATTTGCCCGCTTAAACTTAACTTATACGGTGATGAGTAAGAGAAAGCTGCGCCTCTTAGTGGAGGATAACTTAGTAAAGGGGTGGGATGACCCGCGGATGCCGACTATTTCAGGGCTGCGCCGTCGAGGTTATACTCCTGAAGCGATTAAGGATTTTTGTGACCGTATAGGAGTGGCGAAACGTAATAGCACGGTAGATATAGCCTTACTCGAACATTGTATTAGGGAAGACCTGAATGCTAAGGCCACTAGGGCAATGGCGGTACTTAGACCTGTCAAGATAATTATAACCAATTATCCCGCAGGGGAAATCGAGTGGGTAGAAACGGAGAATAATCCCGAAGACCCAGCTAGCGGCAAAAGAAGCATCGCCTTTGGGCGAGAAATATATATAGAAGCGGAAGATTTTATGGAAAACCCGCCGAGTAAGTTTTTCAGACTTACTCCGGGTAAGGAAGTAAGACTTAAGAGTGCTTATATTATCAAATGTGAAGACGTGGTGAAGGACGATGCTGGGGAGATAGTGGAGATTCATTGTACTTATGACCCGGAATCTAAAAGCGGCGGACCTAATGCAGGGCGTAAAGTTAAGGGTACCCTTCATTGGGTAGCAGCTAATAATTCTACTCCGGCTGAAGTCAGGCTATATGAGCATTTATTTGTCTCTGAAAATCCCGATGATGATGAAGAGGGGCAAGATTTCTTAGCTAAACTAAATCCAGATTCTATGACTATATTAACTGGTTGCCTAGTGGAGCCGATGCTTAAGGATGCGAAAAAAGATGATAGATTCCAGTTTTTAAGGCAGGGTTATTTTTGTTTAGATGCGGATTCTACCGGGGATAATTTAGTCTTTAATCGCATCGTTTCACTAAGGGATACCTGGGCTAAGATGCAGAAAAAAGGTTAAGGGGTTAAGGGTTATGCAGGTTCATGTTTTGGCGAGCGGGAGTACGGGTAATGCGATTTTATTCCGTTCACCCCGAGCGCAAGTCTTGATAGATGCGGGGATTAGTTGTCGCCGCATCGAGCAGGGGTTAGCTAGAGTAGGAGTTAAGGCGGGTGATTTAGATGCTGTCTTAATCACCCACGAACATAATGATCATGTTAAGGGAATTGATGTTTTAGTTAGAAAACATCATATACCCGTTTTTGCGAAAGCCAGGACTTGGCAAATGATTTCTTGCCAAGATAAGTTGCCTAGTGATTGTGTAAAACTGTTAGAGAATGAGTTAGAACTTAAGGATTTATACATAAGACCTTTTGCTACATCTCATGATGCCGTAGAACCAGTTGGTTTTTGTTTATTTAATAATAAAATTAAAAGTGTAGTAGCTACGGACCTAGGAATTATTAACCGGGATTTAATCGAGGCGATAAGCTTAGCTGATATAGTAGTTTTAGAGGCCAACCATGATATAAATATGGTGAAAAACGGGAGTTACCCAGCATTTCTGAAAAATCGTATTCTAGGTAATAAAGGTCACTTATCTAACATAGCAGCCGGAAAACTACTCGCTAGTGTAAATAAGAAAGCTACTATGCAAGTATTTTTAGCTCACTTAAGTCAGGAAAATAATCGACCCAGTATAGCGTATAATACGGTAAACCAAATTTTGACTGAAGCTGGACATGAGGTAGGTAAGGATATATTTTTGAAGTGTACTTCAGCCCACCAGTTGTGTAGTTATATAGCGTAAAATAATTTTATAGGTGACATTTGTAAAGGTATCGTATATACTTTATTAACAAAATAATAAAAGAGATTCTTATCAAGAGTGGTTGAGGGACTGGCCCGATGAAACCCGGCAACAGCTAGTGTAACTAGAAATGTGCCAAATCCTGCGGGTAATTATACCTGAAAGATAAGAAGGGGAAAACGACTGACGAGCCGCTTCTTATTCTGTGTAAAAGAAGGGGTTTTTATTTTTTCATTGATAAGGGAGGAATATTAGATGGACAAAAATAATTGGCGGTTTGCTACTAAGGCGATTCAGGCGGGCTATGAACCTAAACCAGGTGAACCTCGCATTTTACCGCTGTATCAAAGCACAACTTTTTATTATGATGATGCAGATTTTGTCGCGGGTCTATTTGATTTGACCGAAGCTGGACATATGTATAGCCGCATTAGTAACCCCACTGTAGAAGCATTTGAAATGAAGGCGGCGGCTTTGGAAGGTGGAGTAGGGGCTTTAGCTACTTCTTCCGGGCAAGCGGCTGTTACTATTGCGATTTTAAATATCTGTCGGGCCGGAGAACATTTAATTGCTTTAAGTACCCTGTATGGAGGTACTTATGCTCTATTTGCTCATACTTTTAAAAAGATAGGGGTGGAAGTGACTTTTTTAGCGCCTGATGCTGATGAAGATGAAATTCAGGCTGCTTTTAGACCTGATACTAAGGCTATTTATGCGGAAACTATCGGCAACCCCGGCTTGAATGTCTTAGATTTCGAAAAGTATAGTAAAATAGCCCGGGCTAATGAGGTGCCTTTAATTATTGATAATACTTTGCCTACCCCATACTTATGTCGTCCGCTTGAACACGGTGCTGATATAGTAATTCATTCAACCACTAAGTATATGGACGGGCAAGCCCGCAGTGTCGGTGGGATTATTATTGATGGGGGTAATTTCGATTGGACGAGAGGTAAATTTCCGGGGCTAACTGAACCAGACCCAGCCTACCATGGGATTAAATATGTGGAACAGTTTGGAGAAGCGGCTTATATTACTAAAGCACGGGTGCAGTTAATGCGTGATTTAGGCATGACCATGAGCCCTTTTACAGCCTTCATTTTGCATATGGGTGTAGAAACCCTGGCTTTACGGATGGAAAAGCATAGTGAAAATGCGCTGCGGTTAGCCAAGTATTTACAAAATCATCCCGAAGTAGCTTGGGTTAATTATCCGGGTTTAGCCAGTAATGAAAATTATGCTTTAAGTGCCAAGTATTTACCTAATGGCTGCAGCGGAATGCTGACCTTTGGTCTTAAGGGCGGCTCAGCAGCAGGCAAGGCATTTATTAATAAGGTTAAATTAGCTGCTTTAGTCGTACATATGGGGGATACTAGAACCTGTATACTACATCCGGCTAGTACTACCCATCGCCAACTAACTGAAGCAGAACAAATAACTTCTGGAGTTTTACCCGATATGATCAGGGTTTCTGTAGGCATTGAAGATATAGCTGATATAATAGATGATTTTGAACAAGCTATAAAATGTGCATCCCTTTCATAAGTTGTAATAATAAATCGAGAGGAGGCGGTAGGTTTGCCTATCATTATTCCGCAGAACCTTCCTGCAGGTGATGTTTTAGAAAAAGAAAAGATTTTCGTAATGAATGAATATAGGGCTATGCACCAAGATATTCGTCCCTTAAAAATTGCTATCGTGAACCTTATGCCTAATAAAAGCTTGACCGAAACCCAGTTACTAAGGATGTTATCTAATTTTCCTTTGCAAATCGAAATAGATTTGATTTATACCGAAACTTATAAAAGTAAAAATACGCCGGAGGAACATCTACAAGCTTTCTACAAGACTTTTTCTGAAATTAAGGAAGTTAAGTATGATGGGATGATAATTACAGGGGCACCAGTAGAAAAAATGCGTTTTGGCGATGTAGTTTATTGGAATGAGCTGAAACAGATTATGGACTTTTCTAAGACTAATGTTACTTCGACTTTCCATATTTGTTGGGCGGCTCAAGCAGCTCTATATCATCATTACCGTATCCATAACTTTATTTTAGAGGAAAAGTTATTCGGGGTTTTTAAGCATAAAGTAAATAATAAGCATTGTGATTTGTTAAGGGGTTATGATGATGAATTTTGGGTGCCTCATTCAAGACATACTGAAGTTTATAGACACGAAGTCGAAGCTATCGCAGAGCTAGAGATATTAGCCGAATCGGAAACAGCCGGAATATATTTAATCGGCAGCCGCGATGGAAAACAGATTTTTGCTATGGGGCATTCCGAATATGATAGCTTCACCTTAAAGGATGAATATGTGCGTGATGTGCAAAAGGGTGAGGACATAAGGGTTCCGCATAATTATTTTCCCGGGGATAATCCCGAAAAAGACCCGCTAGTCAGGTGGAAAGGGCATGGGAGCTTGCTTTTTGCTAACTGGCTGAATTATTACGTATATCAGATTACCCCATTTGACTTGTATGCGCAGGAATAGTAAGGAGTAAGGAGTAAGGAGTAAGGGCAGAGAGCCCCTTACTCCTTTTTTGACTAACTTTATTCTTTTTCCACCTCGTAGACGACTTTATCTATGTAGTAGATATTAACCCAATCATTTTCCCGCAGGTTATAGAAGCTATATACTTGATTACCTTTATGGACATAACAAGGGTTAGCTATATCGTAGACTACATAACTATAACCTGAATTTCGGGTTATATATAGTTTAGTATCATTTTGTTCGGTATCAACAAATTGGGTTCTTAGCTTGCTCATAATATTTATGTAGGTTTCGTTATTAGCCGTAGTTTTAACCTTAATTCTATCCCCGCTGGTAATAACGCTAAGGTTGTTATAAGTCTTATCATCTTTAGTAATAGTAAGTCTATTACTTACATCCAGGCTAGTTATTTTTCCGTCAAAGCCTAATATTGAAAGCGACCTGGTCGAGGAATTAATAGATAAGACTTCACCGGCATTGGCAGGAATAAGTTCACATTTAACTAGCTTAAGGCCTTTAAATGTAGCCTGGATTAAGTCTCCGGCTTTAAAGTCCTTAAAGGCAGGCTGACTAATTCCTGATATTATAACCTTGGGTTTATCATCATTATCTAAATATTTACTATTATTTTTCTCATCTAAAACTCTTAGTGAATTGCTGCTGACACTAGTTACCTCATATATATAAGACCTTTCTACATATATTTCGGTAACAAAATCGTTAGCAACCTTAAGCTCAACTATATCGTTTCTTTCCACATCTTCTAAGGTGGCGCGATAGTTATCTTCGATTTCTACATCAACATTAGCATGTACGCGGTATGTAACGGAGCCCTCCGTATCAGTTTTTATAGATATTAAATTGCGGTCGGAATTAACGGTTAAGATTACGCCTTCAATAGTGTTTTTATTGGCAATGTAGATGATTTTATTATCTAGAAGCTCAATGTCTATTTTCATGCCTTTTTTCACATCGGAAAGGGCGGCGTTTTTGATGTTATCAATAACTATATCGGCATACTTAGCTATAACATAAGTGTTAAGCTTACCATCACTATTTTCTAAAACTAAGGTGGAGCTAGTGCTGTCAATAGCTACAACTGTGCCGCGCAGGCTATTTTCTAAGGAGCGATTATTCACTTTAATATTTACAATTAATCCATCTTTAACTTCCAGGGAGACTTTATCATCTTCTAATACATCACTAATACGGGCTATATCTAGACCGCTTATATCAATTTTGCAATTAGAGGCTACTTTAAACGTTTCGAAAGTACCGTCTTCCTTTTTGATTACTAAGACTTCCTTATCATTCATAACCACAGTACCGGTAATGGTAAGCTCCTGTTTGGTTTTTACTAAAGTGATTTTATTAACTATGCTATTTTCCGTTTCTAACTTCACTTCGTCACCGGGGCGCAAATCTTGAATAGCAGCAAAACGGAGCCCTTCGACTACAACTTCTACGAAATCACTATATTGGTAGGTGCTGAAGTTGTCTAAGTTCTTAAGAATAATTAAGTTATTTTTCGTATCTATTTCATAAATTACTCCGGCATTACTTAGAAGCCCAGCAGCACTTTCTAAGGTAAAACCGTTAACAAAGCCTTGAGCATCCAGGGAGAGTGTTACTTGTACGTTTAAAGGAATTTGATCTAGGGGGTAAACACGCCCCGCAGTATCAACACATTGTACTCCTTGGGCTACATGCTTAGTATGAATATTTTCGGTATTATCTTTAACTATAACTACATTTTGTTCGGCTAATACTTTAATTAAAGTACCAGAAATAGTAGCTACGGCTATTGGTGCATCACTTTCTGTAAGGATTTCTAGATATTTTATATTATTATTACTGGCTACTAACAAGACTTCTTGACCAGCTTTTACGCTAGTTAAAGGTATTTGGTAACTATCGGTATCATACATAACTGAATCGGCTGTGCCAATATAATTACTAGATAAACCGTTAACTGAAACGGTTAGCGAAGAGCCGGTATTACTAATAACTTTACCCTTAATAGTACGAGTTAAGGTTAAATGTTGTTCACTGTTACCTAGTAATACTACGGTTTGGGCACGGGTTACTAGTTGGGCTGCTTTAAAGGTACCATCAGGAAAACCAGCGATTAAGCCATATTTTACTGCGGTATTAATATAACCTTTATCCTTATCTGCAAAGGAAGCGGTATCAGTAAACTTAGAAGTATTATTAGCGTTTAGAGCGGCTTCGGAATCTTTGCCAATCATGCGCACCATTAAACGTGTCATCCAGGCTCTAGAGGCTAATTTATCAGCAGAGAAATCTTTTTCTGCCGGTATAATAAGTCCTTTATCGATAGCTAAAAGTAATTCTTTTTTAGCTTGCTTTTCTGCCCATTCAGGTACGGTAAAAGGTAGAGTACGACTTGAGTCCAGTTGATTTAATTCTTTATCTAATTCCATATTACGTACTGCCAAGAGTACAGCTTCAAGTTGGGTAACAGCATTATCAGGCTTAAAGCTGCCATCGGTATATCCAGCTACTACATTACGAAAATCCATTTTTACTACATGTTTGTAGGCCCAATGAGTTGGATTTACATCCGAATAGGTATTGGCTGCCATAGTTGGAGTAATATTAAACATTATGCCCAACAAAAAGAAGAATAAAGTAATAACTGAAATAGCCTGGTATCGACGAATAAGTTTGTTCAAAATAAACCGCTCCTTTTCTCTTAAGCTTATAATTAAGTACTGCCGTCCTAATTTACTTACTAATTACATTTCCATTTTCGACATACAAAGCCTGTTTCCTGCCCGTTATGGTAACTTTTATAAAAAGATTCAATATGCCCTACTATTTATTACATATAATCAGGAAAAAACTTGCACATTTTGTTAGTGAGGGGTGAGGGGTGAGGAGTTAGGGGTTAGGGGTTAGGGGTTAGGGGTGAGGAGTTAGGGGTAAGGAG
>CAZYLY010000080.1:0-8687 GCA_964648825.1 uncultured Syntrophomonadaceae bacterium
AATTAAGCCATTCCCTCTTTTATTTTCTAATTTCATTCGCGCATCTTGGTAACGCATAATTAGATCATAAGAATTTTGATCCTCGGTAAGCCTTTGTTGTAAATCCTTTAGTGCGGAAATCTCATCCGATCCGGCAATAGAATTTCCTAATTCAAAAGCCTGCTTGATAATTGTTTCAGTTGTCAATTTTTGCTCCTCCAATTCCATTATTTATACATAAACACTTATACCGGCTCACCCCAAAGTGAAAATGTTTTCCCTGCTACTATTCTAACATTAATAAGCTGTCCAATTAAACTATTATCCCCAGAAAATATAACAATTCGATTAGCCCTGGTACGGGAAGTTAAAGTTTCTTTATCCGTTTTACTCGGTCCTTCCACTAATACTTCTTCAATATTACCTTCCAAAGATTTATTAACCTGAGCCGCAATACCATATTGCACCTCCATTAATTTTTTTAACCTAGCCTTTTTCTCTGTCATGGCAATGTGATCTTCAAATAAAGAAGCACGGGTACCTGAACGTGCAGAATACATGAAAGTATAAGCCGAATCAAATCTTACTTTTTCAACTACATCAATGGTAGCTAAGAAATCTTCCTCCGTTTCCCCAGGGAAGCCTACAATAATATCAGTACTAATCGCTACTCCAGGGATTTTATCTCTCATTTTAGCTGTCAAATCCAAATAATGTTCCCTAGTGTATTTACGGTTCATACGGTCTAATATGTGATTACTACCTGATTGCAGAGCTACATGTACATGTTCGCATATTTTACCGCCTAAAGCGATAGTGTCAATCAATTTATCCGACATATCCTTAGGATGAGAAGTAGTAAAACGAATACGTTTAATACCGTCACTATCATCAGCCACCATCTTAAGTAAATCGGCAAAGTCAAGTGGTTTTTCTAAACCTTGTCCATAGGAATTAACATTTTGGCCTAATAGGGTTATTTCTTTATAACCTTGGTATGCTAATTGTTTTATCTCATTTATAATATGTTCTGGTTCACGACTTCTTTCTCGTCCCCTAGTATAAGGAACAATACAATAACTGCAAAAATTATTACACCCATACATAATATTAACAAAACCACTTAAACCAGGCTGTCTATGCGCTGGTAACGGTTCCACTACTGCTCCCGCATTTTCCCACACCTGAAATACTGCCTTATTAGTAGTCCTTGCTTCACCAATTAAATAAGGCAATTCATGAATGTTATGGGTGCCAAACAATATATCTACCCCATGCCTTTTAAGTCGTTTTCTAACTTCCGGGACTTGTGCCATACAGCCCCCTAAAGCAATCATCAACCCAGGCCGGCTCTTTTTAAGCTTATTTATTTCCCCTAACTTACCGAACACTTTATTTTCAGCTGAATGGCGTACACTGCAGGTATTAAATATTACAATATTGGCATTCTTAACTTCAGCAACTTCTTCATAACCCATATTTTCTAATAATCCAGCAATAGTTTCCGAATCCCTAACATTCATCTGACAGCCGTAAGTTAAAATGTGATATTTATTTTTAGGTTCTAATTCGGTTAGATTTACTGACATATTCCATCATCCTTATTAGATATTCAAATACCATAATACCCTAACTAGATAAGAAATAAAAACACCTTATTAATAAATATTAAAAAAGCACACCTGCTTAAGTATGCAGGAATGCTTATAATATGAGTAACACATTAGCCTTAGTTTAATTATGATTTTCGCCCATAATTGATTGAATAGCAGTTTCTACCTCAGTATCCATAAGTCCGCCGGCAAAGCGCGGCTCACCATTAATCAAAGTTATAGGAAAAGGATAACCCATTTGCATTACCTTATCCATAATTGGATAATCATCCATGCCAACTATATCCAAATCCACATATTTGACTTCTACCTTATTTCCAAACTTTTCTTCCATTTTAGTAGCTAAAACTTCAGTTTCTTTTTCAAAATCTGTAGTTGGTCCACAACTAGATGCTGAAGGACAGCCGCTACAGCTTCAACCGCCACCAGTCGGCATAGTACCCTGTAATATTTCCACTAAAACCTTTGCCACATTCAATACCTCCATTCTTTTTTAACAGCTATAAATTACTGCAAGTTAGATTCTATCAAGTGTCCCCGTATAAGTTTCATAATCATATAGATTATCATAATCGCTGTTTAAGCGTTCCCTAATCCCCACCACATCTTTACTATACATAACATATTGATCACGTTTTTCTTGAAATTCACTTTTCTTAGCTAGCTCAACCAGGTGTTCCTCTACCCTATCCAAATCTTGAATTACATTTTTCAAAAGTTCTTGTGTAATCACAATATTTCCTCCTAGCAATTTACCTTAGTTTTTCCCTAAGTGGCGAAATATAATGTAATGCAAAAATTAGTTAATTTACCGATACACGACTTAATAAGATAATTAAACTTATCCCTAATAATATCCCCACAATATTTACTAAAGTAAAACTGCTAGGAATAACTGCTAAAGCTGCCCCTATAATTAATCCTGTGAGAACAGCCATCAACTCACTGCGATACTTTTTTAATAATGTTGACAAAATCCAGGATAAAGCAATTATTCCTGCTATCGCACTTATGCCAAAAATTAATATAACTTTAATATTTATTGCTAATAAAGCATCTATAATATATTCATACATACCTAACATTACTAGCACGGTTGCACCACTAATACCAGGTAATAACATTGAGACCGATGCAACTACCCCGCTAAAAATTATCTTGCCCGTACTTACCATAGGATTAACCAGGGTATAATTTATGGCCTGACGGCTAAGAAAATAAGCTAGTAAACAACTAATAATAATAAAAAATACAACTAGAAAATTAAACTTTTTAATATCCGCTAAAGTAACCTTAACTGAAGCTATGATTAGCCCAAAAATTAAAGCCCCCATAAAACCCGGAAAAGCACCTAGTAAATAATTCACTAAGCTAGCAGTAGATATAAGACCTAATAAGGCACCAAAACCTAACGGTATTAATACTTTTAAATTAATATTTTTAATGGCATTAATTAATTGATCGTATATATGAAGTACTACTGCTATAGTGCCTCCACTTATACCTGGTAAAACATTAGAAATTCCGATAGGGATTCCTTTTAAAAAAAGTGTCAGCATCTCCTTATTCAATTCCTCAGCCCTCCCATAATAAGCTACTTAACAAGTATATCAAAAGTAATCAACTCGTAAAGCAAAAAATAGCGCTAAGGATAATATATCCTAGCGCTAGCGCTACTTCTTGGGCTACTATTATTATTTTTGTTCTTTCGAAACTTGGTAAATAACCAGACCTGCCAAACCTCCAAAAATTAAAGCAACAATCATTAATCCGATAAAGAATAATAAAGCATTACCATAAATAATTCCGAAAATTGATATAACAAATAATCCCAACTGTGATATGGCAGTATTTCTAAATACTACCCGGGCAAAAGATAAATCTTTTTTGGCGAAGGAAGCTGCATAGGCTAGACCAAATAGAAATGGAGCAATTAACATAAGACTTAAGGAATGATTCTGTAAATTTAACAAGCTTCCCCATAAGGGTGTTACCAATAGTATTAAGCCTAATAAATATTGTCCGTAGCTTAACACACCTAATATTTTTTGGATTTTGGCAATTTTAGCCATCATGGCAGCCATTGCATCTGCATCCGGTTGAGGTGGACTTTGGGTATTGACTTCTAATTCACTCATAGATCAACCTCCTAAAATATTATATTTGCTTACAAGCAATATATTAGTCGTTTAAGTAAATAATGTCAAACTATTTATAACATTCCAACAATATTATAAAAGGAGTTAGTCCCAAAAATTGGCCCTAACTCCTTACAAATTTATTCGTTTCTGATAGCTTCTAAAGCACTTAAATTCATAGCTCTTCTGGCTGGGGAATAACCGGATATTAAACCTACTAAAGTAGCAAAAACAACAGCACCAAATGCTAATGTAATAGGAATTACGGATAAATAGCTGCCAGGAGCACCCATATATCCAGCCCCCACTTTATTTAAAATAAATGAAATTAAGTAACTAAGCAGCAATCCGATGGCTCCGCCAAAAAATCCTATTAAGCCTGCTTCAATAAGAAATAACCTGCGAATATCAGCTAAGTCTGCGCCTAGTACTTTGATAACTCCTATTTCCCTGGTTCTTTCATAAATACTCATAACCATAGTATTAGTTATACCAATAGCAGCAACTAGTAAGCTAACCGCGCCAATTCCGCCTAATATCCCTTGTATAACCCGAGATTGCTTTTTCATGCTTTCTAACATATCAATTAGACTGTGGGCTTGGAAACCCATCGCCTTAATAGTATCGTGTACTGCAGATACTATTTCAATATTTTCACATTTCACTTTAACATTATTATATTGGTCGTTATCGTTATTACCCCTATAACCACGGTTATTGTCATTACGATTATTCTTTTGTTCTTCCTTTAATATTTTTTCTAAGGCCGCCATGTTCATATAGGCACTATAATCTTTTTCATCAAAGCTTTCCTGCAATACGCCTACACCCTTAAACTCATATAACTTTCCTGGCTTATAATCAGGATCACGGTTTTTAATTCTTTCCCCGTATTGGTAATCAGTAGTAATAATAAGTTTATTATTTATTAGATTAACTGGTGGAGGGCCATCTCGGTTCCAGGGATTATAATCGCGGTTGCGCAACCTAGGATTATAAAAGAAATTCGATATATATTTTCCGAAAATAATTGCCTCTTTATCACCTTCAGTTAATAATCGCCCCTCTTCGATTTTAAAATCAAATGCTTCAAGATTTTCCGGTTTGATGCCTATTACATCAACATCAGCCACTAGTTTCCCCGCTCCAATTTTAAAATAACTTCTTTTTATGGGCATTACTGCTTTAACCCCAGGTATTTGCTCAAAGCTGGCTACCGCAGTATCATCTAGTTTAGATTCTTCTTGATTACTGCTACCATCAAAACCATAATAACCACCCGAATAAACTTCTATGATATTAAGGTTGCCCATTTGTTTTAACGATTCTTGGAAATTCTTATCCAGGGCAATGCCGAGGGATAACATTACTACTATCGAGCAGGTACCAATTATTACCCCTATGACGGTTAATATAGTTCGACTTTTACGCCGTATGAGGTTTTGCAGGCTCATCCTTAATAAATCTTTTTTATTCATCTAGGAATACTTCCTCTTGTTGTTTTTTCCTTCTGCGTCTAATTACTACTACTGTAATAATGGCAGCTATTAATAATAAAGCCCCTCCGCCAATAGCTATCGTCCGCTTTGATAACTTAGATTTACCAGCTTCAGGATTCATATCCATACCAGGTTCCATCATAGGCGGCATCTCTTGCATCATAGCATTAATTATAAAGGGGATTTCTGTAGTGAACTTCTCCCCAATACTATCCTCATAAGCGAAAATAATTTTTCCTTCTAATTCCCCTTCTTCATGGGAAATAATGGTAACATCATAATAATTATCCTTACCTGATTCGAGGTTACCCACAAATAAATTTCCATCTTGGATTTCAAAATTTCCCTCGGTACTAATGATTAAATTGCGAATTAAAGTTCGACCCGTGTTATAAAAATCTATCGCTAGACTTGTCGGGGTATCTACAAATATTTGGGGAGGCATTTCAATATTAGAAACAGTTAAAGTAATATTTTGTTTGACGGGGATGCTGATTATCTCTTTTTCAGTATATTTATTGCCCTTACTATCTTGAAAATCTATATCAGCACTAATAGTGTAATTGCGATTTTCTGCATCTACCTTAGCTTTTAAAGTTATACTTCTTTCCTCAGCGGCTCGCGGATTTATTTCGGGTATAAAAAAGGAGTTACTGCTGCCGACCGGAGAAAATGCTAGTTCATCTGCATTAAGACTTATTTTAATATTTTTCACCGTAGTATGCTCACTAGTATTAAAAAAGGAAATAGTTAAGGGAAAAGGTTGTCCAGCTTCCACGTATTCGTAAGGAAAGTAATAGTTATCAACTATTACCCGCGGAGTTAAATCATCAGTAGCACCTTTGCCATCAACAGGTAAATATACCTTAGTATCTTTCGTATATTCTTTATCATGTTCATCCTTATATTTAATATTAAGGTCTAAAGGATAAGTCCCGTTTTCCAGCTTAGAATCAATTAGTAACTTATATTCCACTAATTTTAATTCCCTACCCTTGATAGTTTTTATGTTTTGGATATCAGGCCAATTATCTAAATTAAACCCTTGGTTACTAAAACCGCTAAGCTTTAATTCCACATCTTTTAATTCTAAGTCGCCTTCGTTTTGTAAGCGCAGTTTAATTAAGGCTGATTGGCCAGCGGCTAATTTATCCCCTTCAAAGTCGACCCCTAATAATTTTAACTCTGGTTGTTTGTATTCATTTTCTATCTTTACATATACAGTAGCGCTTTCACTACCCCCACCAGTATCACCTTCATAGCTTAGACTTACATTAACTGGATATACGCCTGGCTTAGTATTGGAAGGAATAGTTACTTTATAACTAAAGACACTGCTGCCGCTTAATGAATAAGCATATTTGGTAAAAGTCATTTTATCCATTTCAAAAGGAAATGAAGCTGGATCACCCGGATTAATAGAGAATCTTACATTAGTAGCTGAAGTACTGCTAAGATTTTCCACCGGTATGGAAAGATTAACCGTCTCTCCTGCTTGGTAAACCGGCATCCAGTAATCCCTGGCGATAACTATTCGGGGGGGTTCTAGCTTATCCCCATTACCTAATGCCATATCAGGTATTACTAAATTAAAAATCAAAACCATACTAATAATAAATAAAAAATATTTCCGCACCACTTATCTAGCCTCTTTTCCTACATTATTTTCAATTTTTTCTATATTCCCATCTAAAATATGTACAATCCTATCCGCATAAGTTGCCACCCCTACATCATGGGTTACTATTATCAAATTTTGCCGATTGTCTTTAGATATTTTAACGATTAATTCCATAACTTCCTTAGTGGTAGCTGAATCCAAATTACCAGTAGGTTCATCAGCAAAAACCACTTTGGCTTTACTAACAAAAGCCCTGGCAATTCCAACCCTTTGTTGCTGTCCTCCGCTCATTTGGGTAGGCTTATGTTTGATATGGTTTTTCAATCCCACCGCCTCCAACATGTCCATCGCCATAGTATCTCGTTTATTTTTAGGTATCCCTCTAAAGGTTAAGGGCATACTTACATTTTCTATAGCCGTAAGATGAGGTAATAAGTTATAAGACTGAAAAACAAATCCAACATTATGTTGGCGGAATTTAGCCAACTGTTTTTCGCTCATTTTTTCAATTCTTTTGCCATAAATATGTATAGAACCACGAGTGGGCTTTTCTAATCCCGCCATCATATTTAATAAAGTAGATTTTCCTGAGCCAGATACCCCCAAAATGCAAGTAGTTTCACCAGCTGCCATATCGAGGGTAACATCGTCTAAGGCTACTACCTTTTGTTCCCCTATACGATAAACTTTACGTAAATTATTAATCTTTATAGCGCTATTCAATCTCCAAGCCCCCATTTAAGAAAATGATAGATAGTTGGATGTTGACCAACTATCTTACCTAATATATACAATTAATTTTATAATTTCTTACACATTCCAAAAAAAAGTTTCCATAATTAAAGCAGATTTCTTCTTTTGGCTTCCCATAGTAATTCATCCCTAAAATCGGGATGGGCAATCCCAATTATATTTTTCACCCTCTGCCTAATCGATTGCCCTTTAATTTTAGCTACTCCAAATTCGGTAACTACATAATCGGCACAAGACCTGGGAGTAGTAATAATACCTCCAGGAGTAATATTAGGCACAATTTTAGATACAGCCTGTCCTTGATTAGCTTTGGGTCTAGCTATAGCTTGGGTAGCAATAATAGAAACACCGCCCTTAGATTGAAAAGCCCCATCGACAAAATCTAATTGCCCTCCGGGATGAGTGTATTGCTTCCACCCCATAGATTCCGAACAGATTTGCCCCGTTAAATCTACTTGCAAACACGCATTAATAGATACCATATTATCGTTTTTACCTATAATTTTCGGATTATTAACAAAATCAACCGGATGAAATTCCACCCCCGGGTTATCATCAATCCAATCATATAAAGCTTGGCTACCCATGGCAAAAGTAAAAATCGAGCGGTTAGGCAGAAAAGTTTTACGCCGATTAGTAACTATCCCTGCCTGCCATAATTCACTCATTGTATCACACGCCATCTCCGAGTGAATGCCTAAATCTTTAACTTGTGAATCTAAAAAGGCTTTAGCAACTGCATTAGGAATACTGCCAATACCTAATTGTATAGTAGAGCCATCTTTAACAAATTCAGCACAATACTTGCCTATAAGCTCCTCTTCAGGGGCTAAATCAATAATTTCCGGTAATACAGCTAAATCCTGGTCTTGTTCAATGATGCCATCGACTTCAGAAATATGAATATAATTTAGTCCCCGGCTACGGGGAACATTATTATTAACTTGGGCTAAAACTAAGTAACGTTCATCCCCTTCCCGGCGTTTCCGGGCGGCATTTTGAGCAATAGCTAGGGTAGCATCAGCACCTAAGCCCATACAGAAATAGCCATGTTTATCCATAGGAGTAACCATAAGCATGGCAA
>CAZYLY010000081.1:0-8657 GCA_964648825.1 uncultured Syntrophomonadaceae bacterium
CATGATTTCCTGCCAGAAGCATTATAATAGAACTCGCAATGGATTCTGGCTTATACCTAATTCAGTTGGATAATGTTTTACGGGTTTTCGCAATAATATGAGGCTAGTATTTGCCTGATACTAAATCAAAAATTCAGACGGAGAACCGTAGCTCGTTATGCATGCTGACTTTTGCGCTCGAGTCAGGGAAACATATAGTAGGCATCTTTCAGCAGTCATAGCCTCAGTTTCGGCCACAGGATCTGTATGGGGGATTGCTGACGCTAAAGGCAAAATTCGATTATTTACTGCCACCACAAACACATGGAGAAATTCAAGCCCTTTAACACGATGCATGGTTGCCAGGCGAACGCCATCAAAACTTCTGTCATCCAGTTTGCTCCGTTTGATTTCATATGTCCTGATTCCCGCACGAGTAAGCTGGGCGATATAATCATCCAGCAAACGGTGAGTTCTAGCCACAATACATATATTCTTTGGTTCTACACCCGATTCAATCAGGTGCTTTATTTGCGCTATCAGGAAATCCATTTCTTCCGCGGCGCTGTTAAAGACTTCAATTCCAGGTACATCACCATGGGTTAATGATTGACAGGTTTTACCGTCATCATATTCATCATCCAGGTCATCAAAAGGAATTCCCTTCAGCAAACCGAAAGCATACTTGCGAATTTCTTCTGTGGTCCTATAGTTAATTGTCAGGTAACTGCTGCGGCCACGAATATTAATGCCGCATTTGGACATAACCGCTTTATTTTTATAAATACGTTGGTGTGCATCACCGACAATAAATATATCGTTTGGGTGTTCAGGACCTGCCAATGCTCTTAAAAGACGAAAAGCATTCATGCTTAAATCCTGGCCTTCATCAACGATTATTGAAACATAGTGGGTGTTATCGGCAGATTTTTCGAGAATCTTTCTGCACTCATACATGGCGGTTTCCACATCGCGTAATTGTTTTTCTTTCATTAGACTTTGATACACTTCAAAAACACGCCATATCTTCATCCGTTTTTTACGATCCAAACGTGTTCCTCTGCCCAGGCGAGAGGCTTGTAAATAAAGCTCCAGTGAATATGCCTCCTGAGCGCATATTACTTTTAACCATTCTTCAGAGAAAAATTCCGCTCCATATTCGATATCTTCACCGGATAAGATGATTGCTTGTTCCCATACTTCGGTCAATATATCGTCATAAGCAATTGAGTATGAATAACCAAGTTCCCTTATAAAATGTGCTACCCAGGCATCAAGATTTATCACCTCAATACGCTTTTGTTCCTCAGTAGTGCATATTTTTCTTAAATTATCCTTTATATCAGCTGCCAAATTAGCTGTAAAAGTTGTAAATAAAATCTTCTCCCTGCCCCTTAATTGTCCGGCAAGCCATTTAGCTCTGTGCATGGCTACAACAGTTTTCCCGGTTCCCGCACCGCCAAGCACACGGGCAGGGCCAGAATATTCTTTTTGAACAATTTTCCGCTGGGTAGGATGTAGAAACACCCGCCACTTTTCAAGTGGTTCGGCCATTATTCTGCGCAGTTCTTCCTCCCCTTCAACAATTACGAAGCTCCTCTGACTACGGGGATTTTGCAACGCGGTCGCGAAATCGTTTTCTTCAATGACCTCTTCCTGTTCAGTTGAAAAAAGGCCAAGCACCTCCTGAGGAGTAAAACCATTGGCAATCCATTCTAATGCTTCGTAAGCATCTTCAGGTATACTGCTTTTTGATGCATGGAAATCTTCAAGCGATGATAATCCCCGGATGATACATATCTGATCACCCGGTACTCCCAAAGCAAGCAGATCATTATCGGTAACATGTGTAAACAGATTAGGACTGTCTGTTTTTTGAGAGGTTGTTTTTGCTGCTTGTATATCAAACACTTGCACATTGCCGGTTGTAGGATTTACTTCGCATTTTTTACGTTTGGCCCAGTCGTATGCTTTATCATGATGATCAACCCAGAGTAATAAATACACACCACTGCCTTCCTGACGAACCACAATTCCGCGATATGTATCATCAATTCGGACAGAACGCATATTTTTATCAGCCGCCTCATGAATTTTTTCATAATTAATCCCAGGCGATTTCGGATTGTTTCTAAATTTATTAACAAATTCCGTAACCTTGCCCTGTGTTGGACGCGGTAAAGCAGCAAATGCTGTAAAAAAATCAGAAGATATGGCAACAATGTTCTGACTCATTATCAAAACCCTCCCCGAAAGATCTCAACCGAGAATTCATCCTCAACAGAAATAACTTTCCATCCGTTTTCTTTGAATTTATCTATATATTCCAATTGAGTTCCAACCAGCAAAGCAATTTTAAGGTCTTCCCAGGCCATTTCACATTCAGCGACAACTGCGCCACCAGAGTCCGCAAGTTCATATCCAACTGCTGAAGGTGCTGAAATTCCCAGATTAATTAACTTATAGGCCCATTGCCTGACCCGGTCATCAAATATTTGTTCCACCGTATCTACCCAGGACTCATCAGATATACTATATTTCTCAGTTGATGCTGTATCATCCTGCAACGTTGCCGGGATTTCATGATAGACCATATGATTCAGCCCGTTTACGGTAACAGCCGCAAAACCAGGCAAAAATTGCATTACATTAAAGAACTGCCAGAAGCCGTTCCATTCCGACTCATATTTATCGGTTCGACTCTCAATGTCATCATTTAACAACGCGCATACAGATAAGTTCGCATTCATTTTATTTTTCTTGATATCTGACGCTGCTGCTCCGGCTAATATAGTTAGATGTGCACAGGTGGATCTTGGAACCCATTTTCCGAACATAGTGCCGTTCAAATCAAAGTTATCTTCACGCAAAGCAAGTGCTTCGATAATTGGTTCTATCAAATTACTCCAATCAGTAAATACCTCGCTATTCCCAATATTTTTAGCATCAAGCAGTGACATGGCGTATGCTTTCGCATGAACTGCAAACAGCCTCTCAGCATCGGCATTTTCTAAATAATTCATCAGTAGCTCCATTGTACTTGCTTTATCAGGATGCAGGTTTTGGGCATTTCCATTTTCTATAGTTGGTTTATATAAATGTATACCGGATGGCATATTGTTTGGTGCTAGCGTTGCGGTCGCATATTCATCTTGTGCCTTAAATACACTCTGGACGTCTTTCCAGCTTAAACACCAAACCCGGAATCGATTGCTGCGACGAATTGCTTCGCGTTTAAGGGTATCATCTGCAACTTTGTCCTTATGGTACAGGAAGCCATCGGTAAAAATTGCAACCGGCTTCTGATCCCCGGAAGTTCTAACCGGCCAAATTATAAAATCAGCCCGCGATTGGACGGATACTCCATAAAGGTTATCCAGCACTACCTGCGGCTCAATTTCCCATAAACATGATCCTACCTTCAACAAATAGCCTTCCTTATTATTGACGAGTTGTTTAGTAATGGTTACGTTTCTTAAATCATGGCCCATCTGCTCCAATGAAGCTATGAATTTGCCTTCCAACTCACTTTCAAAGAGTGAATTAACCGGAATATTACCCAGTTTAGGAATCATTTCAATATTGTCTTTGCCACTTAATATTGCTTTTAAAAGGCGAATAGCTCTAACACGTGATATTTGACCGATATTATTGCTCTGCCGATAAGCGTACAGGCAATGATAGCAGCCATCCTTCTGGGGATCATTCTTGCAACTACAATCCTCAAGTACTGATAATGCTTTTTCAAATATTTCAATCATGGCATTATCGTGCTGCATTAACTGTTTTAAATAGCCAGTCCCGCCTGGCACCGAATCATAGATTACCAGATATTGCTTGCGGTAATCGGCATCAGCTACCGGTACTTCACTTAAGCAGGCTCTAAGATGATCAACATTTCCAAAATATTCCTTCATTCCGAGCATAAATGCAGCGGTAAAGGATTCCTTGCGCGTCTGGGTCGAATCCATCGTAGTAGCCGGGACAAGAATCCGTAATGCTTCGGTAACGAATTCACGATAGAGGAAAAGACACTCTTCATAAGGGTCGCCATCGCCTGGTTTCACATTTTTAGCTTTACAGGTATAGGTATGTTTCGGTTCACCCTTTTCAGGCTGAAGTTTACCGCAAAATTTACATATCTTGAAGCCTTTGCGGACTTCCTCCACACCAGATACGGTTAATTTTTCGCCATATATATCACTTTCACCAAAGTTTATTTCTCTTAACGTAGCCTTTTTGACAAATTCATAGCCGAATGTAAATTCATCATTATCCATGCGATAGGCTTTATAAATATCCTTATCCTCATCAACATCAACCAGCATCTGCTTACAGTAGAATTTTGAACTTCGATCATCGCTTTCATCGCTAATAAAACTCTTCCTATATTCCATATTGGAATAAACCATCTCTACCTTAAGCATTGAGCGTACCTGACCGGCATCAGCCCAGGCAGGGCTCCCACATTGTGGACAGGCTGCTTTATCCTTGCCGGTTTCATCACGCTGGGCGTGGGAACAGTTGGGACAGAGCCTCCATTTGGCAGTTTGCGCAGTCGTGAGGTCTATTTGATTAATGGTAAGTTTACGGCCATCAACGTAGAAATTGTTTTCAGGTGCAAACTCGCTTATGGCCGATGATGCAGAGCGGTTGTACTCAAAAAACATCTTTTCATATTTACGCTTTTTCTCACCGGGTGTTTCAGCATCGCTGTCATCTTTTCTGAATAATATCGCTTTTAGTATAATTCCTGCTTCAGGGAAGGCATAATTGGGCAATAATCCCTCATCGGACAGGAAGTTAAATACGTCCTTATGGTTAATATTGCGGACAACGTTCACCAGGGCCATTTGTTCACGTTTTAAATCTTTTATGTCCTCTTCGTAGGAGATGTCATGCGGCTTGCTTTCAATCTCCTTGATCATGGTTTTTAACTGCTTTATATTTTCATTTATGGCATCCCGGTGCTTTTTCAGGTTATCAAAGGCTTCATATATCTTCATATGCATGGGACTCTCGGCTAATTTGTCACCCTGCGCGAAACTTCGCAGCTCGGCAATAGTTAACTCATCCAAATCCTGAGCAAACATTTGAATAAAAGTACGCAGCAAGCGAGACAGATTATTCTGTACATAATTCAGGAAATTAAATGGGAACATATCATTGGAATGGTTGCTCAGTTTGGTTAGACAGGTGCCTATTTTCTTCGGAATGGCGTTCTCGTTCACACCCTGCTTAATCCAGCAGTCCATGCTATAAGCAACAAACTGTCTTTCCAGTACAGCTGAAGCGCGCAGAAACACTTTGGGTGGTTCGATTGTTCCGGATAATATCTCCAAGGGTTCAGCATAAAAATATAGATCATGGGGACGGGCATTAGCAACCGCCACAGTCAGCGCATTACCATCTTTGCGCCCTGCGCGACCGGTTCTTTGCAGATACTGTGATTGTACCGGTGGAATATTGCATAACACCACTGTTGAGAGGTCACCTATATCGATACCCATTTCCAGGGTAGGTGTACAAGAAAGCAAATTAGCATCCCAGGGCATCTTCTCTTTACTGCTGCGTTTAAAAACTCGTTCCAATTCTTCCCGTTCATCACGTTCAAGCATTCCGGTATGCTCCCTGGCAATAACCCGCACCATATTACCGTTGCTATATAATTTACCGTAATATCCCAACTCTGCATCAAGACTGCGCTGAAGATACCCACGGCATCTGTTGCCGATACAGGGTGCACCTTCCCATACATCTTCGTTTTCCTCAGCTACTGATATCACGCTGCCGCAAACATCACAAACAAACTGACTAACATTGCCTGAGATAAACGCTTTTTGCTTATTAAGGCCCCAGATGGTATAGCCTGCAGGTGAGGGCATATTCACTACCAGACCGCTTTTAACGAGTTCGTTTAAAATTATCTTGCTAACCTCTTTAAATATCTCATCCCCTAGAATGAACTCATCCGCACACGCTTCGATCCAGTCAATATATTTGGCACTTGTAAGCAGATCAAAAGTAACCAGGCGATTCCCGTTACCTGTAGGCATATAAATAAAGCGAGGGGTATTGCGGCCTGGCTGCAAACCGGGCAGCCACTTTTCATTATCATTTGAGAGCAGATAACTCTTGCCTAAATTATTGGTATATGCATAAAATGCAGCATCATCAAAGCCACCATTGGAACGCATAATGTTTAGGAAACCAAAAATCATTCTTTTAAATGCTATATCATTTGTATGATGTAAAGCTCCCAGCTCGTTTACAGTTCGTTCTTTCACAATTAATGCAATTTCTGCGGCTGTCTGGCGGTCAAATCCTAGAACAGAACAACCTGATTTCTGCAGGGTTCGTCCAATATGGCTGGTCAGTCCATATTCCAGCATGATTTCATATTTCAACCGTTGTTCAATGTCATATATTAGCTTTTTAGCTGCTCGCCCCGAACCAAGCTTATTGTCGGCTTTCATTTTTTCATAGGCACGCATCCAGGTCATATTGGGAGCAATAAATAGACTTACAAATTCTTCGTCAGACAACTGTTGGTGCCAATATTCAATAAATCGGGAAGAGAATTCCTCTAAGGATAAACCATGGCCTTCAGCCAATACAAAACCTTGAATTGCACTGCGCAGACCAAACCTCCAGGTACGTGAATTGAAGAAACCTGCCCGGTGGGCAGAATCCTGGACATTATCAGAGAATGCCAGGGTCTTCTTGTCATCATTGAATTTGGAAGCAAACATCTGTGATACAGTGGCACTGATTGCAGTGGCACTGCGCAGGCCTATGATAGATAGACCCCGGCTGCTGCAAAATGGGCAAACATATTGTTTACTATCTTCCCGCCCAACCGTATGAATTGTAGCAGGATAAATAATCGGAAAAGTATCCTCTCCGCAACAATAGGGGCGTGTGCTGCTACCAGGATGAAGTTGCAGGCAACTGGGACATACATAAGCTGCATTCATGTAATAAGGTTTTTCGTCATGACTATAGGGAAAAAACATAAACACCTTCTCATCCTGTTTGAAGAACAGGTTATAGAAGGTGTTAAGGTCATTAATGGTTAGATTACCACGCTCATTGGTAATTGAAACCCAACCGGTTGCACCGCAGTCACGGCAGTTTATTACTGGCAGGTATTGTTTTGCCTGTTGCTCGTTTAAATCTGTAGCCAGGGAGTAGGTTATATCATTGGCCGAAACCCTGGCCAGCAAGCGTCTTAGTTCACGCATCCAAACCTGAACCTGAACGGTCAAAAACGGGCGCAGTTTGCCAACTGAACCAAGTCGCGCATGGGATATCAATGCAAACAGAGCATCTAAGGCTGCAGTTTGGTTTTGTAATGCAGCCAGCTGGGGATATTTTGATTTCAATTCTTCGCAAACTAGAGAAGGATGAACATAATCGCTGCCCATATAGGCAAGCATAAGCTGGGTAAAGCTGTGCCTCATCAGTCTTGCACCGATGGCCAGACGAACCTCATCGGACATGATATCATCAAAAACGAAGGTATCGTCAAACCAGCTTTTTGCAGCAGTCTTAAGGTATTCAGTCTCGTCATCATTTTCTACACAATTAATCAATTCATTAACCTGTTCTTCTGTCGGGACGGTAAAATCGAGGACATCAAATCCGGCAAAAAACTCATCCGGCGAAAGCCGGTCCTCTGTAATTACAGCATCATCTTCAAATGATTCCCCGAATACATCACTGGCATATTTACGTATACTATCTGCACTATCCCGGGCACCCATGGTAGCCGAAGTACCGATACAACATAGATATCCGGTGGGAGTAAACAATCTCGCTTTCAATCGGCGCAACAAGCAGGCCAGATCAGTTCCCTGGGCACCGTCAAAAGTATGAAGTTCATCAACCGCAATATATTTCAAAGTTTCCGGCTTGTTTTCCTGCCACAGGGTAGCATCTTTCGGCCTGACCAGCAGATAGTCCAGCATCTTATAATTAGTCAACAGGATATCCGGAGGGGAGGAAAGCATAGTCTCATGATCAGTTATTATCTGGGTTTCATTCATCACCCGGCAAGGAGCAGATTCATACCCTCCTACGTACATTCCCGCTGTGATCTGATTATTCAATTCCGGGCTGTTATGTATAAGTTCGGCGATACGTTTGGCCTGGTCAGAAGCAAGCGCATTCATGGGATAAATGATTAATGCCTTAATTCCAGGTTCGCCACGGTGGTGATAACAGTAGTCCAGGATAGGATAGAGGAAACACTCGGTTTTACCGGAACCGGTTCCGGTTGCAATCAGGGTGGAACGTCCGTCTTCACCGGTTAACCGTTCAAAGGCCTTTTGCTGGTGCACATATGGGCTGTATTGCATATGAATGGCTGTAAATATATCAGGTCCATCCTCAGCAATACGAAAGGGCAGACGTACAGCAACATAGGGTTCATGGAATACTGAGTCATCGGTGTCCAGCAGTCGCTCCAGTGAACCTTGAAAAAAAGGATTGGTCATCGGGAAGGTTGTTTTAATATAATCTTCCAGACCCTGCTGTAGTTGTCCCGCAAGAACGGATGGTAACATAATATCCTCTCCCGTTATTTATCCTTATATTTCTCCTCGAAAAATGCCCAGGCGGTTTCGTAGTCCTGTTCCCGGTCACAGGAGTCAAAAGGTGCCACGTATTCAATGGTA
>CAZYLY010000082.1:0-8601 GCA_964648825.1 uncultured Syntrophomonadaceae bacterium
CGAGCAGACTATGCCCCCCTCGCTTATACTTAAATAATTAATATTTGCTACTGATTCCCCACAAATCACGCACCGTTCTAGTACTGGTCTATAACCTAATTCTTTTAATAAAACCATTTCAAAATATCTAAATAATAAAGGATTAAAAGCAGCATTGGGCTCATTTAAAATATTTAATAGCTGCAAAGTAGCATTATAAAGCTGCGGCATAGGCACATTTTCCATTAAGGATTTGTCTAGTAATTCCATTAAGTACATTATATTAAGACTTAAGTTAATTTCATCTCGAATATTACTGTAAAAATCTAATACCCTGCCTTGGGTGATTAGACCTAACTCACGACTGGAGGTGTAAAATAATAAGGTATGGACGAAGGGCTGCACACATGGTCTTAAACTACTATTAGGTTTTTTAATCCCTTTAGCAATAGCCCTTATTTTACCTTCTTTTTCTGAAAATAAGGTAACTAGCTTATCTGCATCACGGTAATCTATGTTTTTAATAATGATACTGCGGCTTTTAGAGTACACTTAATTAATCACCTCATGCAAAAGGAACCGTCCCCGGTGCATTTAATATGTTGGCGGCACTGCTAGTGCCAATTCGAGATACGCCTAGTTTAATTAACTCTCCTGCAAATTCGCGGGATTTAATACCTCCGCTGGCTTTGATTTTTAAGTTGGCCCCTTTATGGGCCTTAATAATTTCAATATCTTCAATATTTACACCGCGGGTAGAAAAACCGGTGGAAGTTTTTATATAATCACACTTAAGCTCACTAAGCATTACGGTTAAGTTGATTAATTCTTCGGCAGTTAATAAGGCAGTTTCCACTATTACCTTTAAAATAAAATCATATTCCTTTTTTAATTCTAAGACTGCTCTTATTTCTTGTGCTACTAGGGTGTAATTCCCGTCTTTAACTGCATTAATATTAATTACTATGTCTATTTCCTCAGCACCCTCTGCCAAAGCTTGCCGAGCGGCAAAAACTTTTACTGGCAAAACCTCAGCCCCTAAAGGGAAGCTAATGACAGTACATACCTTAACTCCACTATTTTTAAGTAAAAGACTAACTTCTTTAACCCTGCTGGGCAAAACACAAACGGCTGCCATCTTATAGTGTATAGCATCATTACACAAATTAACTATATCCTGATAAGTGCTGTCATTTTTTAAATTAGTACTATCTATATATGATGCTAGCATTTATTAACTCCTATGGTCTAAAACCAAGTTGTTGCAGATTCTTTTCGCTATCCCGCCAATTCTTCTTAACCTTTATCCATAAGTCCAAATAAACCGAGGATTCAATCATAGCTTCAATGTCTTTGCGGGCTTCTTCCCCGATAGCTTTTAGCATCTGACCATTTTTACCAATAATAATCCCTTTTTGCGAATCTCTTTCGGTATAAATAACTGCGCGCAGATATACCTTGCCTTCCGATTTATTTTTAAATTCCTCAATTTCTACGGCGATAGAGTGAGGTACTTCATCCCTGGTTAAGGTTAATACTTTTTCGCGGATAAGTTCTGCTGCAATAAAAGATATAGGTTGGTCAGTATAATCATCTTCTGGATAATATAAGGGCCCCTCCGGTAAATAAGTAAAAGTTTTTTCAATTAGCGTAGGAATATTAGTACCTAAAGTAGCTGACATAGGTATAATTTCAGCGAAATTCATATGACTGTTAAAATCAGCTATAAAGTTATTAATAACTTCCGCTTCTACTAAATCAATTTTATTAACTAATAAAAATACCGGCACGGAAGATTCCTTAAGCTGGTCAATAATAAATTTCTCGCCCCCGCCAAAAGGTCTGGTAACATCAGTCATGTAATATATTAAATCTACTTCATCCAAGGAACGTGTCGATACTTTAACCATATATTCACCTAGTAAATGTTTAGGTTTATGAATACCGGGTGTATCCACAAATATAATTTGTCCCCCTTCATCAGTATAAATCCCCTGAATACGATTACGTGTAGTCTGGGGCTTATCTGATACTATGGCGACTTTTTTTCCGATTACCATATTCATTAAGGTGGATTTACCCACATTAGGTCGGCCGACTATACTAATAAAACCCGATTTCACTTACATTACCCCTCCTGTTGGTTTAAAAGAAAAATTTGAGGTAGCATTTCTTTCAAGCTATATTGTTCTATATTATCTTGATGGTCAACTACAATTACTTGCATTTGAGGTGAAAATTCTGCCAAAACTTGCAAACAAGCCCCACAGGGATATGGATGCCCGCAGCCGGAAGCAGTTATAACTATAATATCAAAATCTTTTTCCCCAGCCGTTATCGCCTTAAAAACAGCAATACGTTCGGCACATACAGTTAAGCCATAAGAAGCATTTTCCACATTAGAACCGCTATAAATGTTACCCTTACCCGTCAATAACGCCGCTCCGACATTAAACTTCGAATACGGTGTATAGGCATAAGCCTGGGCTTGACGAGCTAAATTTATAAGTTCAGAAATACCAGGCATCACTTACTCTCCCATCTTGGATCCTAATTTTTAATTATAAATTTTAAATTCAAAATTAAAAATTTATAATTAATCTTTTAACATAAGGCAGAAAGATTATAGCTCCCATTATAAGCGCATTAATAGCGCTTAGTAATACTGCTCCCGCCGCCAGGTTTTTGGCCCTTTTGGCTAACGGATGATACTCGCTGGTTACTAAATCAATAGTCTTTTCAATAGCAGTATTTATAGTTTCGGCAATAAAGACTAAAAATATAGTAAATAAAAGTAAGGCCCATTCTATTCTATCTATCTGCAGATAGATAGCCAGTATAATTACTATAATTCCAGCCAGTAGATGAAATTTAAGATTCCTTTCCGTTAAAAAACCATATCCAATCCCGGAAAAAGCGTAATAAAAGCTTTCTAGCATATTGCGCGTTTTCATAACTTACCTTTCCAATTTAACAGCTTGCATAATCTTTTCTTCTAATTCCCTCATTACCAATTCTTCTTCTGGGGTTTCGTGATCATAACCTAATAAGTGTAACATACCATGAGTCACAAGAAACCCTAATTCTCTTTCCAGACTATGGTTGTATTCTTCACTTTGCTTTACAGCCTGTTCTAAGGATATAACAATATCCCCTAATACATTTAGTTCCCCCTCAAACTCAAAATCAGGTTCCTCGTCCCCCAGCTCATTCATAGCGAAGGAAAGCACATCAGTTGGCTGATTCAAACCACGATAAATAAAATTAAGCTCTTTTATATAACTATTATCTACGATTAAAATACTCACCTCTGTTTGTGGTGATAACTTACCTAATTTCGCAATCGTTTTAGTAACATTAACTATTACCTGTTGTAAATCCTTGGTATAATTTATTTTAGTTTGCTGGTTTATTATCATGGTTTCCATAACTTTCCCTCCTTTTTTCCAACTCTTTTACGACGACTTCTGGATATTCTATGCGTTTATGGTAGATACCTTCTAAGACGTTACAAAAAGATTGAGCAATAATGTGTAAATCTTTAAAAGTTAAATCAGCTAATTCTAACTGCCCATCATCTAGTTTGTCTTTGATTATTTTATCCACCATATTTTTTATCGCTTCCGCCGTAGGCTCCCTTAATGACCTAACTGCAGCTTCAATCGAATCAGCTAACATAACTAAGGCTACTTCTTTACTTTGCGGCTTAGGTCCTTCATAACGGAAAGTATTTTCACTAATCTGCCCTTCGCCATCTTCTTCTAAGGCTCTACTATAAAAAAACTTGGCTAAGCTCGTCCCATGGTGTTGTTCAATAAAATCAATAATATCTTGGGGCAGATTAGCTTCCCGAGCTAACTCTACTCCTTCCTTAACATGGGAAGTTATAATTAAAGCACTAAGAGCCGGGGCTATTTTTTCATGGGGATTTTCCAGTCCCCTTTGATTTTCCACGAAATATTCCGGCCGTTTAATCTTACCAATATCATGATAATAAGCACCAACCCGTACTAACAAAGGATTAGCGCCAATAGCTTCAGCAGATGCTTCCGCTAAATTACCCACCATCAAGCTATGATGATAAGTGCCGGGAGCTTCTAATAATTCCCGTTTTAAGAGGTAATGATTCGGATTAGATAATTCCAGAAGCTTTATCATACTAGTAATAGAAAAAGCAGTTTCCAAATAAGGCAGGGCTCCTATCATTAATACCGCTGAAAAAATACCATTTACCGCCCCAATTAAGGTTCCGATGGCTAATATATGCCACGAAATGGTCCCCCCGATAAATGATAACGTAACTATGGTAACAATATTAGCTAAAGCTACATATAGAGCCGATTTGGCTAAATCAGAAGTCTGATTAACCCGATATACTTGAAATATTCCCACCGTCCCGCCAATAAAAGCAACTGCCGCATAAAAAAGTTGGTTACCTGTAGTTAACAAACCTACATAGACCGCCATAATACTAGTTATGAAAAAGGCTAAGCGGCTATCTAACAATATCGCTAATAACATAGAACCGGCCGCTACCGGCGCTAGATACCCCATTAAAGCATTAAGGTCTGGTTGGTCTCCAATTTTAATACTAGTTAAAAAACGCGATATTAACATTATGATGACAAAAATTAAACCGATTAATAACATTTGGCGGTCATTTCGGGAAATATCTTTATAATAGCGGCGAATAAACTCAATTACTATCCAGAAGGTAAGTAATACAAAAACGGCTGCTCCCCCCAAAGTTAAGGGATAACTCCTGCTTCTTTGAATTCCCAGCTGTTCCAAGATAGATATTTGTTCCGCCGTTACCCGATCACCTTCCCGAACAATTATTTCTCCGGCTTTAATAGTTTTTTGCACTGGTTGAACGGCATCAATCGCCTCTTTATAAGCCTTATCCGTCGCTTCTCGGTTGAAAATAAGGTTAGGCCTTAGCATATTTATAACTGCTATTTTAATAACTTCTTTAGCTTCTAAAGTATAGGGACTATTATTAATTTGCTGTTCAGCTTGTTCATAAACTCCCAGCAAAGCTTCCTCGGTAATAGGTTTATCCATTAATCCTTTAGCAATACTATATGAAGTTTCTTCTAAGAGAAACATATCTTCCGGCTCTAATCTAATTAAATAATCAGCTAATACAGAGGTATTTATACTAAGAGCAAACCGTTCCTCTTTATTAGTAGTATTTAAAAAATATTCTATTTGCTCTTGAGGCTCTTCACTATTAATCATCGCCTCATTAATAACTAAAAACATATTTTCAATATCACTAGTAGTGCTAGCTAAAGCGTACTTGTCCTCTTGATAAACCTTTTGCACCCTACCGGCCGCTTGATTGCGCAATTCTTCTGTCTGCTTTTCATCAATAATTATAGTATTAATATTAGATTGTATGTTACGGCGTGCTACTTCATCGGGACGAAATGATACCTGCTTAGGACTAAAATTACTAAATAGAATTAAAATAGTTATGGAGAAAAACAATAATAAACCTAACACCTTTAAGGTACTGGAATGAGTAAAAAACCCTTTAATTTTTCGCCCTATATAACTTAACAAGCTTTTAATTTTCATGTTCATGCTCCTTAATTAGCTCCAGAATACTAACACTAATTATTGTTAGCCTCGAAAACCTCATAAGCATCAATAATTTTTTGTACTAAAGGATGCCTTATAACATCATCTTTAGTCAGATATTCAAAAGAAACCCCTTTAACATTTTTTAAAATCTTCTGTACTTCTATTAACCCCGAAAAATCTTCCTTCGGTAAATCTACTTGGGTAATATCACCTGTAATTACCGCCTTAGAGCCAAATCCTAATCTAGTTAAAAACATTTTCATTTGCTGGGGAGTAGTATTTTGCGCCTCATCCAGGATTATAAAAGCATCATTAAGAGTTCGTCCCCGCATATAAGCTAAAGGAGCTACCTCGATAACATTTTTCTCCATATAGCGCTCAGTTACTTCAACTCCTAATATGTCAAATAAACTATCATATAAGGGGCGTAAATAAGGATTAACCTTTTCAATCAAATCCCCAGGCAAAAAACCTAATTTTTCACCAGCTTCTACAGCGGGACGCACTAAAATAATACGCTCTACATGTTTATTCTTTAGGGCTCGTACCGCCATAACGACTGCTAAATAAGTCTTACCCGTTCCGGCTGGACCTATTCCAAATACTACATCATCTTTAAGAATAGATTCCACGTATTTTCTTTGTCCGATAGTCTTAGCCTTAACCACCTTACCCCGCACCGTTTTTAATATCGGACCTGATACGATATCTTGATGCTTAGTTTTATCACCTTTTTTAATTAGACTAAGCATATAATTTATAGTATTAATATTTAGCTGTTCTTCATTTTCCACTACATCAATCAGACTATTAATTAACTCATAAACTTCATTAACATCAGCCTCATCACCGCGGATAAATATATCACTTCCCCGGGCATAAACTTCGGCATTAGTTAAGTTCTTTAAATGCTTGAAATTTTCATCCCCGGCACCAAAGAAAATAGCAGCCTTACGATTATCCCCCATAGAAATCTTTAACTCATGTTCTGTCAAAAAGCATAATCCCCCTATATTACTAATATCAATTCATTATAGCATAGAAGATAGAATAAATACGAGTTAATCATCAATATTTAAGGGTTCGGCTATAGCGATGTCTTCCAGAGTTTCTATAGAGACTTTCACCCTTAAAATAGGGTCACTTGGTGCCGATAATACTTCAACCCGGTTGTCAGTAATCTTTTGACCGTCACTAAGTTTTTTTCTAAAAGTATCTAAGGCTTTATCCTTAGCTATTTCAACCGCCTCTTCTTCGCTATATTTATCCACTTGTTTAAGCTGCTCCTTTTGTACCTCCGTGCTTAAACTAAACTCACCTATGGGTGTATGCACTATCTTAGTAGTTGTTTTTTTATCCGCTAAAGAATAATCATCCGCATAATTACCCTTGAGTTTAAATACCTTCCAAGGGGTTTTAAAAAATATCCGGGTTTGTTTTTGACCGGACAAAAAAACGTTTTCCACCGTCATCTTACATTCCCCGTAACCTTCGTACCATACTTTAGCTTTCACAATTCCCCGCGCCCTTACTAAATAAGGTTCCTCTGATTTAGCTTCCTGTCCCTCCGGTTTTATCAGATAAGGATTTTCTTCGGGAAATACTACCCCTGATATTAAAACGTCCCCTTTAGTCACTACTTCACCCTCCCGGGCAAAAGCCTGGCCTTCCAGAATTAATATTTCTTCTATTACACCATCCTTAGCCGCTACCATATGACAAGGACCGGTAATCTCGTCTCTGGCTAGAACCTTTTCTACTACTTCAATTCTAGCTTTAACTCCCCTTATATCAATTTTAATATAAGACAAATTGCTAATATCCCTAAGTATAGCTTCCTCAACCCGAATACGACTAAAATTCCATTTAGCCGCCCCTTGATGTACACCATGTTTAGCTGCAGTGATTAAAATGTGTTCATTAGTAACATTCTTATTCCCAGATACTTCTACAAACCAAACAAATGAAGTCATAAAATAAAGCATTAAAATAAAGACTAAGCCCCCAGTAAGAAAACCAATCCTGCGCTTAACCACAGTTTTAAAAAATGGCAGCCCTTTTTCACTTACTATTTCAATATCATTGCCGCTTTCATCAGCTATATTTTTCAATGCTGCAAAACCACTATTTCTTACCTTAAACTGCACCTTATCATCAACTTTTTTAATGCCCCATATATAGATACCGCGAGCTAGAGCCATATTAATAACTTTTTCTTGCCGTTTACCTTTAAGATTAACCTTGATGATGCCGCTTACCTGGTCAAAAAACTTATTGCTCACAGTATGCCTCCTAATCCCGAAACTTAATCGTTTTTATCTCACCGGTAATTTTCATTTCCTCCGGCATTAAAACATTAATTTCCAGCTTCTGCCCCTCAACCTCCAAAAAACCCCGGCTTAGATTTACTCTTAAGCGCTCTAATCCATATTCAATAATGCCTTTATGATTTTCTAAATATAATTCATTCCTGCCGATGATAGTCACCTTGGGTAAATCTAAAACTAAATCTTTCGGAATTTCCAAAAACTCCGCCATAGCCCGACTGATAGCCTCCCGCCTCTTCTCCATAATCCACCTCCACCAATTAAGCAATTATTATAACTATATGTTTAAGAACCACCTTCCATACCTGCATGTCATAGGGACGGGGGTAGTGACACACTTTTTTAGGGACATGAGGGGAGTTTTCTTGTGTCATTGGCTCTTATGGATAACAGTAGGAAGATGCGTCGCAGGCTGAATTTTTAATTTTAAATAAGGGTGTGTTAATTTTGTTTACAATTAACCAATATTATTTTTCGTTTCAAAAGCCAAAGGTGTTGAATTTGTTGCTACACATTTTTTAGATTATTCACTATCGTTCAAAATGACAACGGGTAGGGGAGGGGTTCTACCCCTCCCCTACACCATACGAACAAATCTCCAAAAGATCTGTGCTTATCCTTAATAATCTGTGAAAATCAGCAACATTAATAATGAGCGGTTAGCGAATATCAGTAGTACCCGAAGGGTGTAGTCCTTGAAAAGGGT
>CAZYLY010000083.1:0-8577 GCA_964648825.1 uncultured Syntrophomonadaceae bacterium
CAACAACATCTAAAGTACCTCTTAATTTATTAACTACTAAAGTAGCTAATGCTTCGCCTTCTACTTCTTCAGCAATAATTAATAAAGGCTTGCCGGTTTGTACAACTTTTTCTAATACAGGAAGTACCTCGCCGATGGAAGTGATTTTCTTATCAGTAAGTAGGATATATGGGTCATCTAGTACGGCTTCCATTTTTTCAGTATTAGTAATCATATAAGGGGAGATATAACCACGATCGAAGCTCATACCTTCCACAACTTCTAAGGAAGTTCCGACTGATTGAGATTCTTCAACAGTTATAACGCCATCTCTGCCGACTTTATCCATAGCATCAGCAATTAGGCTGCCTATTTCAGTATCACCAGCGGAAATGGACGCTACTTGAGCAATAGCTTCCTTAGTTTCGATAGGTTTGCTAATATTTTTAATTTCAGCCACGGCTGCTCTAACAGCTTTTTCGATGCCTTTTCTCATAATCATAGGATTAGCACCAGCCGCTACGTTCTTTAATCCTTCTTTAATCATAGCTTGGGCTAAAACAGTAGCGGTAGTAGTTCCGTCACCAGCTACATCATTAGTCTTAGTAGCAACTTCTTTAACTAATTGGCAGCCCAGGTTTTCCCAGGCATCTTCTAAATCAATATCTCTGGCAATAGTTACTCCGTCATTAGTAATGGTAGGAGAACCGAATTTGCGGTCTAATACCACGTTTCTGCCTTTAGGTCCTAAGGTAACTTTAACCGTATTAGCTAGAGTATCAACGCCTCTTTCTAGGGCACGTCTAGCTTCTTCACCAAATTTAATTTCTTTGGATATCATCTATGTAGTTCCTCCTTTTAACTATTTTAGAATAGCAAGTATATCTCTTTCAGACAGAACTAGATATTCTTCACCATCAACTTTAATTTCCATCCCTGCATACTTGGAGAAGATTACCTTATCCCCTACCTTAACTTCCAATGCAACTCTTTCACCTTTGTCATTTAATGCACCTGGGCCTACGGCTAATACTTCAGCTTCCTGGGGCTTTTCCTTAGCGGTATCTGGCACATATAAACCACTTTTAGTTTTTTCCTCTGCTACTTCAGCTACTTTCAGAACTAATCGATCTGCTAATGGTTGAATTTTCAAAGGTATACCTCCTTTAAACTTTATATATTATTTTTCTTATTAGCACTCGTTTAAAGTGAGTGCTAATATATATTACTAATATTAGGCAAGAGAAGTCAAGTATTCAAATCAGAATACTCGCCAAATCCGCCTATTATTATCGTTTAATATTATGCTCCTTAGAATTTCTTTTTATACCTTTAAATATCGTGGTTTTTTGAATATAAATAATCTTTTTATTATATTAAGGCAGATATTTTTCTTAACTAAACAGTCACTAAATATAGCTTTTTTTCATATGTTATCATGAGGTGATAAGATTGAAAAAGACGGCAATCTATAATACGAAAATACTTACCGAGGAAATGAAATATGACGGGGTTACAGTTCTAAATTATCGCATAGAATACCCCGAATTCGAATCTCAAAAATACAAAAAAGGCATTAAGACGGTAAACCAGTTTTACAAAAACGCCGCCCTGGCACTGCAAGAAAGTTTTCGCACCAAGCTGTATCAAATGGCAGTTGATCAATATTTAGACGATATTAAAAACGGATTTCCGGTACGTGTATTTGAAGCTTTGCAAGTTTTTAAAGTAACTTATAATAAAGCTTGCATAATCAGCTTATACACTGATAATTACCAGTATACCGGCGGGGCCCATGGCTCTACAATTCGGACTTCACAGACATGGAACCTAGAGACTAGTCAGATGATAAAGCTTAGCGAATTGTTTGATTGCTTATATGATTATAGAACTTATATAAAAAATAATGTTATAGAACAAATAAAGAAGGATCCCGATCTTTATTTCGATAATTATGAGCAACTAGTAGAGCAGACTTTTGATGTTAATAGTTTTTACTGCACTCCTAAAGGGGTAGTAGTTTATTTTCAGCAATACGATATTGCCCCTTATTCAAGCGGCATAAGGGAATTTCTGTTGCCCTATAATAATTGCATAAGTGATCCCATTAAAAAATGTAATAATTAAAACCCTTAAAGATCTTCGATTTTCTTGGTGCGCAAAATCTCTTCTCTTTTACGCACCATTTCGTCATATTTAAAATAATAATTTCTCCGGTGGTAGTGCTTATTAAATGTTGTAATATATAATTCCGATGCAAAATAGTCCTTCATTCTAGGGGAAACATAGTGAATTTGCTCTGTGGGGTCATAAATAGCAGGAGCATTTTTATGCCGGTCAATAATAGTTTCAGTAAGTACACCCCAGGAAAGGTCGACCAGCGAATATCTCCTAAGATCCCTCATTACAGCCCGAAGTATCGCTTCTTGTACCGGGTCGAAAAACTTAAATTCCTTAGAATACATCATCGCCCCATGCATATGAGTAGGAATGTCAAGAAATCCATCTTTAAAAATCTCGTCGGAAATATCATGCAGCAACCTAAAACAATATTTAAGTACCCCTAACCCAGGACTACTTTGCCCTGGCAATTGGGGTCTTTTAGGATTAAAAACTGCTTTAGGGTTTTTAGCAGATAACCATTCGATAAGAATCATATTATAAGGCTCAACCCTAACCCCTTCTGCAAAAAAACGCTTCTTCGGGAAAAAGGTGTGTTCACTAACCCGCAGGTCAATAAGTAATTTTTCCGGTAGCTTTTCCTCCCAGTAGAGCTTAAAATAATTTATGTAATTTTCATCCCTTTCAATATCAATAACAGTATCCGTAAATCCCATAGAATTAAGATGTTTCCCCAGACCTAGCGTCTCCATCTTGTTACGCATATCCTGCTCGGAAAATCTCCCCATGAATAACTTGGAATCCGAATAACTAAATAAGTTTTCAAACGCACTGCTTATGTCAATGTGGTTAAAATCAAATTCAAAAGTATCACTAAAATCAAATGTATCAACAATACTAGGATTAATCATTTTAAAATTTTTTAATTTATTAGTTTTACTTCTTAACAAAAAAATTCTCCTTTCATGTCATGGGGACGGGGGTTTTGACACACTAAAATAACCTGTATTAAAGGGACGAAGTTATTCGCCCACTACTATTATTATTACTTTACCATCCCTATTTTATATCCTAAATATCCGAAAGATATTCGATATTTGGCACCCTAGTAAATATATCATAATAGAATGGATTTATTAAGATAATAAGTATATATATCATAGGGAAGGCGGTTTTGACACATCGCTAGCTTAATAAGATAATATATTTCCACTTAAACTGTAAGCTATGTAAACCTTTCTCGTATTGAAAGATAAAGGATAAGGAGGGATATAATGAGTTCAGATTCTCGTAAGCAAGCTATTATTTCTTGTTTAGTTATTACTCTTATGATAGGTCTATTTGTTTCTAGCATGGCAATGGCTTGGGAAACAATTCCTAATAACCGCGAATTGAAAAAGCCAGTCGAACCACTTCCAGTTATCGGCACCATGGAGAACTTCAAGCAGCTGTTAAGTGAATACGAAGCACAGTTTGCAACTAACCAAAAATACTTTAGCGATGATTTTACGACTAAATCTATAGAAGATTTTTCCCGGGCGGTTATGCCGCAAAGTGCCAATAAAGAAATGGCAGAAGGTACCGCAGACAGCAGCCAGACTAATGTGCAGGTCCAAGGGGTAGATGAAGCTGATATAGTTAAAACTGACGGCACTTATATATATCAGGTTAATCAGAAAAACGTAGTAATAATAAAGGCGGTTCCGGCTAACGATATGCAGGTAGCAGCTAAAATAGATTTTGGAAAGGCTAGTTTTACCCCCCAGGAAATCTTTTTAGATAATAAACATCTAGTTGTTATTGGTCATAATAATCCAGAATCCTATAATAATAAGCTTATGGACAAGAGCTTGAGAGCTGGAATTTATCCTTCGCCCCGGCACCAAACTACTACTTTAGCCTTAATTTATAATATAGAATCTAAAAATAGTATCCAAAAAGTCCGCGAAATTGAACTACAAGGCGATTATCTTTCCGCACGTAAAATCGGTTCAGCACTTTATATGGTCAGCCGTTCCTATCTAGATTATTATTCAGTTTTGGAAAATGATGAGATTACTCTTCCCTCTCTGCGGGATAGCCTTAATGATAATGACTTTAGGGAAATCAACTGTACTGAGATAAACTATTTACCCGAAGAAATATTTCCGGCTTACATCATGGTAGCTGGGTTAGATTTGGAAAAGGAAGAAAAAGCTAAGGTTACAACTGTCTTAGGCAATGGGGAAAATATATATGCTTCACTGAACCAGCTCTATATTGCTGTTACCCGTGAAGGTACACCTAAGCCGCTCTTGCGTGATAGCAGTTTTCCTAATTCTATTTCCGAGCGCCAAACTAGTATATATAGTTTCGTTCTAGCTAACGGAGAAATTAATTATCAAGGTAGAGGGCAAGTCCCCGGACATATATTAAATCAATTTTCTATGGATGAAAATAAAGGGTATTTTCGGATTGCGACTACTACCGGTGATGTTTGGCGTAATGATGATAACACCTCGAAAAACAACCTTTACGTCCTAGATAGAGATTTGCAAATAGTCGGCAGCTTAGAAGGAATAGCACCAGGAGAAACTATATATTCTACCCGTTTTATGGGGGATAGGGCTTACATGGTGACTTTTAGAACTGTTGATCCGCTTTTTGTTATCGACTTAAAAGAACCTAGTAACCCGACTATACTAGGTAAACTTAAAATACCCGGTTATAGTGATTACTTACATCCTTATGATGAAAACCATATAATCGGCTTTGGCAAAGATACTATAGAGGTAAAACATGGTGATAATGATGTACAGGCGTATTATCAGGGTATCAAAATAGCGCTTTTTGATGTGAGTGAAGTTAATAATCCCCGCCAGATAGCCGCAGAAATAATTGGTGACCGGGGCACTGATTCGGAGCTATTGCATAATCATAAGGCCTTACTTTTTTCCAGGGAGAAAAATCTTATGGCATTTCCTATTACAGTTATGACACTTAGTGAAGAACAAAAATTGAAAAACCCTAAGGGCTCTCCTGCTTATGGTTCATTTGCTTTTCAAGGAGCCTATATTTACAATATTGATCTTAAAAAGGGCTTTTCGCTGCGGGGCAAAATAACTCATCTTAATGAAGACGATTATCTCAAGTCCGGTGATTACTGGTATGGAAGCGAAAGAAATGTGCAAAGAATATTATATATTGATAATACCCTTTATACCATATCTCCAGGATTAATCAAAGCTAATCAAATCTCTAATCTTAATGAAATCGGCAGTTTAAGTCTATAAAAAAATAGGAAAAGGGGAAGAAGGTTTTTGATACACCTAATCCCCTTTTCGTTCTTTTATTGCAGAATTTTGTTCTCTAATTTAACCTCTTACCGTTTAAAATACTAATACCGAGCTCTTTCCCTGCCTCTCCACTTACTGTTACATGGTCAATCCCTCTAATATAGGGGGATAGATCCACAGGCTCCAAAAGAGGGGCACAAGCAATAAATCGGCGTTTAAGGGGATAAGATAAAAATAACGGTAAGTACAAAATAATCATTCCTGTCATGCTGGAAAATAGAAAAGACAGTTCCACTACAACCATAATTCTAGATGTAGTCCTTTGCATATTTTTTGGTATCCGTCCTAGAAGCATCCCTATCTTCTTCTATAATCTGAGCAAGTATCTTAACAATGTGCGGGTCAAACTGCGTTTCTGCACCCTTTTTAATGGTTGCTATTGCTATATCTCCCCGTCCTTCCGATTGAGCTTCTTCCCTGTGTAATAAACAATCATAAGCTTCTGCCACTGAAATAATTCGCGACAAAAGCGGTATTTCTACGTCTTTTAGTCTGCGGGGGTATCCTGTACCATCCCACCTCTCATGATGACTATAAACATATTCTGCTAAATCGAGTGTGCTATCAAAAAGATTTAAAATTCGGTATCCGGCTCCAACATGTTTTCGGATTGCTTCATTCCCATCTTCATCCATAGAATCACCAGTTAAAAGAATATCTTCAAGTACAATCTTTCCGATATCATGGAGGTAACCAGCCCTGCCTAACTTATTAACTTCAGTTTCATTAAGATGTAAGGCTCTTCCTATTTCAATACATAATTTACTGACATTAATAGAATGCTGCTTTTCTCTATAATTCTTGGAGTGTAAAATATTAATAATAGTATTGATAATCTCCTTATTAGCAGGCTTACAGCTTAAAGCTTTATCTTTATACATCGCATCTTCTGCGTTAGACATTATTTCTTCTAACAATTGTTCAGTACTTTGTTTAGTATCCAGTCCAATTGAAATGCTGCATTTTATAGCTCTAACGAAAGTATCAACGAACCCCGACTTGATTCGAACCACTATCTTTTCAGCATCTTCTCTAGTAGTTTTAGGTAGCAAAATAATAAACTCATCACCCCCGACACGGGCAACTATATCATTTTGCCGGCATGCTAGCTGTAGGATTTTAGCTGTTTTTTTAATTAGTTCGTCACCTGCAGTATGTCCAAATATGTCATTAGTCAGCTTCAATCCGTTAATATCTGCAAAAATAACAGACAAAGGAAGATTGTCAAGATTATCAATTTGACTACGATGTTCTTCAAAAAATCTCCGATTATATAATCCAGTTAAGATATCATAGTTATTCAAATGTTGAATCTCTTTTTCCTTTCGCTTACGGTCGCTAATATCCATAAAAGTTATTACAGCGCCAATAATTTTGCTATCTTTAACCTGGGGAAACGAATAATATTCAACTTCAAAGGATGTTCCATCAGCACGCCAAAATACATCATCACCATGGATGCCTTTTTCATTAATAATAGCTTGCATAAGCTTACAGTCATTAATGGGAAAAGGGGTTTTATCCCTGAGAGTATGGTGAATTTGCTGATGCATGTTTTTCCCCAGCAATTCTTCCTGATGGTTATACCCAAGCATTTTAAGCCCATTTAGGTTACAAAAAGTAAGATTACCATGTATATCAATGCCATAAATTGCTTCAACAACAGTATCTAAAATGAGTTGGAGCTGATTTTTATTTTCATCTAATGTTATAATAGCATCCTGCAATTCTTCTGTTCGTCCAAATAATTTTTTAATAATTATAGTATATATAATAAATGAGAATAATAATAAGAGTGCTGTTAACATTAGCGTTACACGGATGGTTTGTTGTGCAGAAAAAAACCAACTTGAAAAAACTAAATATCCAATAATACTGATGGATATAAGCATGGCTATCATAAATACAATTATAATTACCTTCGTGATAGAAAAATTATTTCTATACTTTTTCAACCAACTTGCCTCCATTATTTTACAGTTCTTTCTCTTTACCTTAGTTTTAATCAGCGGCTTAAGAAATAGAGAACTTATATAATATCGCGATAATGTTTGCTTGTTTTATAGTTTCAAAAGTCGATAATTACCTAATTATTAACACCTTTAATGACCTTTTTTCTTACATTATCAAATGTATTGCCGAAACATAGGATATTTTATCCAAATGTATTTTATGTAAACTATACCGCTACCAGTGTCATAATTCAACATATTAGAACACACACTATATGAAAACGCATGCGATTAAAAGCATACAATCATATTAGGGAGTGAGGCTATTGGATTACGAATTTATCAGACAACGAATAACCGAACTTAGAGTTAAGAAATGTGTATCCGAATATCAGATGAGCTTAGACCTTGGACATAGCCGAAGCTATATACAAAATATTTCCTCAGGTAGATCTAAACCATCTATAGAAGAATTTCTTTATATTTGCGAATATTTAAACGTATCACCTAAGATTTTTTTTGATAAAAGTAATGCCGAACCTATTTTAGTACAAAAAGCAATAGATGGAATGCGTAACCTTTCTGACAAAGATATGCTTTTAATTATAGGGCTAATAGATCGTTTAAATGAAGGGAAATAAACAAATACCATATTCCACCTGCAATAAAATATTATTAAATTATCTCCAAAAATGGAAACAAGGGCTTTCGAAGTCATCTCCATAACTTCAAAAGCCCTTTTCGTGAAATCTGCCAATTCATTCTGCATACTAATGAGAAGTTAGGTAAATATAGATGCCAACGAACCGGCTCTTGCCGTTTCATACTTGATGTATTCGGGCAGAAAATAACCCGACAAACAAAAATTGTTAACCGGTTAGAACTTATGAGTTAAATAGTGCCTCCTTAGCATATCGCTTAATTTACCAATTATTATCGGCGGTTTTCACCCAAATTATGCGCATGCTATCCTGCCTTCCTTCGCCTCGCTGCTACTTTTCTACTGCTTCCAATTTATTGTCATAACTGATTCCTCTTCTTCCCATAGAAAACTCCCCTTTGCATAGTCCTGAATTTTTGTTATTTCAGGTGTCTATTCAAAGGGGAGCATATCCTAGCCGCCTCTTTTTTTTATAATATTTTATATTCCATATTCTTTAATTGCATCTTCTAAAGAAATATAATCATTA
>CAZYLY010000084.1:0-8489 GCA_964648825.1 uncultured Syntrophomonadaceae bacterium
AAATCGAGTGAACCAGTGATGGTTCCGTGGGTTCGAATCCCACTCTCTCCGCCAGAGTATTATACCGGCTCCTATTGCAGGATGTCGGTTCATTGTTTTCTGTCAGGATTTAACTCCTTTAATTTCGCCAAAATAGATTCCAACTGGGCTATACAGTTCCGATCTTCGGCTTTCAATTAGACACTTTCACAAAGCAGCAATTATTTTTTCAACACATACACCGTATTTTTACCTTGACCGGCAGTCTCAATAAGTTGTTTGTTCACCATGCTTTTGAGAATTCTGCCTGCCATAGTTTGTGATATGTTAAGTTCTGTTTCGACATCTTTTCGTTTAATTTTGCCCAACCGGACTGCAAGATCAATAATACGTTTTTCATCTGAATTTAAACCGGAATCCTGTAATTGTTCATTTTGGTTAGGAAGAGTAATCTTGAAAGCATTGTCGGTTGTCCCAATCTCCGGTTGTACGGCAAAGCCTTTATAGCTATTCAGAATCTTCGGTATCCCTATGCCATAGGCTTCAATAAGCGTCAGACGGTAAAAGATATTGGCAAGCCGCTCATTACGGGTTGCAGATAAGCCAAGCATAATATCTGAGAGATTTATTCCTTTCACTAATCCGCCTACCGATACAAATTCAATTCGATCATCAAAGACGCTTATGAGGGTATTTGCGCTGTAGGCATAGTCCCTGTGTACTAAAACATTTAGTAGAGCTTCCCTTAATGCTTCTTCGGGATAATCCTTTTTATCATTGCGATACAGCCCGGTAAACTCCGCCCGCACTCTGTTATACTGTGAGATATAGGCAAAGGCATCGTTTAGCTGCTTTAATAGCGAGCCTGTGAATTCCCGGCGGTCTTTGAAAACCGCTTTTTCCTTGCCTTCGAATACAGCAGCTTTTATTGTATGTGTACACTGATCGGAGAACAACAAGCCAAGATTAGTATAAATACCATCCTCGTTGACAAGATGCAGTGTTTTTAAATGGTTTCCGCCAAAGGGTACTCCCCGAACCTTGAACTCTTCAATGGCTGCATCAAAGGTTAACTCCTGTTTTAGAGAGCGCATTTTTTCATAACTGTCTCCATCAGTTTCCATGATCATACGGCGGATAGAACTTTCTGTTGCGGGAACAGAAGAAGCACCCTGACGGACAAAAACTCCTTCGGGACGTAAGCCTTTACTTTGCAGATAATAGGGGCATTCTGTACCTTTCTGCACGGTTACCTTTATAATATCTTTGTCCTTTTCTTTTTCCTGCACATATGAAACAAACATGGTAACATCCGGCTTGATTGCATCTCGGATTATATTGGACAGCCTCAGCATTTCGCCTCCAATATCTTTTACACCGATTACCGTACCGTCATCATCTACTCCGATATAGAGCGTACCGCCTTCAGAATTTGCAAAAGCGATGACTGTTTTACGAATATCATCAACAACCTGCCGTTTCAATTCAAGGGTTGAACTTTCTGTAAACTGCATTATAAGTACCTCCTCGGGCATTCTAACACACATCCTAACACATTTTAACCATTCTTGTCAAATAAGAGTGTTAGAATGATTGCGACAACTTTCGACGCTGATGAGTTCTAACATTACAAGTTCCATGCTGTCAAAAGATTTTGTCGGCAAATCAGATGCCTCCGGAAAAAGTTCGATGTATCTCAAGGTGCATACCTATCAAATCCCTGGAGGTGTCTGCAGAGATTCGGGATACTTTTCTAACTTGATAAGATAAATAATCACCTCACTAGTCATAGTCCTTCCTCCAATCACGTTGATCTTTAGACAGAAACTTGTCCTCAAATAACTCGAAATGTGAGTATATACTTTTAGCTTTTACCAGATATTATGTTAAGATTACATTAAAGGGGGTAGTTATATGCTTAGTTATTTGGCACTTTCACCACATCCGCCGATGATTATACCGGCAATAGGTGGGGGAAGCCTTGTAGATGTAGAGCCTACAGTTAGGGGTATGCAGGAGATGGCGAAGTCTTTAGTTGCAAGCCAACCGGAAGCAGTAGTTTTCCTCACTCCGCATGGGAATGTTTTCAGTGATTGTATAACTTGTTTAGGCACACCTGCTTTATATGGGGATATGAGTAATTTTGGATGTCCCGAAATTAGCTTTAATTATCCTAATGATATAGCCATAATTAGGGAAATTAGCCTGTTAGCAGTAGATGCCGGTATAGATTTTATAATTATAGATGAAGACATAGCTAGAAATAATCGCCTTAATGAACGATTAGACCACGGTATCCAGGTACCTCTTTACTATTTAAGAGCATCCGGGCTGGGAGAGGATACCCCGCTAGTTGCTATAAGTGTAGGAGGGTTATCAGTTCTTGATTTGTATTCTTTAGGTAAATATATTAGGCAAGCAGCAGATAATCTAGGGAAAAAAATTGCTATAGTAGCTTCAGGGGATATGTCCCACCGCTTGAAAAATGATGGTCCTTATAACTTCCACCCGGATGGAGTTACCTTTGATAAATTGATAAAAGAATATTTAGCTGCGGCTGATACGGAAGCTATACTTAATATACCGGATAGCCTACTTGAAAATGCTGGAGAATGCGGCTATCGATCCATAGTTATTATGCTGGGCGCTATGGATGGATTTCAAATAAGACCCCAGATATTTGCTTATGAAGGGCCTTTTGGAGTAGGTTATTTAACGGCAGGATTTAAACTAGGGGAGGAAAAAATGAGTTATTTAGATAAATTAAAGGCAGCACAGGCTAAGGAGCTTAAATCCAAACGTGAAGCGAAAAGTTTACCGGTACGCTGGGCGAGGTTAGTTTTAGAAAATTATGTTACTTCCGGTGTTATCCCCGAATTGCCAGAGGAATGGCATGAATTAAGAGGGGAAAAAGCAGCGGCTTTTGTTACCCTTAAGAAGGAAGGCAGCTTAAGAGGTTGCATAGGTACGATTATGCCCGCTTATGCTAATTTAGCGGAAGAATTAGCGAATAATGCCGTAAGTGCCGGAACTAATGATCCACGTTTTATGCCCGTGGAAGTTAGCGAATTAGAGCAACTGGAGTACTCCGTAGATATCTTAGGGACACCTGAAAAATGTGGCCGCGAAGATCTAGACCCTAAGGAATATGGAGTAATAGTTACTAAGGGTCGGCGGCGGGGCTTATTACTACCAGCTTTAGACGGAGTTGATACCGTAGAAGAGCAATTAGCGATAGTATTAGAAAAAGCCCGTATTAGCCCCGAGGAAGATTACGAAATAGAGCGGTTTAAGGTGGTAAGGTATTATTGAGACAGGGATGGTAAAAATGCCGAAGGAAGCCAAATATTATAAATCACAAGAGGGGTTAGTTATATGCAGCCTATGCCCCCATCACTGTAGATTAAAACCGGGGCAAACAGGTATATGCCGGGTGCGTAGGAATGAAGAGGGCCTACTGCATACCTTAAACTACGGTATGACTACTGCACTAGCTCTGGATCCGATTGAAAAAAAGCCCCTATATCACTTTTATCCAGGCAAAAACATCTTATCAGCCGGAACCTTTGGCTGTAATTTGGCTTGCGGATTTTGCCAAAATCATAATATTGCCCATGTAATTAGCCAGGGGGAGTATATTTCCCCTCAGAAGATGGCAGACATAACTTACCAAGCTGTCGAACAGAACTCTATCGGACTAGCCTTTACTTATAATGAACCGACCATATGGTATGAATATATTTTAGCTACAGCGAAACCACTGAAAGAAAAAGGATTACAAGTAGTTTTAGTTACTAATGGTTTTATAGAAGGAAAACCCCTAGAAGAATTATTAACTTGGGCAGATGCTTTTAACATAGATTTAAAAGCCTTTAACGAAAGGTTTTATCGTAGAAACTGTAAAGCCAAGCTGGAGCCGATTAAAAAGACTATTGCTAAAGCTGCTGAACAGGCGCATATAGAAATAACTACCCTTATAATCCCGAGGGAAAATGATAGTGAAAACGAGCTTAAAGAGCTAGCTAAATGGGTTGCTAGCCTAAGTCCTAATATCCCCTTACACTTATCCCGCTATCACCCGGCGTATAAATTTGTCACCGAACCTACCCCGATTAAAACTATGCACAGAGCCTACGAAATAGCTAGGGAACATTTACATTTTGTATATATGGGTAATATGCCCGGTTTTGAAAATGATACTAAATGTCTTAACTGTGAGACAGTATTAATTAGCAGAACTAATTACCGAATTAGCCTGGAAGCATTAGAGGGAACCGTATGTCGTAATTGCGGGGCGGAGATTAGGTATGTGGTGAATTAGACAGCCGGGGGTTAATTCCCCGGCTGTTTTATTTATTCTAGGATATTTAATTGTTGTTTTATTGCTTGTTGTAGAATTTGAGAATAGCTGCATAATCGCCTCCTTTTATATAATACAAGGCGAGGTGGAATTAAGCGGAAAAATATTTGTTATACAGTAGGGAAAAATCTTTTTAACCCGAATTTATATATAGGAGTTAGTTTTAGGAGAGGGATATGATGGATTATAAAGCTAGATTGCAGGTGGGACTTTTGGTGACGGCGATTATTACGCCCTTGCTATTAAGCAATATTATGCCCCCGCTTTTTGCCGGGGTGGTGGTTTTAGTTGCAGGAGTGGCTTTAACTTATTTTTGGGCTCTTGATTATGTTAAGGAAAGTAAAATTCAAGATATGTCTATGATGGTTAAGGCCTTGGAAAGTCTTAGTCAAGTGCAGGATGAACGTGAAGCTTTAAGCTTATTTATTATATGGGCGAAAAAACTTACTAATACTAAAGAACATTATTTATGGGTAAAGAATGAGGAAGTAACAGCAGAGTGGCAAGCTTTTATGGAGAAGCATAGCGGAACATTAAAACCGTGTTTAGTAAATGATAAATTGCCCTCTAGTTTCTCGGCAGGGCTATTTATTCCGGTAATTGTGCAAGGTGAATTAGCGGCTAGTGCAGTTTTAGTTGCTAGTGAGATGGCAGAAATTCCTCCAATTAAGGTGAAATTAATTCAACCATTATTAGCGGTAGTAATAGCTAGACTGGGGGATATGGCACGGCAAGGAGGGGAACAAAGCTTAAAACAGGAGCTTTTGCAAACTGTAATCCGAGCCACTGAAGGATATAACCCCTTAATGGTGGGACATAGCTCCAGGGTGGCTAAAATCGCTCTGCCTATTGGGAAATGCTTAGGCTTGAATAAACAGGAGTTAAAAGATTTGGAATATGGGGCAATACTCCATGATATTGGGCAGATGGGTGTAATTTATGATGGAATCATGGATGCGAAAATGCACCCTGAGCTAGGAGCTGCTTGGCTGCCGGTAGGAGACGAATTGGCAGAAATTAAAGCAGCTATTTTATACCACCATGAACATTATGATACTAGCGGTTATCCCGAAGGATTAGGTTATACAGACATCCCTTTAACAGCTAGAATTATTGCGGTGGCTGATACCTATGATGCCGTAACTTCTCTGGCGGATGACGAAGCGCGCTTAAACCATGGACAGGCATTAGCATTTATTAAAAAGGGCATCGGTACCTTCTTTGACCCTTTAGTAGTAGTCGCTTTAGAAGAAGTAGAAAATGAAGTGAGCCAATCTTTAAAGGAATATAGCGAAAAAACCGATAACTAGTTTAATGATAAGAAACAGGAGTTGGATTAAATGCATATAACTAAAGGCCGCTGCATAGCAATAATTACTTTAGCCCTATTTATGTTGGGGTTATTTAATATAAATGGATTAAAACCTGGTTTAGCTAATGACTATGGAGTTGATATTAGCTTTGCGGGGCTGGAAGGTAAGGTTTTAAGCGGGGATATTGAGTTTAATGTAAATTCTAAAGTAGCTGCTAATTCTAGTATAAATAAGGAGTGGCCGCTTAGATATAAGTTGGAAATTATTAATCTGTTAGATAATAAGCCAGTTGTGGGGCAAACAGTTTATTACGGAGAGAATTTAGAGCTTGATTTTAAAACATTGGCTGCAGGTACAATCTTCTTACCCCAAGATAATTTTAGTGTAGAAACATTAACCACTACCGCCGGAATTAGTACTAAGTTTAGCACCAATTTATCCCCGGGAGATTATCAGCTTAAGCTTAGCTTAATAAGGATTAATGAAACTGGTGTCCAAGTAGAGATATTAGGCGAAAGGCTTACTTCTGTTACTGCATCAGATGTTATTTATACAATCAGCCAGCTGGAGGGAGAATTGCCCCCCGGAGAAATTCCTTTTACCATTACTTGCCGAGTTAGTGAAAGTGTGGCTGATAATGTTTACTTACGCCATAAGGCTACTATTTATAGAAATAGCTTACCTTTAGCCGGGCAGCTTATTCAATATAAGGAAGCTGACAATTGGCGGGAGTTGAAATCTAATGACTACGGAATTGCTTATTTTGGCCCGGAAACAGGGTTTACTTTAGCCCAATTACCAGAATTAAAAGCAACCGGAGGCATCACCACCGAATTAAAGACGGCACTAGCTATCGGAGAGTATAGGATAAAAGTCCAATTAGTAAAGATAACTCTTGATGGCGAAGAAGACATAGGTAAGGATACCGAAAGAAGCTTTACGGTGCAACGGTACCCGACTTTAGAAAGTAAATATCCTACCCCTGAAACTACTGGTTTAACTAATACTAACTTATCCCCCCAAACTATTGACGGGGTGACACGCTATTTTATACGTTTAACTTATAAGCTAGATGGAGATCTGCGCCTATCGAGCGGAGCATTTAATTTATTAAGAAGCTGCACAGTGCACTCCGCAGGTGGAAGCTTGGCTAATATTATTGATATAGACTTTTTAAATATAGTTGAAAATCAAGAGGGTTATGCTAGTAAATATATTTTTGTTAAAGAAGGTGCGGCAGTACATTTGTATATTCCGGTTAAACCTTTGCGCCCCCAAACTAGTTACCAAGTCAACATCGTGGATAATATTTTATACTACTACGGGGGTAACGATTTAGACGGAAGCGGTAATAAGGCGGAAAGCTGGAGTTTTAATACCATGGCAGTCCCTACTGTTACTGGTATTTCTCTAGGCAGTGTCGGGGAAAATTACGACATTTATCAGCCGATTATTATCGGAGGTTCTTATTTTGATAATGATAGTATTACGGTGAAATTTAACGATACCTTAGCTTACCAGGTAAAAGTGCATGATAATGATGGCAAACCCTATTTGGAAGTATTTTTACCTAGAAGCAGAGACCGCCTAAAACCGGGGCTTTATAATATAACCGTACTTAAAAATAATAATCCCGAATATAGTCAGACCCTTTACGGCAGTTTTAGTGTCGTTAAAGCTTCTGATTTACCTCTGCCCCAAGATGGAGTACGGGTTACTACTGACCGGATAGGCGACGTAATACAATCGGTTAAGACTAGCAGTGCCACATTACTATTGAAATCATCAGCCGCTAATCAAGGATATTTGTATTTAGATTTAGATAAGCTTATGGGTGAACAGGTGGTAGCTAGAAGTATTAAGCTGCCTAATGATGGACGTGCTATTACTACGCTTAATACTATTTCTAAGTTCGCTAATGTAAATGTTTATAACTTAAGAGCAGATATGTATGCGGGCGGAAGTGATGATCTGCTGCTTCGCTTAGGCAGAGTAGAATCCACTCTATTACCTGCTTTACAAAGAAATATGTTAAGTAGTGCGATTAAATCGGAGTTCATTGAAGTAGATGGCGAAAATATAGCATTTGATAAGGTAGAAATAGAAATGAATTACTTTAATAGTGATGGACAGCGGATTAGGGTATTGCGCTATGATGAAACTTACCGCCAATGGTTTGAACAGCCCTTTACGAAGGATTTATTAAATAGGCAGGTTAACTTAGTGACAGATAAAGCGGGAATATTTGTGGTAGTGGAGTGAGAAGTAAGGTGTAAGGGGTCCCCCTTCGGGGACTTTTTTTAATACAAGAAATCTGTAGGATATTAAAAAAGATTGGAACTGCTTAAAGATTTAACTGTTTTTTCCGATATAATGATTAAGTCTTTTTGCTGCAAGCTTAGCAAGAAAATTGAGTAGTAATAATTACTAAATCGATGGGGAGATAATGAAAGAAATGCAAAAGGAACCGTCCCCGTTGCATTTATAAGGAGATATGTGGGAATGAGAAGAAGAACCTTGAAATGGATAAGTCTAGTGGTAACATTTGTGTTTATGTTTACTTTACTGCCGCTCACTTCTATACAGGCAGCCGATCCTTCTGTGCGAATTGATAGTGTAGAATTAATTAAAACTTATACTGGCATAAATAATGTTAGTGGGTATGTATTGTCTATTAGGGGCAGTGGACTATCGAAGGTTAAAGTTTGGCGGAAAAAATCTGATGGACAAAGTGTAGCCCTAGTCCCTACCCGTTCGAGTAATGTAGTTTTAGAATTTTCTATCCCTCATAATACTCCACAAGAAGGGAGTATTATTCTTAAAGATATTGAAATTGA
>CAZYLY010000085.1:0-8466 GCA_964648825.1 uncultured Syntrophomonadaceae bacterium
CATTTCCTTAATACTAGCCATGGCTGTTTGCATCAAACCTTCGATAGGGTGATTTGAAGATTTTTGTTTGTCGTTTTCCACGATAATACCCCCTAACTCTCGCTAAAAATAGCGATATTCTTATACGAATAATATGTACGATTTTAATTCTTAATATACAAGAAAATTGACTGCTAACTACTTTATGGGAAAAATCAGGATTAATATTAAGTTGTAAATCTCTTAATTTAACTTTACTAGTTAATAAGGATAAAAAAATACCTTTCATCGCCCAAAGGCTACCAGTATAAAAGCCGGTTTTATCAGCTTCCTCTAAGCCTATGGTACTAAGCCAGGTAAGTTTATCAATTATACAATAATCTAAATAAGGGAAAAAGTTAGTAGACCTTTTTATAGTATGGGATAATTTATTAAGCAAATGACTATACCAATCTATTTTTCCGTCGCTGCTATCTAGGGGGATTCTAAAATAGGAATCTAGCAGGTCTAAAACATATTCAAAATCAACTAAATATTGCTGGGTTACTTTTTTAAACAGGAATATATAAAGAACATCTATCCTTATTTTATTTTGGATAGATGTTACATCAATTTTAATCTGTACTTTAATATAAAACACCTAGTTCATACCTTCCCACAGATTAATTATTATAATTTTTACCAAAGAACCTAATAATTATTAAAAAATCTGTGGTTAGGTCTATACTAGTTAAGGGAGGGGCAGAGCCCCTCCCCTACATTTAACACCTCACATCTCACGTTTCACGCCTCACATCTTCAATAACCCGCTCAATGGCGATTATCACTTCATACATCTTATCATCAATATCAAAATTAGTTCGTCCTTCCCTGAAGGTCGGGCAGTGTAAATTAAAATCTATAATTTTTTGATGAAGCTTTTCTAACTTAAGTCTAGATTCATATAGAAAGTTGGCTTTTCGCCGTTCAAAACGTTTTACACTTGAATTACTATGCTTTTCCTGCATGAATAAATAAGTATATCTTTTAAAATGTTCTACTTCTTTAGCGAACTTTTCCCCTTCAGCATCAATCTCTTTCCCCAATTCAATCCAGTAGGGAGCAAAATCATTATTTTTAAGTATTTTAAAAGTCATACGTAGTTCTACTGGTTCAAAAGGGTTTTCATGCAAATCCAGTGGTCTTCCCTCCCCAGCAAGATTTTCAAATTCCCCGCGGCGGAAGGCTTTTTGGATTTGTTCCTCCACTAAATCCTGGGTACTACTCATATATTTAGCTAATTTACGGGCTTGCCCGGCTTTAATCATTATTTCTTCTTCAATTGACTTTTCCGCCATGAGTAACCACCTCTATATCAGGTAAATCTTCTAAGGTATTCATATTAAATAATTTCAAAAAGTCGGCAGTAGTCTTATATAAGATTGGTTTACCGACTACCGGTTTATGTCCCGCTTCCTCAATTAGTCCTTTTTCTAATAAATTATTAACTATCCTATCTGATTTAATTCCGCGAATCGCTTCTAATTCGGCCCGAGTTATAGGTTGTTTATAAGCAATAATAGCTAAGGTCTCCATTGCAGCAGGCGATAAACGGCGCTCAACCGTTTTATTCATACGGCTAATAATATCGGCATAAGCCGGAGAAGTACACATCATATAACTATGGTCAACTGCTACTATTTGTATTCCCTTAGCTGCTTCATTATACTCAGCTATAAGTTCTCTAATTATTTCGTATAATTCTAATAAAGGTATACCTAGTATTTCTACTAATTCATCTGCCGAAACTAACTCGGAGCGTACAAATAAAATTGCTTCAATAGCCCCTTTAATTTCATTTCTCATCATCATGAGCCATCACCTACTAGATTAATTATTATCACATCATTAATATTTTCCTGCTGGGCACTGACTTTTTGTATGCGCATTAATTCTAATAAAGCTAAAAAATAAGCTAATACTTCCCGTCGGCTAGTTGCACCTGCAAATAAGTCTTGCAAACTAATGCCTAAGGGATTATTATATAATTCCTCTAATAATTCCTGCATTTTATCCGTGACATTAACATCGGAAACTGGAATTTCTAAAATAGGGGTATGGTTTTGCGCCACCATTCTAGCCAACACTTCTTTATAAGCGTTGACTAATAACTTAACTTCAGCGACTAATACTTCATTTACTTCGGGCTCAAAATCCGTACTTCTAAAAAAAGTTAAATTATCTTCTTGCATAACTTCTGCCAGGTAATTAGCTACTTCTTTAAACTTTTTATACTCTAAGAGCCTTTGTACTAATTCTTCGCGGGGGTCTGCTTCGTAATCATCTCCTTTATCTTCTGGTTCATGTTTTGGTAAGAGCATTTTAGATTTCAAGAATAACAGATATGACGCTATAATTAAGAAATCGCCTATTTGCTCTAAATCAATATGTCCGGCAACATTGATATAGTCAATATATTGGTCAGTTATTTTCGCAATAGGAATATCATAGATATCTACTTCGTTTTTTTCTATTAAATATAAAAGCAAATCTAAAGGACCATGAAACGCCTCTAAATCAACTATATAACTCATAGTTGCCCCCCAGTTAGAAGATTAACACGTACATTAATCCATATAAAAAATTTACAATAGGTAATAAAATCTTACCTACTCCGCCAGTAAAAATTAATATAAGCAGAAATATCGGCCCATAGCGTTCTAAAGAATAAATCATTTGCGCTCCCGAATCAGGCAATAAACCCGCTAAAATTTTCGAACCATCTAGTGGCGGCAGCGGTATTAAATTGAAAACGGCTAAAATCAGATTAATATAAACTAGAGGATATATTAATTTAACTAACATATGAATGTTTTCATTAAAATCAAACGGGGCTAAAGCCCTAAGCAGTAACATTCCAATTAAGGCAAGTAATATATTCATCGCTGGTCCGGCTATAGATACTAACATCATACCTCTTTTAACCCCGGTATTCTTGAAATTATAAGGATTTACTTGTACCGGCTTTGCCCAACCAAATCTAAAAATAAGTAACATGATAAATCCTATCCAATCAATATGCGGCAAGGGGTTAAGGGTAAGCCGTCCTTGATAATAAGGGGTGCTATCACCTAACCGGTCGGCAACTAGGGCATGGACATATTCATGGAAGGTTAGGGCTATTAAAATGGCGGGTAACCATGTAAACATATCAACTATCGATGGCATAATTCTCCTCCCTTAACCAAGTTTTTACTAAGTTCATTTCATCATCCTTATTAATTATTTCTCCATCAAGCTTAAGTTCATATAATTTATCTAAGATTTCGCGATAAATCGGTCCTGGTTTTAATCCCAGTTTTTTTAAATCATTCCCATTTAACTCGATTTTAAATTTTTCCTTATTATCTAAATATTTAACGATATTTTCCCAAGCTCTTTCCTCTTTAATTCCTAACATAAGGTATATCAGAGCTTCAGTTGACCAATTATATAAAGTTTTATCAATTTCACTTGCTTTTATATCTAAATTTTTCTCTAAACAGTTTACTAATTCCGGCACCCTCATAGCCTCATTAATAGCTATTTCCGCCTGCCTATCAAAATGGTAGCGCTTAACTATACTCTCAACCTCTTCTTTAGTTAAAGCTGATAATATAACCATAATATATATTAACCATATCCGAATATCAGTTTTAAAATATCTCTCCTTATACCAAGCAGCTACCACGGCTACTCGTTTCAGTCGTCCCAGACTAATCTTATCTAAATCTACCTCCGGGAATACATATTGCCATACTCCTACTTCTGCCATACGGCGCAAAGCTGGGGTCGGGTCTTGCTCATTTAATATAAGGATTAATTCTTGTAAAATACGTTTATAAGATAATTGACCCAGCAAACGGCGCGCAATAGCATCTTTGGCAAATCGCAGGGTATCAGTTTCAATCGTAAAACCATACCTAGTTTCAAAGCGAATGGCGCGCATAATTCTGGTAGGGTCTTCGACAAAAGAAAAATTATATAATATCCTGATTAAACCATTTTGAATATCCTTTTGTCCGCCAAAGTGATCGAGTAAATCCCCGTAAAGCCCAGGATTAAGGCAAATAGCTAAAGTATTAATGGTAAAATCCCGCCGGTATAAGTCTTCCCGAATAGAGGACTTTTCTACTGTCGGTAAAGCGGCGGGAAACTCATAATATTCAGTTCTAGCTGTAGCCACATCGACCTTAAAACCATCCGGGAATATTACCATAGCAGTACGGAAACGGTCATGTATGCGCGCTTTGCCTCCAAACCTTTCGGCTAGACGGCGTGCCACCTCTTCCCCATCACCTTCAACTACAAAATCAATATCAAAATTATCCACATTAAGGATTAAATCACGGACAAAACCGCCTACACAATATATGGAATAACCTAAATCCTCTGCAATTTCTCCCGCCACTTGTAATACCGCCCTAATATTAGAGGGTAGTCTGCGGTTCATAAGTGCAGAGAAGTTATTAATATCATTAATGGCAGAAGAATATAATATTTCATGGTCTTCGGGATAATCATCACCATGAAAGGTTCTTAATATATCAGTACGTGATACGATACCGATTAATTTGTCTTCATCTAATACTGGCAGCCTGCCTATATCTAGTTCCACCATCAAGGATTGAATCTGCGTAACCGGAGTAGAGGGCAAAACATATTGCACATCACTAGTCATAAAGCCTTTTATAGGAGCATGACCTAGATTGTGGATTCTCGCCTTATCTACATCCCGCCTGGAAATAACCCCAATCATCTTGTCACCATCAACTACAGGCATCCCGGTATGCCCGTATCTAAGCATTATGCGCCCTGCTTCCTCCATACTCACTGAAGCAGGAATACTTTTTACTGGAGATGACATTATATCTTGGGCCGTAAGTCCAGTGTTGACTGATGTTTCCATAGCATCAATAATACCTTCCGCTACTTCCTCGACAGAACGGTTCTTCACTATTGCTGAAGCTGCCTTCTCATGCCCCCGCCCCCCAAGTTCCTTAAGAACTTCATTTACTTTTATTGCGTGGCTACGACTGCGTCCTACTATATTTACTTTACCTTCCATAAGACTAACTACAAAAATGGCATCACTATTTTCTACTTCGAATAAACGGTAAGTCACTACATCTAAGCCGGGTATAAAGTCTGTACTATCAGATGTAGCCACGACTATATCCAGATTTTTAACTGTATAGTGTTTTGCTGTATTTAATAAAACTTGCAAAAGCTGCCTTTGTTCTGCCGAAAAAGGCCTTTCCATAAAATCTGCTACAACGCTCAAATTAGCCCCTTTATCTAGCAAAAATGCTACTGCACGCGCATCGCGTCCCGTTGTAGAAGGAAATTGCAGGCTACCAGTATCCTCATAAATACCTAAAGCTAAAATCGTGGCATCAAAGGCAGAGATATCTACCTCTTGTTCTATTAGTTTTTCCACTAAAATAGTAGTCGCGGCTCCTAACATATGAATTTCCTTGATGCTAGCAGATACATCATCTTCTGAGGCAGGGTGATGATCATACACATAGCGCTCAATATTAGGATTTAAGGCAATATCCTTTAATTTACCTAAACGGTTGGCAGAAGCAGTATCAACTATAATCATTTTTTTCACTTCATTTAAATTAATGTCTTTAGGATTTTTAACTAATAACAAATCCTTATATAAAGCCATAAACTTCTTAACATTTTTTGAAACTGTGCCAGAAAATACTTTAACAGCTCCAGGATATAGCTTATTAGCGGCAACCATAGAAGCTAAGCCATCAAAATCTAAAGCATTATGAGAAGTAATAATATCCATCAAAATCTCTCCGTTAAAACTTAAGAATTAAAGATTATAGTGAATTATAGCATATATATCCAATATATTATATCAAATGGATAGGTTAAAATGAGCTGCTTATATTTGTAAATCTTTTCACAGACTATTATAATAGTTTTTAATATAAAACTGTTATGGGGGTTATTTGCAGTGTATGAAAAAATCGAAAAATATACAGTTAATCCAGTTCCTAATCGAGGTTATGAAGTTTTCGGCCAATGGAAAGATGATGTGCATGACTTAAGAACGCATATCTTATTCGATTATCAAACCTATAAGATTATCGATGCCAAAGTAGAAGCATCGGGAATACCTTTTGATATATGTCATCAAGGGATTAAAAGCTTGGATAAATTAATAGGAGTACAAGTAGGGCCTGGCTTCAATAAATTAGTAAAAACCGAAGTAATGGGACAACAAGGTTGTGTACATATAGGAGAGTTAGTATTAGGCTCCGTTAAAGCAGCAGTACAAGCAGCATCCAGGCAAATCCCTGAATGGATGGATCCAGAAGATTATACAACTAAGTGGGCTGGCTGGGAAGCATTATATAAAAACCAATGTATCTACTTCGCCCAACCAGGTGAAGAAATGCTCAAACCAGATGAGATACATGAGAAGCTGGGGAAATAATTCAATTTAATATAGATTTTAAATTAAACACAGATTTGCACGGATAATTTAGGATTTCCGCAGATATTCTCTTTGACTTTTTAAAATAGCCAAGCTTCGCTTGGCTAAATATATTAAATTCAGAATTAAGGCAAGAAATAACTAAAACACATTGAATAAGCACAATATTTATTCAGAATTTATAACAAGAAATTTCTGTGTAAATCAAAGGAATCTGTGAAAATCAGTGTTAAAATTAACTTTTTCCATAACGTAGCCGTTCGGGTATAACATCATTTCTTAAAACATCGTCATATGTTTCCCGTTTGACAATTATATCAGCTTGCCCCTCATTTACTAAGACCATAGCCGGTTTAGGCAGTCTATTATAATTACTGGCCATAGAATAATTATAAGCCCCTGTAGCGAAAACGGCCAAAATATCCCCCGGCTCCACCCGCGGCAGCTTAATATCCCAAATTAACATATCCCCCGATTCGCAGCATTTACCAGCTATAGATACTGTTTCTTCATTTGCTTGGTTCGCTTTATTAGCAAGTATAGCCGAATACTTAGCATCATAAAGTGCCAGACGCGGATTATCAGCCATGCCACCATCAACAGCTATATACTTTCTAATACCAGTTACCTCTTTACTTGAACCGATGGAATACAAAGTTATGCCTGCCGGACCAGAAATAGCCCGCCCTGGTTCAATAATAAGCTTCGGAGGTTTAATAGCATGAAACTCACTTTTTTCCTTGATCGTATTAATAATCACCTCTGCCCATTTGGTTGGTGCAGCTGGCTCGTCACCATCAACATAATATATGCCAAATCCCCCACCTACATTAAGTTCAAAACATTCATGATCTAATTCATTTTTAATTGCAGCGATTAAATCCATCATAAGTACAGTAGCATCCCGAAAAGAATCTAAACCAAAAATCTGGGAACCAATATGACAATGAACCCCGGTTAGATTCAAGTTTTCATAAGTAATCGCCGCCTTAGCGCCAGCCAGGGCTTGCCCATCCGTTAGAGTAAAACCAAACTTAGAGTCAATCTGTCCCGTTTGAATATATTCATGGGTATGTGCCTCTACCCCAGGCGTTATCCGTAGTAATATATCTTGAACCTTACCCTGTTTAGCACAAACTTCATTTAATAATTGTAATTCATAAAAATTATCTACTACAACACGTGCTATATCATATTCTACTGCGAGGCGCAATTCATTTTCGCATTTATTATTGCCGTGAAAATATATCCTGCCGGGAGGAAAATTCGCCTGGATGGCGGTGTATAACTCCCCGCCAGAAACTACATCTAAACTTAATCCTTCCTCGTCAATAATGCGAAGAATACTAAGATTATTTAACGATTTACTGGCATAAGTAACTTCACAATTAGCCTCTGGCGCAAAAGCATTTTTAAAAATACGGCAGTTTTCCCGCAAACCTTTTTCGTCAATAACCCATAAAGGAGTACCATATTCCTGGGCCAATCTAATTGTGTCTATTCCCCCTACTTCCAGGTGCCCCTTACTATCTATTTTTAAAGTTCCAGTTAAATACAAAAACTTCACTCTCCTAAACATCTTTAACTATAAACCGTTATATTTTATCATTCTATGTGTTAAGGGGTCAATTTAATAGTTAAAAATCCGGACCCTGACAGGAATCCGGATTCCATCTGTTATTTTTATTTATCTTGGCTAGTAGCAGCTTCAGATGAGCTAGTACTTTCTATATTTTTTTCCAGTTTGGATATCTTCTTTTGCAACCTTCTATTTTGTTCATTGAGCTCATTCATACGCATAGCAATCTTAAACTGGCGAAACATATCGATTAGAAAAGTAATTAAGGCCCCCGTACATGCTGCAATAAGGACTACTACTGCTAACGATATTTCTGGTGAAGTCCATTTCAGAAAATTAACTGCCACCTGACCGGTATTTTGGAAAACAAAAATTGCTATAGCAAAAAGAAAAAATAAGGCCCCTAATAAATAAGCTTGCATCCGTATCC
>CAZYLY010000086.1:0-8431 GCA_964648825.1 uncultured Syntrophomonadaceae bacterium
ATTTATGAATATCAAACTATGATATGTAACCTTACTAGCATGGATGTTTCCAATGCTTCAGTTTATGATGGAGGCAGCGCATTAGCCGAAGCTTGTAATTTAGCCTGTTTGCACACCAAAAGAAAACAGATTTTAATGCCGGACAACATACATCCAGAATATATTAAGATAGTACAATCTTATGCTATTTCTGGAACCCTGGAAGTAATAGTAATACCTACTGTTGGGGGTATTATAGATATAAACAGCTTAAATAGCGCTATGGGCAAAGATGTAGCCGCAGTAGTAGTTATGCAACCTAATTTCTACGGTATTATGGAAAACATAACTGCGGTAGAAGAGTTAGTACATGAGAATAAAAGCTTACTCATTATGGCGGTCGACCCTATTAGTTTGTCGATTCTTAAATCCCCTGGAGAATGGAAGGCTGATATTGCAGTCGGGGAAGGGCAATCTCTAGGTAATTCCTTGAGTTTTGGGGGTCCTTACTTAGGATTTTTCGCTGCTACTAATAAGTTGCTGCGCAAAATTCCAGGACGTATTGTCGGCCAAGCTTTTGATAAAGATAATAAACGGGGTTTTGTTCTTACCTTGCAAGCCAGGGAACAACACATTAGAAGAGAAAAAGCTGCATCTAATATTTGCTCTAATCAAGCCTTAAATGCCCTGGCAGCTACTATATACTTATCTTATGTAGGTACTCAAGGCTTAAAAGACATTGCTTTAAGAAGCCACCAATTAGCCCGGTATGCGCAAAAGCAATTGGCTGCTCAAGGCATTAATTTAATGTATGAAAAGCCGTTTTTCAAGGAATTTGTTATTAAAGTAGATAACCCCGCCGCTATTAACCAAAGGTTATTAGAAAATGGTATAATTGGCGGGTATGAATTAGAAGGCGGGTTAATGTTAGCCTTTACGGAAAAACGCACTAAGGAAGAAATAGATAGATTAGTAGCGCTTATTGGAGGTGTGCGTTAATGGGTAGCCTGATTTTTGAAAAATCTATACCAGGAAGTAATAGCTTTTCGGTACCTAATGATGATTTAGGCGTAGATATTAATATACCAGCTGATATAGCTAGAAATGATGCTCCGATTTTACCTGATGTTAGTGAAATAGAGCTAGTAAGACATTATACTAACCTTTCACATCAGACTTACTGTGTAGATATGGGGCTTTATCCTTTAGGCTCTTGTACGATGAAGTATAATCCTAAAATAGATGAATGGGCCGCCAGATTACCTGGCTTTGCCGCACTTCATCCTTACCAGACAGAACATACAGTGCAAGGCGCATTACAAATGATGTATGACCTGGGTAAAATGTTATGCGAAATATGCGGGATGGATAACTTTTCCCTCCAGCCAGCCGCAGGTGCCCATGGGGAAATGGCAGGGATAATGATGATTAAAGCTTATCATCAAAAACGCCAAGACTTCAAGCGGACTAAAATGATGATACCTGATTCTGCTCATGGTACTAATCCGGCTACAGCCAATGTCGTAGGTTATGATACCGTGGAAATTAAATCAGATGCAAGGGGCTTAATCGATTTAGAAGATTTAAAAGCTAAAATGAATGATGAAATCGCGGGATTGATGCTTACTAATCCAAATACCTTAGGTTTATTTGAAGAAGATATAATTGAAATAGCTAAAGTAGTACATGATGGGGGCGGACTTCTTTATTATGATGGGGCTAACTTAAATCCGATTATGGGTATTTGCCGCCCCGGTGATATGGGATTTGACGTAGTGCATCTTAATTTGCATAAAACCTTTGCTACCCCTCATGGCGGCGGGGGGCCCGGTTCAGGTCCGGTGGGGGTAAAAGCACATTTAGCTGAATTTTTACCTATTCCAGTGGTACAAAAGGCTAACGATAAATACGCATTTAATTATGATTTACCTTATTCAATAGGTAAAGTGAAAAACTTTTACGGAAATTTCGGAGTATATATTAAAGCATATACTTATTTAAAAGCTATCGGACGCGAAGGGGTCATAGATGCAGCCGAGCAAGCGGTTTTAAATGCTAACTATCTGCGCCATCATTTGCGGGACATTTACTATATTCCTTATGACCGCTTATGCAAACACGAATTTGTAGCTAATTCTAAACACCAAATAGATCTAAATGGTGTTTCCACTATGGATATAGCTAAACGTTTAATAGATTATGGTTATCATCCGCCTACGGTTTATTTTCCTTTAATCGTAAAAGAAGCTATGATGATTGAACCAACCGAAACGGAAAGTAAGCAAAGCTTAGATGATTTTATCACTACTATGAAAACTATTGCTAAAGAAGCAGCGGAAAGTCCGCAACTAGTTCTAGATGCGCCGCATAATACGGTAATAAAACGTTTAGATGAAGTAAGTGCTGCTAGAAATCCAGTAGTCAAATGGGAGGAAGTATAAAATGGTTGACCTCTTAGTTATTGGGGGCGGACCAGGTGGTTATGTTGCAGCTATTAGAGCGGCACAGTTAGGTCTTAAGGTAACTTTAATAGAAAAAGATAATTTAGGGGGTACTTGCCTTAATCGGGGATGTATCCCTACTAAGTCTTATTTCCAAAATGCAGGACTATTAAACACCTTGCAAAATAGTCAAGATTTTAATATTCGGGTTGAAAATATTACTTTTAGTCTAAAAGATGCTAAAGAACGCAAAGATGCTATTGTTAATAATTTAATCACGGGAATAAAGCAATTACTTAAAGCTAACGGGGTCGATGTAATCGCAGGGGTGGCATCTTTTATTGATGCTAAAACAATTATAGTAAATGGTGCAATCATTACCGCCGAAAATATTATAATCGCTACTGGCTCCGAACCTGCTACCCTTTCTGTTAAAGGCATTGATGCTAAAAAAGTTATTACTAGTGATGAACTATTAGAATTTACTGAAGTGCCTAGAAGGCTAGCTATTATTGGCGGGGGAGTAATCGGCCTGGAATTTGCTTGCATTTTTAATGCTTTTGGCAGTGAAGTAACCGTTTTTGAATATCTGCCTACCGTATTAAGTGTTATAGATAGTGAAATAGCTAAGCGCATGAATATATTTCTTAAAAAACAAGGTATTACAGTTCATGCTTCTACCGCCGTACAGGAGATAATAGCAAATGAAGAAAGCTTAATTGTAAAAGCCGCAGGCAAAAAACATTTAGTTGAAGCGGAAGCAGATTACGTACTAGTAGCAAGTGGGCGTAAGCCCTATACCAGCGAATTAAACTTAGATAAAATCGGACTAATTACTGAAGATAATTTTATTAAAGTCGATAGTAATATGGAGACTAATATTGAAGGTATATATGCTATCGGTGACGTTATCGGCGGGCAAATGTTAGCCCATGTAGCTTCGGAAGAAGGTATAGCCGTAGTTGAAAAAATTGTTAATAACCAAGATATAGATTTTAACCATCACGCAGTGCCCAGCTGTATTTTCACCTTCCCGGAAATTGCAACGGTAGGTTTAAGTGAAGAACAAGCAAAAGTGCGTAATATTAATTATAAAGTGGGCAAATTTCCCTTTTCTGCTAATGGTAAAGCCATGACAATAGGGGAAACTGATGGCTTAGTTAAAGTTATAGCTGATGAAAATGATGTTATAATAGGGGTACATATTATTGGCCCCCATGCGAGCGATCTTATTTTAGAAGGATTAGTCTTAGTGCAAAATAAGATGACTACTACAGAAGTTAAAGATACTATTCATCCCCATCCAACTTTAGGGGAAACTATAGCTGAAGCTATATTAGACATAAATGAGCAAGCTATTCATTTAGTGCCTAAGAAGAAAAAGGCTTAAGAAGGAGTGGTAAAATGGATAAGTTAGTAGCTTCCTACATACAGGAAGAGTTGATTCGCCAACAAAACGGCTTAGAAATGATTGCCTCAGAAAACTTTGCCAGTATGGATGTTATTAACACTATGGGCAGCGTATTAACTAATAAGTATGCTGAAGGTTATCCAGGCAAAAGGTATTATGGTGGTTGTTATGTAGTAGATAAAATTGAACAATTAGCTATTGACCGAGCTAAAGAATTATTTAAAGCGGAACATGCCAATGTACAAGCACATAGTGGTGCTAATGCTAATTTGGCAGTATTTCTTGCTACTTTAAACCCGGGAGATACCTTTTTAGGTATGGATTTATCCCACGGGGGACATTTAACTCATGGTTCTCCCGTAAATATTTCCGGCAAATATTATAATGTAGTATCTTACGGAGTTAATGAAAAAGGATTTATCGACTATGATGAGGTAGCGGCCAGGGCTAAAGAATGCAAACCTAAAATGATAGTATGCGGCTCTTCAGCTTATCCGCGGAAGATAGATTTTAAAATATTTAGAGAAATAGCTGATATGGTAGGGGCTTATTTGATGGTGGACATGGCGCATATCGCCGGCTTAGTAGCTACAGGTGTTCATGCTTCCCCAATTGAATATGCGGATTTTAGTACCTCTACCACTCATAAAACTTTACGCGGACCACGAGGCGGCTTGATTTTATGTAAGGAAGAATATGCTAAGGATGTAGATAAAGCTATATTCCCTGGAACCCAAGGGGGACCTTTGCAGCACATAATTGCGGCGAAAGCGGTATGTTTCTATGAAGCCCTGCAACCGTCATTTGTTGAATATCAAAAACAAGTTGTGAAAAATGCTGCTACTTTAGCTGCTGCTTTAATAGAAAATGGATTTAAGATAGTTTCTGGCGGAACTGATAATCACTTGATGTTAATAGATTTGACTAATATTGAAGATATGACCGGTAAAAAAGCTGAAACCCTTCTAGAGGCAGTAGATATTACGGTTAATAAGAATACTATTCCTGGTGAAACTAGAAGTCCTTTTGTTACTAGCGGCATCAGGGTAGGTACACCAGCTTTAACTACCCGAGGCATGAAGGAAGCAGAAATGAAGATTATTGCTAACCTATTTAGGAAGACTTTGATGGAAGAAGGAAAGCATATTGAAACAGTTAAAAAGGAAGTACACAGCTTAGCCGCAAGTTTTCCGCTTTATGCTTAGAATGCAGCTTAAAAAATATAACTAAACTAGACCGGAATCATCCGGTCTTTTTCCATAAGGGAGGGAACTATGTTAGAAATTATTAATAATAGTAATGACCCATATTATAATTTAGCCTTAGAAGAATATGCGGCGAAAAATATTAAAGTAGAAGCTTTATTTATTATATGGCAGAATTCGCCGGTAGTAGTAATAGGTAATAATCAAAATACCTTAGAAGAAGTTAATATGGATTTTTTAAAAGCTAATGATATTGCTGTAGTCAGAAGAATATCAGGCGGGGGAGCCGTATACCACGATTTAGGTAATATTAACTTTACTTTTGTAGCTGCTCAGGGTAAGGAAGTAGGGTTTGATTTTATACGTTTTACGACCCCCATTATTAAAACACTGGATAGAATTGGGATAAAGGCTGAACATAACGGACGTAACGATATTACCATTGCCGGACGTAAGTTTTCCGGGAATGCCCAGTTTCGCCATGGAAATAGAGTAATGCATCATGGAACTTTATTATATAATGTGAACTTAGAAAATATGGTAGGAGCCTTGAATGTTAGTGAGGAAAAAATAATTTCTAAAGGAGTTAAATCAGTACGCAGCAGAGTAACTAATATAAAAGAACATCTTAAACAAGATTTAAGGGTAGAGGAATTTAAAGAATTGTTACTAGAAAACTTACGCATTGAAGCTAAGATTGATAGTGTCTACGAACTAACTGCTGATGATTTAAGCATAGTACAGGAATTGTATAATACTAAATATAAATCTTGGGACTGGAATATCGGCAAATCCCCGGATTATAATATAAAAAAGCAAAAACGTTTTGCCTGGGGCAGCATAGAGTTTCGTTTTAAATTGCTAGATGGTATTATCAATAATTGCAAAATATATGGAGATTTTTTTGCCGCGCGAGATATTTCTCTATTAGAACTGGAATTTATCGGTATAACTTATGAAAAAGCGGCTATAAAATCATTATTTAATAAAATAGAAATTACTGATTTTTTACCTAATACTAATCAGGATGAAATATTAGAATTAATAATCGACTAAAGCTATTAAGGAGTAAAAACTAATGAACTTACATCATATTATCGGGAATACATATTACATTAGTTTTCCTAGTATAGTAGGAGTATATATTTTTACCGATCAAAGCTGTCTTTTAATTGATAGTGGCGCTAGTGATGCGTTTGGCAGCAAAACCCTTAAGATTCTTAACGCCCAAGGGTTAAAAGTATATGGCATTCTTAACACCCATTTTCACGGCGACCATACTGGAGGCAATGCTCTTATTCAGGAAGAAACTAATTGCCTGGTATATGCTTCTTCCCTAGATAAAGCTATGATAGAATATCCGATATATAGCCCGTTTAGCGTTTTTTCTGCCTATCCTATAGAACCACTTAAAAATAAATTAGTCATGGCCCAAGGGTGTAAAGTTACCCATGAAATTAAACCGCCATCTGTAACTATAAATAACGAGGATTTTAAGGTAATAGACTTAGGGGGGCATACCATGGGGCAAGTAGGTGTTGTAACCCCGGATGAAGTCTTTTTTACTGGTGATGCCATTATTTCAGAACGTAATTTAGCTAAATTTCCATTTTTATATATGGCTGATTTAGATAGTCATTTGCATACTATAGAAAGGTTAAAGGCTAGTAATTATCCATATGTGGCAGCATCCCATGATGGGGTATTACCGGAATGGCGAGAAGCATTAGTTACAAATGAAAAACAAATTAAAAAAATCAAAAATATCATAATGACAGGTTTAAATAACCCGCTAACTAAGGAGGCTATAATGCAAATAGTAGTAAACGAGCTTGATTTGCCCATAAATACTAGCCAATATTTCCTAATTAGTGCGAGCGTAGCAGCTTATATTTCCTATTTACATAGCCACAAGCTAATTAAGCATATTATTGAAGAAAAGCAAGTTAAATTTTATCTGGCGTAGTTAGGACTTCTATTATATTTGCAAAAGGGGCTTGTAGCGGCTTAACATCATAATCCCAAACTGTTTTACCAAGCCTTGGTAAATCGGCCATCCTTTCTCAATACCCTATGCCATCTAAAATATAGTCGTAATCCACGTAGTTAGCTAGATTATCCAGTAATTCTACCGCTTGCCATTCTTTAAACTTAACCTTATTAGGGGCGATAAAGGCCGCAGAGTTAATAGAGGAAATAATATTAGTCAAATAATCCAGGGTAAGATTACTAAAATCTAAGCAGATTATTTCGTAAACGGTATGGTAGGGAATTAGGGCTGTAACTTCGCTTATATTAATATCAATGATTATGTAATCAAAATTATCGTAATTAATCGCGGGCAATTTATTAAGGTTATCTATATTTATAATATTAAGCTTATAAGCGTGATTAGAAATATTATCTAACCAAAAAGTAATGTTTACATCTGGCATAGTTACTAAAAGAACTTTAAAACCTTTTAAGGATAAACCAGTGGCCAGATTAATAGCTAAAGTAGTTTTACCCGAAGCTGGCTGGGGTGAAGAAATATTTATTATAGGCATAACCAATCATCCTTTTTAAATGACTATTATTGCCATTATAACATGCCTAACTGTTTTTTAGCATCTGCTAATGATTGTTTATCAGTAAGAACCTTATAAAATATATCACCTTGTTGCTCGATACGTGGTAGGATACTTTTAATAGTAAAATCGCTAGGCAGGTAATCATCTATTTCGTCCCATCTTAGTGGGGTAGAAACTGTAGCACCGGGGCGAGGGCGCACACTATAAACACTGCTTAAGGTTTTGCCTTGAACATTTTGCAAATAATCTACATATATTTTCTTACCTCGTTTGGCTACCAGTCTTTCAATTGTGGCTGTATCGGGCAGCACTTGACAGGTAATATTGGCCAAGGCTAACCCTAAGTCCCTGATTTCACGATACGTGTACTCATTAATAACCGGAATGTAAATATGAAGTCCCCGGGAACCTGAAGTTTTAAGGTAAGAGCGAAGTTGCAGATTATCTAGAAGCTCTTTTACTACCTTAGCCACGGTTTTAACTTCTTCATAGCTACTACCAAAAGAAGGGTCTAAATCTATAGTAACGAAATCAGGATAGTCAATAGAGTTAATCCTAGATAACCATGGATGTATTTCTAAACAAGCTTGATTAGCTAACCATATTAAAGCTGCGGGCTCCTCAGCCAGGATATAACTAATATTACGTTTAGATTCTTCGGAATATTTAGTAAAAGTATTAATCCATTCCGGTAAATGACTAGGAGCATTTTTCTGATAAAAGCTTTTACCCTCAATACCATTGGGAAAGCGAGTAAATACTAAAGGTCTGTTTTTTAAATGGGGTAATATAAAAGCCCCGATTACAGTGTAATACTCGATTAAA
>CAZYLY010000087.1:0-6441 GCA_964648825.1 uncultured Syntrophomonadaceae bacterium
CTCCTTAACTAAACTCCAATTTGTAGTGATTGATGAAGCTGATGAAATGCTGGATATGGGCTTTTTCCCCGATATTGAGAAAGTTCTGAAAAGCTGCCCCCAGCAGAGGCGCACGATGCTTTTTTCTGCGACTTTAGATTACGAAGTGCGTAAATTAGGAACGCGCTTTATGATAGACCCTAAAATTGTTGCGATTAAATCACTGGAACGCACAGTACCGGAAATTGACCAAAGTTATTATCCAGTACACAAGGCGTTTAAAATTGAAACTTTAGCCCAAATAATGGATAGCAAGAGACCTACAATCAGCTTAATTTTTTGTCGCACTAAAAAAGGTGTCGATGATTTAGCTTATAGATTAAAAACTTTAGGATATGATACTGATGCACTGCATGGGGATATGTCCCAAAGAGAACGGGATACAGTTATGTATCGTTTTCGTCAGAAAAGAATACAAGTACTTATAGCGACTGACCTGGCCGCCCGCGGCTTAGATATAAGTCATGTTACTCATGTGTTTAATTTTGATATACCGGAAGATTGTGAGAGTTATGTACATCGAATTGGAAGAACTGGGCGTGCTGGTAAGACTGGTACCGCTATAACCCTTGTCGAGCCTGACCAGATTAGACATTTAAGAGCGATTGAAAAATTCATCGGCAAAAGAATACCCCAGGAGAGCCTGGCCGCACTGCCCAATAAAGCCGGAATTGTAAATCATATGCTGGAAAAAAGGATTAATAATTCTACTAAACGAAAAACTTCCTTACATGAAGAAGTGGCAGAAAATCTAATGCAAAAATATGAATCTAAAGATTTGGTCGCTAGCCTAGTCGCCTTATTAATCGGGGATATGCCTGAGGCAACTTCTAATAAAGTAAGCGAAGTAAGAAGCTATAAAGACAGACCAGCGAGGAAACCATCCAACCCCAAAAATGCTTCGGAGGCCGCAGAAGTAAATGACCTTGATATGGTAAATATTGAAGTATCTATAGGCAGAAGAAGTGTAAGAAATAAACGCCAAATAATTGATTATATCTTAACTAATACTACCGTTGTAGAAAGACAAATTGGGGATATCGAAGTAGATGATAACTCTACTTATATTGAAGTACCAATGAATAAAGTTGATGAAGTATATAATGCCCTAGCTTACTATAAACCGAATAGACCGTTGCCTAGTCTGGATTATCGCAGTTCCAGAGTACCTATTTCGAAGTAAAACAGGTAATTAAATGCCAGAATTATTTTCATTTCAAGACATCAATTATACATTTAGAGATAACCCGCGATTTATAAGGGAATCAGGCTATATTTTGCCTGCTTCCCTTTTAGTATTGCAAGGGGCTTCCGGTGCAGGCAAATCTACCCTGCTTAAATTATTGGCGCGCCTGATTAAGGCAGATAGCGGCGTAGCATTTTTGCAAGGAAAAGATTGGACAACTTATCCGGCTAACGAATGGCGGCTTAATGTGCAGTATGTATCTCAACAACCGGTTATATTTGCCGGTAGTGTAGAAGAAAATCTATTATTACCTTATAAAATTAAAATGGCAGAAGCCTCTAGGAAGCAACCAGACTTAAATACTATTGAAAAATATATAACCAGCTTAGGATTTAACGGAAAAATACTGGCTCAATCTGCTAAAACCTTATCTGGCGGGGAAAAAGCTCGTATCGCAATATTAAGAGCTGTTTTACTTGAACCCTTATTATTACTGCTTGACGAGCCTTCAGCTTACTTAGATAGTGATAGCCGGGAAAAAACTATGCGGTTTTTAAACCAATGGGTAAAAGACAACCAAGGTGGGATTATAATGGTTTCTCATAATCAAGAAGATTTAGAGTATCTAGAAAACTACCATATATTAAATATACTTTCGAGGGGGGCTGCAGATGAGTAATAGCGGATATGTAGTTATTTCTAATAGCCAACTATTGTTAAGTGTAGCCTTAGTATTAATAACTGGAATAGTATCAGCTGCCCTCAAACTCGGGTTATTGAAATCATTGCTATGGGGAACTATACGCGCTTTTGTACAACTAACCTTGATTGGGTATGTGCTAACTTTTGTATTTGCCTTAAATAATTTATTGGTAATTATTATTTTAATTTTGCTCATGTCGCTAATTGCTAGTCGGGAAGCAAGTAAAAGAATTAAAAAAGCCCCGGAAAGTCCTAGTTTTATCGCTTTTATTGCTTTAACCTCCAGTACCTTTTTAGTGGGCTTAATCGTAGTAGGTCTAATTATTGGTCCCCAGCCGTGGTATTCAGCCTCAGTAATGATACCTATTTTCGGTATGATTCTTGGCAACTCTATGAATGGTATCGCTCTCTCTCTAGATAGAATGTATAGCGAAGTTAATTCTCATATTGATGAAGTTGAACAATTATTAGCTTTCGGGGCTACCCCCTGGGAAGCAGTGCAAGAACATGTGCGCAGTGCCATGAAAGCTGGTATGACACCGACCTTAAATTCCTTAATGGTAGTAGGGTTAGTAAGTTTGCCTGGTATGATGACCGGACAAATATTAGCTGGTATGGCTCCACAGACTGCAGTGCGCTATCAATTTGTAGTTATGGTTATGATTGCTTCGGCAGTGGCTATCGGCTGCTTAATTCTAATCGGTTTATCTTATAAAAAAATGTTTACTAATGATATGGCATTAGTAGACAGTATGCGTAATAGTTAACGAACATTTTTATAAAATGAGGGATATCATTGTACAAAACGAAGTTAAGCCTCAATTAATAGAGGAGCTAAAAAAAGCCCTTAATAAAATGCTGCCTGATGCTTTAAATAATCAGCAATATCCTAAAATTATTACTAAGTGCCATTTTGAGCGCTTAGTAAGCTTAATGCAGGATAGCAATATAATTGCAGGGGGCACTTTTGATAAAGGTAAATGTAAATTAGAACCGACTTTAGTCGAAGGAATAGATTTCAGCCATCCGCTTATGCAGGAAGAAATATTTGGCCCGATTTTACCTATATTAACCTTTGATACTATGAAGGAAGCAACAGAATTGATTAGTCATAATTCTCATCCCTTAGCCTTATATATATTTTCTAAAGACCAGCCGCGGATTAAAGTTATATTAGCAGAAGTCCCGTTCGGAGGCGGATGTGTTAATGATGTCCCCTTACGTTATCAACCTTTCCCGGCTAGCTTAAAAATGTTGAAAAAGCTCCTGCCTTAAAAACAAATGTTTCACGTGAAACATTTTCCTATTATGTAGGAGGTTTTTCATATGTTGCGTAGCGCTGGCGACCACAGGCCCCCGTTCATTATTGCGTAACATTTATATATTCTTCACTATCGTTCAGAATGACAACGGCTCAGAATGACACCCACTGCTATTGTCATCCTGAGCGAAGTAGGATCTTATTCGTATGATTTATATGTTGCGGCGGCAAATCCAACGGGCAAACAACCCTGTTTGCCCGGTTTGACCAAAGTGTGTCAAAACCCCCGTCCCTATGACATAATGGTGGTGCAGCTGTCTTCTATAGTGCTCATGGCTTGGGCTTGTTTTTTTAGTTGTTCGGACATCCCTAAGAGCTTATGTATTTGTTGATTCATAGTTTCAAGGGCATTTAATTGCATACCGGAAATGGCACTTACTTCTTCGGTGGCAGCTGCTAATTGCTCGGCCCCAGTTGCTACATGCCCGATGGAACTATCTATTTCATCACCCGAAGCAATTAATTCTTCTACCGTAGCTGATATTTCCTGTACGGTATCCCCTAATAGCCCCGCTTGTTTATCTATGCGGTTAAATAATTCATAACTATTTTTAACTGATTCGGCTTGGGCGGCAAAAGCTTGGCTAGTTTGTTCTATTTTAGCCGTCGTATCTACAGTATTAGTTTCTACTAATTTAATAATGTTATTAATATTAGACGCTGCTTTAGCAGAATCATCTGCTAGCTTACGGACCTCTTCTGCAACTACGGCGAAGCCTCTACCTGCATCACCGGCTCTAGCTGCTTCGATGGCAGCGTTTAAGGCTAACATACCTGTTTGGTCGGCGATATTAGAAATAGCCGCGATAATTTGTCCTATTTGAGTTGATTGTTCAACCAGCTGTTTTATTGCAGCAGTGGCCTCTTCATTAGCTGCTAAGGTTATCTCTAAGGTTTCAGTTTGATTTTGCATGGCACTGCGTCCCTCGGTAACAATGTGGGCAAAATCCGTTGATACCTGGTTCATAAGATTAATATTATCCCCTATGGCACGTAAAGCTTTTAACATCTGCACAATTATATGAGAAGTTTTTTCGGTGAAACGAGCTTGCTCCTGGCTGGTAGCAGCAATTTCATCTATACTGTGATTAATTTGAGTGAAAGCTTCGTGGGAATGAAGGTTGCCTTGTTGTAAATCATGGGATGTTTCAGATAAAGCGCCAGAACTGGCATTAATTATATCGGCTTCGCTTTTTAAAGTAGTACAAAATCCCTGGGCTTTTTCTTCCCGGTCCGAGGCTAGAAGTATTAATTGTTCAGTAGCTTTAGCCCCCATTGCAGAGGCAATACCAGTAAAAATAAAACTGACATAACGTATAGCTAAAGCATTAGGAGCTATTTTTAAAAAGGGCATAGCTTGCAGTAAAATAATATCCCCAATGATTGATATTACTATGGTGAATATAGTTAACTTTAGATCGAAATAAAATAGGGAAAATATTATGACTAAGTAAAGCATATTAACTGTTTCGATCGCGGGAGAAATAACCCGACATCCTATAACAATTAGAAAGGAGGTTATTACCATTAGCCATTTAGACCAAACCGCAGTCGGATATTTTTTTATGATCGACCAGGTTATGGCTACGGCCGTAATCCAAAAAAGTACAAAAATTGTCATTGAGGTAGGGGTTATAGTATCACTAGCCATGCCAGCAAAATAAACTCCTAAAGTAGCTACGGTGATAATTAGACATACTGCGATTAACACCTTAATTGCGCGGTTATGATTTTCCATCATGTTTTGTTCTAGTAATGTTAAATCCATATAAATCCTCCCCACATTTTGGCGTTTGTTATATACTTACATATATATGTATATAATTATTTATATATATAATACAGTAGAATACGAAATATTTAAAGAGTAAATATTCGATAATGAAATAAATGCAATCGAAGCATCGAAAAATGATTAATGGATATATTTCCATAAAAAAAAAGGGAGTTTATCTCCCTTTTTGCTTTTAAAAAGTGTGTCAAAACCCCCGTCCCTGTCATATTAGCAGTTGAATTGGCTTTTGACTTGTTGTATTTCTTGCTGACTAGCTTGACTAGCCGGCTTATAAAAGCCTTTTTGTTCAGCTATTTGGAAGAGCTGATATTGGAATTGTTCGTCTGAGTTTCTGATTTGCTGTAGTGTTTGCCTTAATTGTTGATTAGATGTTTCGCTTATATAACCAGCGTAACAAGTTAGACTACTATTTACCATAGATAAAACATCATTAACCATCTCTTTATCTTGAAAATTCTGCACCATTCCATCTCCTTTATGCTAAAAATGACAATAGTTTTTGCCGTGTTTGAGAAGCAGATTTAGCTGATTGCTGGAACATTTGCTTTACTTGTGGATCAGTGCAACTATCAGCATAACTATTAAGTTTTTTCTCTGCCATTTCATGAGAACCGATTAAGTGACGTAAATTTTGCAATTCCATTTGACTTAGACCCAAGTTGTGCCCCTCCTTTCCTTTTTTCAATTATTACCCTCTAGTAGGGTGTGCAATAAGGAAAGGATTTATACTGTTTATCTTCTTCTTCTTGCTGCAGGGCGCCTCCTTCGGCTATAAGCGGAAGAACTATTATTAGCTTGATTAGGGGTTATTTCAATAATATTTAATTCATTTTGCACATATCTTTGAGCCGCTACTAAGTCGCCGTTGGCATCCTTACCCCAAACCGAAACTAAAGCATTTTTCGCATCACTTACCTTAACTTGTACTTCATATTGCAAAACATCTATCACTTCAAATACATCAAAATCCGATGATAAAGGCAAAACAGTAAAACTACTCGTAGCTATTTCAGTTTTTTGCCCGTTTAGTTTATAAACCTTGACATCAGCACTAATTTCCTGGGTTTCACTTAGATTCATTACCTTAACCCAGGTACTAGTCGAGGGGTTACCAGCTGCATTTTCAACGGGACCCGTTGAATATACTATTTCCACTTAGAAATCCACCTTTCAATTTTCTGTTTACTTCTATTTATTCCTAATAGAGCGAAATGGTTACAAAATAGAGGGGGAATAAAAAGGGTGATTTTACAGCAAAAAATGATATTATAAGTTTAATAATAATTATTAAGCGAGGTATGGTAATGGGAAAATATAAGTACATAATAGTTTTTATCGTTAGTGTGGTTATAATTAAGCTATTAGTCTTTAATTATATATTGAACCAATAAGTGCCGA
>CAZYLY010000087.1:6451-8430 GCA_964648825.1 uncultured Syntrophomonadaceae bacterium
GATCGAGGTACACTAATTAAGATTCACATACACCGCAGCCTGAAAAATTCCATCCTGGGCTGTAAATCTGGCAGCCCCGCCGTATTTTTGGGCAACGGCAGCAACAGAAGTAATGCCGATACCTTCACCTGTGCGCTTACTGGAAAGGAATACACCCTCTTTTTGCCTAATAGTACCGAAAAAGCTATTATCTACGGTAATAGTTAGAGTGTTATAATGCAAATTACTATTTAACAGGATAAACCGCCTGCCGGTTGTCATGCGCTTACAAGCGTCTACTGCATTTTCTAATAAATTACCGACAATAATACTTAAATCACTTTCTACTGCGCTATCTAACTTTTCAGGAATAGCAAATTGCATAAGGACTTCGATGTTTTCCCGTTGAGCTACTGCTAAATAGTAAGCCGCTACCGCATTTACCGCATAATTTTCACATAGGCGAACTTCCGTATCGGTAGGGATTTTTTCCACTAGCGTATCAATGTAAGCACCTAGCTTTGCCGTTTCTTTTTGCATATTTAGTTCCCGTAAAACTGCCAGTTGATGGCGTAAATCATGGCGTTGAGCCTGGATGCTGACATCATTTTCAGCTAATCTATTATACTGTTCCTTTTGTAATTCTAACATATGTTCCATAGTTGCCATTTCGTATTCTAAGCGTAATTTCTCCGTTGCTAATTGTACTGATTCCTTCACATAATAACCACTGACAACCCCAAGGGAAATAACGAAAGCTAATACTCCTACCTGAAAGAAGACAGTCAAAAGCTCAGTGAAATGCAGCCAATAATTTAAAACTTCTAAAATCGTGGAGAGAGCTAAAAGCACTACCGGTACCCCGAAGCGCTTCGCAGTGGGATTACGATGCCGAAAATGTTCCCATAAAAGGCATAGGGCTATAGTTACAAAGCCTAGCGGGGTAATAATATGAAACCAAAACAGAGTTTTAGTAAAATCAGCCATGCCAGTAAACTGTAAGGTAATTACCGTAGTCAGAGAAATTAAATGCACCCCTAACATGAAATAGAAAGGTATTTTATTTTGGGGGGTTGAGCATAATTAAGCCGAAATATAAAAGCGGAATAGTAATAGAGAATAGACCGATATATGCCATATTGTAGAGCAAGGTGGGGTAAGGCAGTATAAATGCGGCTAAATCGCATTCGCCTAACACCCATATACCAGCCGCCAAAGAAAACAGTCCTAACCATAAGAGCGAATTACCGGCAGGTACTTGTCTAACGATAGTAAGGGCTACTAATAGCATAATAAGTCCGATAAAAATCAAAACTAGTGAAAATAGCAGGGAAAAGCCCTCCGCACGAAATTGCTTAGCAAAAAGTGCCGCCTCATTACCGACATAAATCACCGGCAGAGAAAGAATGCTCCTTTGGCTTAAGGATAAATAATCAATCTGCAGTTTTAAGTTGCCTTCCTTATCATCCGTCAGGGATACTAAGGTGATAATAGTAGGGGGATCATTCATATAAGCCGGATAAGTACCGGCTTGTCCCCCCGTGTAAATCAAAGTATCATCAATCAATATATTCATAGGCGCAAACACAGATTTTACGAGAAGACTATCCCCAGGATTCGAGGTTATTTCAGCCATTAAAGTAACTGGAGTATGTGAAGCAAGATGATTAATTTTAATCGGTAAGGTTGCTACTTGAGGAGCTTGCCCCTGTACTTCCAGCACTACTTCCCTAACTGCTTGCAAAGGGTCGTGGTAAGATGCGGGAGTTATTTTATGTGCCAGAGAAAACCATACTAAAGCGGCTAAGCCCGTGGCTAACAATGTAATATATCCGGTAAAAACAAGCGGTTTAAGTTTATCCTTTATCATACTGACCCTCCGCGAGCAGTTGAGAATAAGTAGTTTTCGTAAGCTTTGACTACGGCTTTATAACTGGAATGGCGGATATGAACCTTATCCCCGTTTTGCATAGTGAAGATTTTTAATTTCTTATCAATTT
>CAZYLY010000088.1:0-8376 GCA_964648825.1 uncultured Syntrophomonadaceae bacterium
GGATGGAACCACAATATATTATAATTTTTCTAAAAGCTCCAAGCATTAATAATACTATTAATAATGCTACGCATGGAATGGACATGCCAAGATTAGGCAAACAAGTTGCTAAAAGTTTACTGCTTCCCCTACCCCCTCTAGCCGAGCAAGAGCGCATTGTAACTAAGATTGAAGAACTGCTCCCTTATTGTCGGCAGTTAGTGAAGTGAGTAATGGCCGGGAATACTAGTGTAATACTTTTAGCAAAGAATCTTAATTAAAGAATATAAATCTTTCGTAAAGAGAATGCTTGACATTTGCTTTACAAACTATTACATTGAAAATATTAGGAAGGATGTGATATTTGTGGCTCAAACAATGGTTAATTTTCGCATGGATGAAGATTTGAAAAAAGAGATGGAAAAGGCCTGTGCGGACATGGGGCTTTCTATGACTGCTGCATTTACCATATTTGCAAAAAAAGTAGCAAGAGAAAGGCGTATTCCTTTCGAGGTTACCGCTGACCCTTTTTACTCGGAAAGTAACATGAGACACCTAGAACAAATCGTTGCCGATATTAATAATGGACGGGCGAAATTTGTTGAACATGGCTTAATAGAGGTAGAATAATGAGATTATTATGGGAAGAGGGGGCATGAACGGATTATTGCGGCTTTATGTAAATCATCCGGTAAACCCGTCTATCTTACTAAAAATGGTGAGGGAGATTTAGTAGTTATGGATATAGAGGCATTTACACGTCGTGAAAAAATGCTAAGACTGAGAGAAGAATTATTAGCTGTTGAAGAAGATCGCCTAGCCGGACGTACTGGGACTACAGTAGATGAACTAGATAGATATTTAGAAAATATTATTAGTGAGGTAGAAGATGGGAAAGAGATCTCTATATAAATATTCACTAGATACTCCTAGACAGGATTTTTATAATATAACCCCGCAAATTCGGGAAGCGGTAAGCCAAAGCGGCATTAGCGAAGGTAATGCGGTAATCTACTGTCCCCATACTACTGCGGGAATTACTATTAACGAAAACGCCGACCCCGATGTAGTGGTTGACTTAATCTATGCCTTGGAAAAAACCTTCCCCGACCGAGCCGAGTTTCGCCATGGGGAAGGGAATAGTGCGGCACATCTGAAAGCCAGTGTAATCGGCTCTAGTGTTACTGTAATCATAGAAAATGGTCAGCTTCTATTAGGTACTTGGCAAGGCATCTTCTTCTGCGAATTCGACCCACCCCGCAAGCGCCAGTTTTATGTGAAGATTAGTGGAGATTAATATGATTTTGCCATATTACTTTAATTGTTATTCGCTAAACAATACTTGCCCATAGCTGGATATATGTTCAAGAAAGCCGCTTTTATCGTGATTTTGTTCAATCAATATCGGTTCAATGTTAATATCGATATCTCTTCTAATTTTATAAAGGCGAGCCTCTTTTTCTAAAAAGCTACCTTTAATTTCGTCAACGACAACCGCGATATCAATATCACTATTTTCATTTTGGCTTCCTTTAGCATAAGAACCGTACAATATAATTTTTTTGGGATTATATTCTGGAATAATTAATTCTATGAATCGGCTAATTCTTTCCTTAGTTTCTCGGTCAACCATTTGTATAACACCTCCGTATTATCTAATAAATTTTTACAAAACTTTTCATCAAGTTCATTAAGTAATCTTGCTTTATGGCTGGGATATCTTGCTTCAATGTTTAATGGTTCTAAAATATCAATTACATCTTTTAATTCATCAGGTATAGCGTTATAAAAGCCCGCTTTTTGTGATATTTTTACTAAACTATGCGTAAATGGTGGGACTTCAGATTTTAATAATGAATAATAAGCCTTGAAGGCTTTTTCTATGGTTTGGTGTAACATAAAGCCTACATATAAATATCTTTTGGAACTTAACATTGCAATTGCAGTTTGGAAATCATATTCTGCCATTTCGAGCCAATAGGAATAATTGTCATTATGCAATTAACATTGCCCCTTCCCATCTATTTACATTTATTATACACTAAGCCTAATATGATTACACTGCAATTAAATATTTCACAAAGGGAAAATCATTTATGTTTTGGGTAAAAATAAAGGTATACAGCAGGTTATTGTTTAATTATTTAATAGCTTTGTAGTAAAGGAGTTATCAATGCGTACGAAAATCTTAACTAAATTATATGCGGCCCAGGGTGGGTATCTTGCAGATAGTAGTCTAGCTAAAGAGCTTGGCATAAGTGCGGCAGCTTTATGGAAAGATATTGAAGCTTTAGAGCAAGAGGGCTATGATATTACTGGGGTAGGAAACGAAGGTTATCGTTTAAATAACTGGCAGGGGGTAATTCTTCCTGATGAAGTTATATCTAAGCTGGCTGATTCCAAGCTATTTAAAGAAATAATCTATTATCCCGTATTAGATTCGACTAGTATTTTAGCGAAAAAATTAGCTAGTGATGGTACCGAGGCCGGGACGATTATAATAGCAGGTAAACAGACTGCGGGAAAAGGCCGCATGGGGCGCAAATGGGAGTCACCCCCTGGGGGGTTATGGTTTTCTATAATTTTAAGGCCAGATTTACCTTTGACTAAGTTACCATTATTATCATTAGCTTTTGCAGTGGCGATTGCGGAAGGAATAGAACAGCATACGGGAGAAACTTGTCAAGTAAAATGGCCTAATGATGTTATTTTGAAAAATAAAAAGGTAGCCGGAATTTTATTAGAAATTAATTCATCCGCAGATGACAAACAAGAACTTATTTTAGGTATAGGGGTTAATCTTAATCAGGACGATTTTGGGGAAGAGCTTAATGATAAGGCTACTTCCATCAAAAAAGCTTTAAACCAAGAAGTATTAAGTAATGATATTTTGCCCTTATTGTTAGCCAAGCTGGAAAACAACTACAATTTGTTTTTAAATGAAGGTTTTGAACCAATTAGAACTAGGTTTAAAGCCAAATGTAATCATTTCGGTAAAATGATAAACATCAATCAAGAAGATAAGTTGATAAAAGGTATTAATACTGATATAGATAGTCAAGGCAGTTTAGTATTAACTATGGATGGACAGGAAATACGCCTTACTACGGGTGAGGTTAAGATTATTTAGTTCGGGAGGCTTCAGGGGTGTATCTTAAAAAGTTAGAACTAAAAGGCTTTAAATCCTTTGCCGATAATACGGAGATATTATTTAACCCCGGGATAAATGTAATTGTAGGTCCTAATGGCTGCGGTAAAAGCAACTTAGTGGATGCGATTAGATGGGTATTAGGGGAAGCTAATGTGCGCCATTTAAGGGGGCAAAAGGGTGAGGATGTCATTTTCAGCGGAACTGATAAGACTAGGGGTTTAGGTATGGCTAGTGTGGAAATGACCATGGATAATTCGACTAACATTTTGCCGGTAGATTATAGTGAAGTCATGGTAGCCCGCAAAATATTCCGTTCGGGGGAAAGCGAATTTTCCTTAAATAAATCCCGGGTGAGAATGAAAGACATCGGCAATTTATTTATGGGCACCGGGCTAGGTAAAAGGGGTTATTCCATCATTAGTCAAGGGGAATTAGAACAAGTACTAAATGGGCAACCCCTAGATCGGCGTTTAATTTTAGAAGAAGCTTCAGGAGTTATTAAATATAGACAACAACGGGATGAAGTTAATAAAAGAATTATAGAAACCGGACAAGATTTACTGCGAGTGGCCGATATTTTAGGGGAATTAAATCAACAACAAGAAGATTTACATATTAAGGCTGTAAAAGCACAGCAATACATAGAATGTTCTACTAAGCTAAATGATACTCAAAAAGTCTTATTAGAATTTGAAATAAATAAATTGCAGCAAGATTATGCGCAAAAAAATAAGGCTTTAATTGCTTATCGCCAGGAATTACTGGAAGTAGAAGAAGCGGAAGCAGAAAATATAGAAAAACTTACTATGACGGAAGAGCGTTTAGAAGCAATAAGATTAGAGTTAAATCATTTGAAAGAGGAAATGTTTGCCTTAGATAATAAGAAAAATAGCTTAGAAGGCGAAATTAGGCTTAGTCAGGAGAGAATTAAGAACAATTTAGCCAGGATAGCTACGGCCAATTTAGATGAAAACAAATATGAGGGGCTGCTAGCTAATATTTATAAGGAGGTTGCGGCTAGGGAACAAGATTACCTCCAGGAAAAAACTGTTTTGGAAAGCAAACAGGCGGAAGCTGATGAACATAACCTAAGTCTTAATAATCTGCGGCTGGAAATAGATGTTTTGACTAAAAATTTTGAAGCTCAAAAAGCCTATATATACTCACATGCGGAAAAAGAGGCTTCCCTTAAAAATACTATTACCGAAAAAGAGGAAGAAGTAGGACGAATTAAGGAACGAAGAAATCGCCAAAGCTTCAAAAAGGATGAACTGACTGCTAATATTAACCAAAGCCGTATTAGATATTCCAGTTTTGAAAAAGAAGTTAGAATATTAGAAGCTGCAATAAATGAAATAAATGGAGAACTAGAACAACTAGTAACTAATAAAGGTGCGGCTGAACATAGCTTAAAAGATGTTTTACTGGAAATAGAGCAGCACGAGAAGCAACTACGCGCTATTAATAATAGTCTAATGAGCTTAAAAGATAATGAAGAAAAAATGGTAGGCTATTCAGCAGCCGTTAAAACAGTATTGAAATCAAAAAATGAATTGCCCGGGATAAGGGGATTAGTCGGTGAAATTCTTCAAGTTCCAGAAGGCCTGGAAGTAGCCATGGAAACAGCGATTGGCCGGGGCTTAGAAAATATTATCGTGGATAATGCCAAGTCGGCTCAGACGATTATTAATTTTCTAAAAAATGAACGAGCCGGGCGGGCTACCTTATTACCTTTAGATATGCTAAAAACAAACCCTTTGCCGGAAGTTTTAATTAGAAAGCTTAAAATGGAAGCGGGGGTATTAGGACTAGCCTCACAGTTAGTTGATTATGAGCCGGAATTTGCGAAGGCTATTGAATATTTATTAGGACGAGTATTAATTGTGCAAGATATGAATACGGGTATTAGATTATTTAAAAAAGATAATCTGCCTTTGCGAATAGTTACCTTAGAAGGAGAAATTATTAATACTAGCGGGGCTATGACCGGGGGAATAAGCAAGATAAGTAACCAATATAGTCCCCTTAAACGTAAAAATGAAGAAAAACGACTTAATCAGTTAAATCAAGAAACTAGAAATAAACTACAAACCAGTATGAATTATAAAACAGAATTACAGGCAGAGTTAACGAAGCTAGACACTAGTATTAATCAAACGAAGCAAGTGGTGGCGGAGAAAAAATTTAAGTATGATTTAATTCTTGAACAAATGGATCTAGTAACTAATGAAATTGAAGCTAGTGTAACTCAAAGGGATGAATTATTAATCAATGTGGAAAAAATGGGACAGGAAATTATTGCATTAGATAAAATTATCGTTCAGGAACAAGAAAATCTAACCGAGTTACAAGCTGCTAGTGATAAGGTCTCTAAGGAACTAGAAAGACTAAGAAATGAAATCGAGCAAAAACGGCGTGATTATGAAGTCGGACAAGAAAGGTTATCTTCTTATCAAGATTATATTAGTACTAAAAATAAAGAACTAATAAGTATTAAGCATAGTGTGGAGCAGTTTGTGCAAGTGAAAAATTCTTACGCAGAATCTCTGCAAGAGGCGAAACAAACAATAACTTCATTAAACCACGAAGTAGAACAGGAACAGCTGCATGTTGAGGAATTAAAAAAAGTTAGCCGGGAACAAATTACTTTAGCTAATAATATAAAAATAGCTATAAGTCAAAAACAAAATGAAGAAAAATTACAAATAGACGACTTGGATAAGGTTAAAAGTATGCTTAAACCTTTAAAAGATAGGCTAACTGAAATAGAGACAACTATGCATAGGAATGAAATTGTATTAACCCGTTTAGAGACTGAACTAGCCGGTTTAGAACAAAAATGGCGGGATACATTTCATACTGAACTACCAGATAATATAGAAACATCTTTAAATACTAGTGAAGTGCGCCAGTTAAAAAATAATTTAACCTGGCTGCAAAATGAAATTAATGAAATAGGACCTGTTGATATCGGTGCTATCGAAGAATATGAAGAGCTTACTAACCGGGTAGTGTTTCTAACTGCTCAGTTTGAAGATTTGACCAAAGCGAAGGAATCATTGGAAACGCTTTTGGCTGAAACGGAAAAAATTATGGTGAAAAACTTCAGCCAATTTTTCCTCTTAGCTAGTGAAAGCTTTAAAAAGACTTTTGCGGAGATATTCGGCGGGGGGGAAGCCTTTTTAACCTTAGATGATGCGGAAGAACGCCTAGAGGCAGGGGTTAATATTCAAGTGAAAATGCCGGGCAAAAAACTACAATCACTAACTCTATTATCGGGAGGGGAACGAGCCTTAACTTGTATCGCCTTTATTTTCGGTTTATTAAGATTACGCCCCGCCCCTTTTTGTCTGTTAGATGAAATAGATGCGGCTTTAGATGAGGCTAATCTAGCTAGGTTTACTGATTTTCTAAAAAGAATGGCAGCTGATATTCAGTTTATTATCATAACCCACCGTCAGGCTACTATCGAATGTGGACAAAATATATATGGAATTACTATGCCTCAAGAAGGGATATCAGCAGTTTTGACCCTTAACCTCGATGAAGCAGAAGGTTTAGCTGGTTAATATTTATAAATAAGGAAGGGATAGAATGGCTTTATTTAATAAGATTAAAGGTAAGAAAAAAGGAGAAAAAGAAGCACCCGCAGCTGTAAATGAAATTATAGCCGAGGAAGAAATTGAAGCTGAAGCAGTGCTGGAAACTGCAGAAATGGCTGAAGATACCGAAGAAGTTGATAATACCACTAATGAAGAAGTTATAACTCCCGAACCGGAAAATAAAAAGGGTTTTTTTGAAAAGTTGAAAAAGGGTCTAAGTAAAACCCGGGCTAATATTAGTGATAAAATTGTAAATTTAGTGAAAAGTAATAAGGAATTAGATGATGATTTTTGGGAAGAATTGGAGGAAATATTAATCCAGGCCGATGTAGGGGTTAATACCTCCTTAGAATTAGTAGATAATATTAAAAAAGCGGCTAAGAAGCGTAAAATGGAAACTTCCGAACAAGTAATGGACTTAATAAAGGCGGAAATTAGTAATCTTCTGCAAAATTATGATGCCGCTATTAATATTTCCGCCTCCCCTACGGTTATCCTAGTAGTAGGGGTTAATGGAGCTGGTAAGACCACTTCTATAGCTAAAATGGCCCATAGATATAAAAATGAAAATAAGAAAGTTCTATTAGCGGCGGGGGATACTTTTAGAGCTGCAGCTATAGACCAATTACAGATATGGGCCGACCGGGTAGGAGTTGAATTAATAAAACATCAGGAAGGTTCAGACCCAGGCGCGGTAGTTTATGATGCCTTAAATGCAGCTAAAGCCCGCCAATGTGATGTAATAATTATTGATACGGCCGGCAGACTGCAAAATAAGACTAACCTAATGAAAGAAATCGGTAAAGTGAGAAACATTATTGAACGGGAAATCCCCGCAGCCCCCCATGAAGTACTATTAGTAGTAGATGCTACTACCGGTCAAAATGCCATTAGCCAAGCAAGAATATTTAAAGAAGCTACATCGGTTAGCGGAATTATTTTAACTAAGCTAGATGGTACAGCCAAAGGCGGTATAGTATTAGCTGTAGCTAAAGAATTAGATATACCAGTGAAGCTAGTAGGTATTGGGGAAGGAATGGAGGATTTAAGAGACTTTTCAGCAGAAGATTTTACAGAAGCTTTATTTGGATAAGGAGGAATTACATTGATTAAAACTGCGATTATAGGTGGAACTGGGGTTTATGACCCCGAGCTTTTAGATGATATTAAAGAAATAGTACAAGATACAATATATGGTGAAGTTAAGGTAATGGTGGGAAAATTCGAAGGACATGAGGTAGCCTTCATTCCTCGTCACGGCTCTAGTCATAGTGTTCCCCCGCACTTGATTAACTATCGGGCTAATATTATGGCATTAAAAAAATTAGGGGTGCAAAATATTATGGCTACGGCCGCCGTTGGTTCGTTAAATTACGACTTAGAGCCGGGTGATTTTGTTTTAGCTGACCAATTTTTAGATTTTACTAAGGTAAGAAAACATACATTTTTTGAAGGTGGGGAAGCAGGTGTAGTTCATTGTGACATGACGGTTCCCTATTGCCCCCGGATTAGGTATGCAGTGGAAAAGGTAGCCAAGGAGCTGAACAAAACTCTGCATAATGGCGGTGTTTATGTATGTTCCGAAGGCCCTCGCTTTGAAACTGCAGCGGAAATAAAAATGTTTAAAATTCTAGGCGGTGATTT
>CAZYLY010000089.1:0-8317 GCA_964648825.1 uncultured Syntrophomonadaceae bacterium
TTAGTGCCTTATTAGGTGTAACCGGTTTTGCTAGTCTGTGGTCAATTATTGAAATTTTCGAGCAGGAAGAACGGGTGGAGAAGGGCTGGTTTCCTCGCAATCCTAACAGGAAATAACCCAAGGGGTAAAATTTATGGCTAATAATAAGCAACAGATTATTGTAATAGGCGGCGGTGCGGCTGGAATAGTAGCAGCTATTACCGCCAGAAGATTAGGTGCCCAAGTAACTATACTAGAAAGAAATTCACGTATAGGCAAAAAAATTCTGGCTACTGGTAATGGCAGGTGCAATTATACTAATATAAATACTAATACTGCGCACTTTTACGGGAAGCATCCCTATTTTACTAACCAAGCCTTAACTAATTTCAGCGCTCATGATACTATAAGCTTTTTCGAAAAATTAGGCATAGTGCCTAAAGTAGAAGAAGGCGGGAAGGTTTTTCCCCGGTCTGAACAGGCATCTAGTTTCTTAGATGTGTTTTTGTATGAGTTAAAGGATATAGGAGTTAATGTTGTTTGCGACGCTTATGTGAAAAAGGTTGGGAAGAAAAACAATGAGTTTATAATAGAATTAGATAACGGAACAAGCTATACCAGTGATAAAGTTATAATTACTACTGGAGGCAAGGCTATGCCGAGTAGTGGTTCTGACGGTAATGGTTATGATTTAGCGCTAAAGTTAGGACATAATATTACGGAGGTTTTTCCTTCTTTAGTTCAAATCATGTTAGAAGGTACTTTTTTTAAACGCATAGAAGGAGTTAAATTAATAGGAACTGCCGAATTAATTATAGATAATAAAGCTATTGCTATGGAGCGGGGAGATATTCTGTTTGCTAATTACGGTGTATCTGGACCCCCTATATTACAACTTAGCAGGTTAGCGGGCGAATTTTTAAATGAGGGACGAACACCTTTTTTGAAAATTAATATACTGGATTCAATGTCTAACCTGGAAGTAGTTCAATTAATTAATAAGCGCATAGAGTTAAATCCGCATAAACCTCTTGATTTTAGCCTAATAGGGCTTATTAATAAACGCTTAATACCGGTAGTTTTAAATGAAGCTGGTTTTAAGGATATTAAGCTGCCGGCAGTTTCTTTATCTGCTCAAGATATTGAAGCTATAGCTAATATTATGACGGGTTGGCTATTTAAAATCAGGGGCACTAAGGGCTGGACTAGTGCGCAGGTAACGGCGGGCGGTGTAGATACTGCAGAAGTACATGCTGATACTATGGAATCAAAATTAGTGGAGAACTTATTTTTTGCCGGGGAAATACTGGATATAGACGGGCAATGTGGGGGCTTTAATCTGCAGTGGGCTTGGTCATCTGGATATGTTGCCGGACAAAATGCGGCTTTATAATTACTTGGGAGGCTTATATGGTTAGGCTGGTTGATATTAAAATAGAAATTAATAAAGTGCTTGATGAGAATATGGAAAGACAAGCTTTAACCTTGGCTATTAGAAGAAAATTCAAAATAGATTCCAGCGATAAGATTAATTATAAGATATTAAAGAAATCTATTGATGCTAGAAAAAAAGCGGAAATATTCTTTGTCTATACTTTAGAGGTTATGATGCAAAATGAAAATACAATAATTGATGAATCTGCTTCACCATGGGTAAATATACCTTCAGGAAGTAAATTGATGTATTCCCGGCCGGTAATAATTGGTATGGGGCCGGCGGGATTATTTGCCGGGCTTATATTAGCCAAGCATGGTTATAAACCTCTCCTATTAGAACGGGGAGATGATGTGGATACTAGAACTGTTAAGGTGGAAGAATTCTGGAAACAAGGGATTTTAGATAGTGAAAGTAATGTGCAATTTGGCGAAGGGGGGGCCGGAACTTTTTCCGATGGTAAGCTGACCACCCTTATTAATGATAAAAGGTGTCATCTTATTTTAGAAGAATTTGTAAAAGCCGGAGCACCGCCAGAAATATTATATAAAAGTAAACCCCATGTTGGAACTGACATACTCAAAAATGTTGTGAAAAACATAAGGAATGAAATTATCTCCTATGGCGGAGAAGTGAAATTTAGAACGCTAGTAACTGATATTATTATAAAAAACGGTAAGATTAATGGAGTTATAATTAATGGTTATGAGGAAATTAACTCGGATGTAATTCTACTCGCGATAGGTCATAGTGCCAGGGATACATATGAAGTCTTACACCGCCGGGGAGTAGCTATGAATCAGAAGCCTTTTTCTCTGGGGGTAAGAATTGAACATCCTCAAGAGTTAATTAATAAAGCTCAATACGGGGAGTATTATGCTCATCCGGCTCTAGGTGCGGCTGATTATAAATTAGCTTATCATTCTAATAATGGCAGATCGGCTTATACTTTTTGTATGTGTCCGGGCGGGTATGTGGTGGCGGCCGCTTCGGAGGAAAAACATCTGGTCACGAATGGTATGAGTGAATCGAAAAGGGATGCTAATAATGCTAATGCAGCTCTGCTGGTTGGGGTAAAACCCGAAGATTATGGCAGCAATCACCCTTTAGCGGGGATTGAATTTCAGCGGAAATGGGAGCACTTAGCTTATCAAATCGGCGGCGGTAAATATTTGGCACCGGTACAATTAACCGGTGATTTTCTAGCGGATAAACCTAGTACCGAGTGGGGAAGTGTAGCTCCTACTTATGAGCCGGGAGTTGTGTTTGCTGAATTAAAAGATTGCTTGCCTAGTTACGTTATTAATACTCTAAAAGAGGCGGTAGTATATTTTGACCGTAAAATAAAAGGCTTTGCCAGGGCGGATAGCATTTTAACCGGAGTTGAAACCAGAAGTTCCTCTCCAGTAAGGATTATCCGCAATGAGGAACGAGAGGCTAATATTAGCGGTTTATTTCCTATAGGGGAAGGAGCCGGTTATGCCGGAGGTATTATGTCTTCGGCAGTTGATGGAGTTAAAACTGCGGAACAAATTATGATGAAGTTTGCACCAAATTAATATATTTAAGATAACTTGAAAAGGGGAACTGTTATGTGTTTAATAATATTTGCCCACCAATATCATCCGCAATACAAATTAGTAGTTGCTGCTAATCGGGATGAATTTTACGAACGGCCTACTTTACCGGCTGCTTATTGGCAAGATAATCCCCACATAATTGCGGGACGAGATTTATCCGAAGGTGGTACCTGGATGGGAATTACAACTAAAGGGCGTTTTGCTGCCTTAACTAATTATAGGGATCCGGCCAATCATAAGGAAGCAGCACCTTCCCGCGGTCACTTAGTCCATCAATATCTAAACAGCACTTTAAAACCGCAAGATTATTTAGCTAATATAGATGCAGGCGGAACAAAATATAATGGGTTTAATTTGTTAGTTGGGGACTTAGAAGCGCTATTTTATTATTCTAACCGGGAAGAGTTAATTCGGGAAGTCCCGCCCGGGGTACATGGGTTAAGTAATGCTTTACTTAATGACCCTTGGCCTAAAGTAGAAAAAGGGATTAAAAACCTCACTAATACGTTGGAAGAAAAGACAGTTAATGTCGAATCATTATTTACTATGATGGCTGACCAAGAAATGGCGGAAGATAAGGATTTGCCTAATACTGGTGTTAGTTTAGAAATGGAAAGAATGTTAGCCCCTTCATTTGTTACCAGCTCCAATTATGGGACCAGGGTGTCTACGGTAATCTTGGTTACTCATGATAATAATATGAAATTTTGGGAGCGCACTTTCATAAATCATCAACCAGATAAGTGGGAAGAAGTATATTACGAAATAAATGTTTAGATATAGATAAAGCCTGCTAAAGTTTATTAGCAGGCCTTGGTTCATCTAATAATGTTAGTTTTCCAGTATCCTTTTTAAGAAAGTCCTGGTCCGTTCATTTCTAGGGTTATTAAAAATTACTTCGGGTGTATTTTCCTCGGCAATAACTCCTTCGTCCATAAAGACTACCCGATTAGAAACATCGCGGGCAAAGCCCATTTCATGGGTAACTACTAGCATAGTTAGCCCACTGCCGGCTAAAGTTTTCATAACCTTGAGCACTTCACCTACCATTTCGGGATCCAGGGCGCTAGTCGGTTCATCAAATAATAATGCTTCCGGTTCCATAGATAAAGCCCTTGCTATTGCCACCCGCTGCTTCTGCCCCCCGGAAATCTGGTTGGGCTTAGCATTTATAAATTGTGCCATACCTACTAATTCCAAGTATTCCATAGCAGTCTTTTTTGCTGCTTCTTTATCTTTTTTTAACACTTTTACTTGTCCCACTACACAATTATCCAAAACGGTTAGATTATTAAATAAGTTAAATTGTTGGAAAACCATACCCATTTTAGCTCGATAAACTGCAGTAGTCATATTATGTTCTAAAATATTTTGTCCGTGATATAATATTTTTCCGCTAGTAGGGTGTTCTAATAGATTAAGGCACCTTAATAATGTGGATTTACCCGAACCGCTTGCTCCTATAATACAGACAACCTCACCTTTACTAACCGAAAAATTAATATCTCTTAAAACTTCGTTAGCTCCGAACTTTTTACTTAAATGATGAACTTCTATAATCTTATCCATGCAGCTTACCACCTCCGTCTACTATGCGAAATTGTGCTTCGGGAACGGATTGTGAGCCATGAATAGTATAAACGGAGGGACCGTCTAATTTGATTTCTAGCCACCTTAATATTCGGGTTACAGTAAAAGTCATAATAAAGTATACTATACAAGTTATTAAGAAGGTTTCAAAATAACGAAAGTTAGCTCCTGCTGCTGATTTAGACATAAAGAAAAGTTCTGATATAGATATAATACTTAAAACCGCCGTATCTTTTATATTAATGACAAATTCATTACTAGTAGCAGGTAAAATATTACGAATAGCCTGGGGTAATATTATGCTAGTCATAGTCTGCGAATGTGTCATACCTATAGCATGAGCTGCTTCAAATTGCCCCTTATCTATGGAGAGAATACCCCCTCTAACTATTTCAGCCATATAGGCACCGGTATTAATAGAAACAATAAAAATACCTGCAGCAATTAAAGGCAGGTGGACACCAAAGACCATAGCGGTACCGTAAAAAAGAACCATTGCTTGTACCATCATAGGGGTACCACGGAAAACTTCAATATAAGCTAGAAGTATAAAATCGACTATTTTTAAGAATATTCTTTTTAACAAGTTAGTATTATGCTCTATAGGAATAGTGCGAATAACCCCTATAATAATACCGATGGCAAATCCTATAATAGTACCGGTAAGGGCAATATATAAAGTATTACCAGCCCCTCTTAAAAAAAGGGGCCAGTTTGTTGCCATATAAATGAAACCCATGCAAAAAATGAAGCATCTGCAGACATTGCTATAACTCAACTCCTCTTGTGGCGCAAAATTATTCTTCTATTGATGATGGTTGATTTTTAATAGCCTCATCCATTAAAGCTTTTCGAGCATCTTCTGAGATACCTGCTAATACTTGGTTGATCTGTTCTTGGTCAGGATTGCCTTTTTTAAGTCCTACTGCAATAGCTACATCATCATCTGATGCTTCGAATCCTTGACCTTCAGTAAATTCTACCATAACAAAGTTCTTGTTAGCAGCTGATGCGGATACACCTTCAGGACGTTCTGATACGTACCCATCTATAATACCAGCTTCTAATGCTACCCGCATAGCAGGAAAATCTTCCATCGCTTGTTTTTTATTCACACCTTTAATTTGTTCGATAACTGTATAATGGAAAGTATTTAATTGGGCGGTTATATTGGCACCGGAAAAATCTTGAATACTTGCAGCCCCTTCATATGGGGAACCTTTTTTAACTACCATTACTAAATCAGATTTATAGTAATTGTCACTAAAATCTATAGTTAGTTTTCTATCCGCAGTGGGGGACATCCCAGCAATAATAGCATCAATAGTATTAGACTGTACCGATGGCACTAGTCCATCCCAAGAAGTTTTAACAATAACTAAATCTCTGCCTAATCCTTCGGCAATCAGTTTAGCTATTTCTACATCGTAGCCGCCGGCAAACTCTTTGGTGCCTTGAATCGGAACTGCACCATTACTATCATCTAATTGTGTCCAGTTAAAAGGCGGGTATCCGCATTCTAAACCTACTTTGAATACAGCCGCTGGTTTATTGGCATCTTTCTGACCGTTGTTGCCAGGTTGTTCTGATTGGTTGCATCCTACGGCGGTAAATATTAACCCGAACATTAGAATGGCACTTAACATTAATTTTACTGTTCTTTTCATTGATAACATTCCCTTCCATAATATCTAATAATAAAATATACAATTCTATTAGAAATTCGGCAGTAAAAGCGCTTTTCCTTCTTTAATTTCATTAAAAGATGATTATCATATATGAAATAATATTAAACAATTAGTTGTATGCAAAAAATGTATAAAAAATAGTGTATAATAACTCTATTATTAGTGAGAAAGAAAGGTGGTGGAAATCTCACCTGATGTAAGCGGTGAGGTTTAAAATAATGAATAATAATCTACCCAAATATTTTGAACAGATTAATGACATAATATGGTTAGTGGAAGATGATAGGGATAATATGAAATTGTATTACCGGGTAAAAGATATTATTTCTACTAAGCAATCACCATTTCAACAAGTAAATATTATTGATACCTATGATTTTGGGCGTTGTCTGGTTCTGGACGGGGTTATGCAAACGACTGAATTAGATGGTTTTATTTATAATGAAATGATTTCTCACGTGCCGGTGGTTACCCATCCTAATCCGGAAAGGGTTTTAATTATTGGCGGGGGAGATTGTGGCGTAGCTAATGAACTAACTAAATATAGTGAAATAAAAGCCATTGACATGGTAGAAATAGATGAGATAGTGGCGGAAGAATGTATGAAAAACCTAACTAAAATCTCTGGAAACGCTGCCAATGATAAAAGAATTAACTTTTTATATGAAGATGGAGTAAAGTTTGTGCAAGATAAACAAAAGCTTTATGATATAGCTATAGTTGATTCATCTGACCCAATTGGACCTGCCGAAGTTCTTTTTTCCGAAAGCTTTTATATAGATTTAAAAAACTCTTTAAAAGAGGATGGGGTAATGGTATGTCAGAGCCAATCACCTATATTTAATAAGGATATTTTAAAACAGACTAGAACTAGATTACAAAAGCATTTCCCTATTGTAAAAACTTATCATGCAGTAGTACCAAGCTACCCTGGGGGAATGTGGAGTTTTACTCTGGCATCTTTTAAATATCATCCTTTAGAAGCTAATCTGGAAAAGCTGGTTAATAACACCTCATACATAAACCAGGATGTTTTCTTATCTGCATTTAACTTACCTAATTTTATGTTAAGTGATTTAGATCAAAAATAATCATATGGAAAGGATTTTATTTATGGAGTTAATTTATAAAGGTAAAACTAAAGATGTTTTCAAGCTTAATGACGGCAATTATTTACTGCAATTTAAAGATGATGCTACTGGGGAAAATGGGGTTTTTGACCCAGGGGCTAATACAGTGGGGTTAACTATTGAAGGTGCAGGACAAGCCGGGCTCAGGTTAACTAAATACTTTTTTGAAATCTTACATCAAAATGGTATTCCTACCCATTATATAGATGCCGATACCCAAGCTGCTACTATGACGGTTAAACCGGCAACAGTGTTAGGGAAAGGTCTGGAGGTAATCTGCCGGTATAGAGCCGTAGGCAGTTTTTTACGCCGTTATGGACTTTATGTGGAAGCAGAGCAGCCCTTAGATAGTTTTGTAGAAGTTACTTTAAAAGACGATGAACGGCAAGACCCTCCTATTACTGATGATGCACTTGAAATGCTGGGAATATTAAGTAAAACAGACTACTTAATATTAAAAAAACTTACCCAGAAAATTGCCGCTATTGTTCGTGAAGAATTAGCTAAAAAAGATATTGAATTATATGATATTAAGTTTGAGTTCGGGCGGGTTGGCGATAGGCAAGATATAGTATTAATTGATGAAATATCGGGAGCTAATATGCGTGCTTTTCATAATGGTAAGCAGGTATCACCGATAGAATTAACCCGTATGGTATTGGAAGGATAATATTCAAAAAAGTCGCCGATTAATTAAAACGGCGACTTTTATAAGATTCTCTTATCCGCAAGTAGTGCAGCTAGAACATCCTCCACCTTCATCTGGAATGGAGGGTGTTATTCTAAGCATTGTTTGGTTACCAGCTTTAACGGATTCAATAGTAAATCCTTGATAAATTTGATGTAACATTTTACTAACGACAAATTTTAGTCCTGCTACTTCTTGAACCAGGTCGTTTTCAGTTGGCTCATCCA
>CAZYLY010000090.1:0-8124 GCA_964648825.1 uncultured Syntrophomonadaceae bacterium
CAAGGACCGGGAACGATTGAAGATATAGTTAGGTGGGATAAAGATAATGGTGTTTAAACTTTTAGGTATAACGCTTGTAATTTCAGGCTTTGGAGCCTGGGGGCTTTTAGGTGCCGGTAGGATATCGAAACGGGTTAAGGAGCTGCAAAATATTAGATTAGCCCTCGGCTTTTTAGAAAAAGAAATTGCTTATAATCATACCCCCTTAACTAGGGCTATGGAAAGGACTTATAAGTTTAGCTCTAAACCAATTAACCGTATTTTTAAAGAATGTGCGATACTCTTATCTGCAAAGGATGGGGTGACTGCCAATGAAGCTTGGAGTAAAGCGGTAATAGTTGCAAGCGTGAGCTTTGGCGATTGGCTGGCCATGACATGGCGGATGATATTGAACTGATTTTAACAGCTGCTGGTCAATTAGGAGCTTCCGATGTTTATGAACAAAGAAAGTTTTTAACCTTTATTCAAGAAGAATTGAAAATCCAAGAGGAAAAGGCACAAGAAGAAGTAGCTTCCGGTCAAAAACTCTGGACTTACGGGGGATTCATCCTTGGTGCAGTAATCGTAATCCTTTTAGTCTAATTTGGAATTATAAATTAAGAATCAAGAATTAAAAATTAAGCATTAAAAAGAGGGTGTTTGCATGGATATTGATATTATTTTCCGTATCGCAGGTATTGGTATATTAATCTCAGTTTTATCTATAGTTTTAAAACAAGCTAAAAAGGAAGAACAAGCGGAAATGTTAACTCTAGCTGGGGTAGTAGTAGTTTTAATCATTGTGGTGCAGTTAATGAATCAGCTTTTTACGGTAGTAAGGTCGGTTTTTAACCTATAAACTTCCTCGCAGAAAATTTGCAGCTAAAAGGGGTGCTTGGCTGATGGAAATTGCGCAAATAGTAGGACTAGCTTTGGTCACGACCATACTATTACTAATTCTTAGACAAGAAAAACCAGTTATGGCAGTAGTGCTAAGTATAGTGTTTAGCGTAATTATTTTTACTTTTTTAATGGGCAAGATGGGGTCGATAGTCAATGTAATGAAGGAATTGACTAGGAGAGCGGAGATTAATTACTTTTTCTTAGCTACCATTTTAAAAATATTAGGTGTTGCTTATTTAGGTGAATTCGCCGCAGCAATTTGCAGTGATGCTGGCGAACAGGCCGTAGCAAAAAAAGTAGAATTTGCCTCGAAAATAATAATTGCGGTCTTAGCCTTACCTATTATGGTAGCAATTTTAGAATCACTTATGGATTTAATGCCGGGATAGAAAACTAGTGGGGTGTATTTACTAATGCTAAACATTAAAAAAATAAGGCTAGTACCCCTAAGACACTTAATTTTTATAAGCTTGGTAGTAATTTTTATCTTTTTACTGAACTTAAATGTGCAAGCCGAAGAAGCGGAAACAGCTTTTTCCTGGCAAGATACTATTGCGAATTTAGATATTAATTCCTTGGATGAATTTAAAAATAATATTGATGGTGAGATTAATGACTATCTAAAACATAAAACAGTTAAGGAGTGGTTAGTAGATTTTATTAAGGGGGATTGGCAATTTAATATCGGAGAAGTAGGGACTAATATTCTAAACTTTTTATTTAAAGAAATAATAGCTAACTCCAGTTTGTTAGGTAAAATATTAATTTTATCCGTCATCGCTGCATTATTAATTAATTTACAAACTGCTTTTTCCTCTAATATCGGTAAAATATCATATCTAGTTTGCTTTTTGGCCTTATGTGCGATTGCTTTGGGCTCTTTTAAAATAGTTTTGGCTATTGGGCAAAACACTATCGATACTATGACGGCCTTTATGTTAGGAATGTTGCCCCAAATGATGGTTTTAGTAGCGGGGCTTGGTAACATTAATGCTTCGGTAATGTTATTTCCGGTATTGATGACAACTGCTACTGCTTTTGCTAATGCGATTAAGAATATAGTTTTTCCTTTGATAATTATGTCGGCTATTTTAAGTATGGTAAACCATATGTCCGAAACTATTAAAGTGGAAAGGTTAGCCAAATTCTTTGGGCAAATGGCACAAATTAGTTTAGGTTTTTTCTTAACTATTTTTGTAGGTATTGTTACCTTAAGAGCGCTGTATGCTTCCGTTTTAGATAAGGTAGCTTTAAGGACTACCAAGTTTGTAACGGATAATGCCATACCAGTAGTAGGGAAGATGTTTTCCGATACTATCGAGGTAGCAGCTGGTTATGTGGTGATGTTAAAACAAGCTTTAGGGATTTTGGGAGTATTAATTGTATTAGGCATTGTTATTTTTCCTTTATTAAAAATCGGAGCAATCGCTTTAATCTATAAAATTACGGCGGCTATTGCGGAACCTTTAGGGGATGCACGTACTGCAGCAATTTTGGAAACCATGAGTGCCCATTTATTCTTAATGTTTGCCGCAGTTGCAGCCGTAGGGTTAATGTTTTTTATCATGATTGCTATTGTCGCAGGGATGTCTAATGGTTTGGTCATGATGCGTTAGAAACGGTGGTGGACTACTATAGGAGTTTTAACTGAGATAGTAAGGAATGTTTTAGTAATTATTATATTAGCCAGTTTTTTAGAATTATTATTACCAGAAGGAACTATTAAGCCTTTTGTAAGATTTGCTATAGGTTTATTTATTTTAATTTCTATATTAAATCCGACTTTAAGTTTTTTATATAGTAATAAAAATTTGCAAATTGATTTATGGTCACATACAGAAACTCATCCTCTGGATGAAGAAATATTAAAATCGGGGGCAAAGATCAATAATCAAATATTGGAACAAGGTGAGGATATCTATAAACAAAAAATGGAAGGGCAAATAAGTGCTGTCGCTATGTTAGTCCCAGGCATACAGGAAGTTGAAACTAAAGCAGAAATATCTGAAAAAGGGGAAGTCTTAAATTTACATATTCTAGTTAGGCCTTCGGTTACTGTAGTTCAGGATGATGATGGCAAAATAGGGGCTTTTTCCAATCAAGAGAATAAATATAACCCGGAAGAACGGGAAGCAATTATAGAAAAATTATTATATGTAGTAACTAATATGTATGGCTTAGAGGGAACCCAAATAAAAGTAGAATTTGAAGGGGGTTAGAAAATGATAGAAGAATGGATGAGAAAAGATTCCAAGGATGATAAAGGCAAAAAATGGGGGTTAGATAATAATAAGGTAAAATATTTATTAGTAATTATTATTTCATTAGGTTTATTAGCCCTAATATGGCCGAGTACAAAAGTTGCGGATAATACGGTTCATGATAATATTTCTAATCTTACCCCCGCAGCTTCTAGTGTAAAGGATAGTATTACCAGCGAATTAGAAGCTATTTTAGGGCAGATAGATGGGGCTGGACAAGTGAGTGCTAGTATAAGCTTATCTTCCGAAGGAATAAAAACTTATGCAAGCAATATGAGGGAGGAAACTAGAGATACTGAAGAAGCAGATAACCGAGGGGTTAAAAAAAATACTACTGAACATAGTATTACTCGGGACTTAGCTGTTTCTTCTGGAGCCCCCTTGTTAATAGAAGAAAAGCAACCTGAAATCCTGGGAGTATTAATAGTTGCCGAGGGAGCTAAAAATCCAAGTATAGCTGAAAAGCTGCTTAATGCCACGACTACTTTGTTAAATATTTCTTCTCATAAAGTGACGGTAATGCCGCGGAAAGGAGATTTATAATGATAATTATAAATAAAAAAAGAGTTGTTATTCTGATCTGCGCCTTTTTTCTAACCATAGGCTTAGTCGCTGCTGCTAAAAACATTATATTTACTCACCATCCCCAAGCAGCCGAATTAGTTATTGCCGACGATATTGCTGAAAATTTAGATGTAAATAAAATAATAGCTAAAGCTGATACAAGTAATGATTTTTTTGCTGAATATCGGATGGAAAGGGAAAGGTTAAGAGGTAAACAGTTAGAATTATTAAAAGATGTGATTACCCATAATACCCATGACGAAAAGGCTAAAACAGCTGCATCTATGCGTATAGTAGAAATTACAGTTGATATGGAAAAGGAAATGCAAGCCGAAAGTTTAGTGAAATCTGCAGGTTTTTCTGATTGTGTTGTAATTCTTCAAGCACAAACTGCAACTATTGTGATACAATCAGAACACCTTACTATAGATACAGAAAACGAATTACACCAAATAGTTAGTAAGGCAGTTAACTTAAGCCCGGACAAAATGACAATTATTGTTAGAAAACCTAAATAAAAAGCATGTACTTTTGTATACATAGCGATAAATCATTGAAATATAGACACTTTATTTTTATAATAATATAAATATGGTATTATGCTCAGGCCATGTGCCTGAGTCTATTTATATATGTATGGATTAGGGGAAACGTTTTAAATAGGTTTGCCGCACAGTGAGGAGGGCTATACATGAAAAGAGTTAAAATAACGGATACAAGTTTAAGAGATGCTCATCAAAGTTTATGGGCAACCAGAATGACAACCGAAGATATGTTGCCGATTTTAGAACAAATAGATAATATTGGGTATCATTCCGTAGAAGTATGGGGTGGGGCCACATTTGATGTATGTATTCGCTATCTAAATGAAGACCCCTGGGATAGATTAAGAATAGTACGTAAACATATCCAAAAAACTGATCTGCAAATGTTGTTAAGGGGACAATCTATAGTAGGTTATACTCATTATCCAGATGATGTAGTAGAAAAGTTTATCGATAAGGCGGCTGAAAACGGTATCGATATATTCAGAGTTTTCGATGCGCTTAATGATATTCGTAATCTTGAAACATCGATGAAAGCAATAAAAAGAACGGGTAAACATGCCCAAGCTTGTGTAGTTTATACTATAAGCCCCGTTCATACCCTGGAGCATTTTGTTAATACAGCATTAAGCCTTAAAGAGATGGGTGCTGATTCTATCTGCATTAAAGATATGGCAGGATTATTATCACCTTATGCTGCTTATGAACTAGTATCTTTACTAAAGGAAAAGGTAGGGCTTCCAGTCCAACTTCATACCCATTATATAGGGGGATTAGCTATTGCAGCCTTATTAAAAGCAACGGAAGCGGGAGTTGATGTGATTGATACAGCTACTGTGCCCATGGCATTCGGCTCATCACAGCCGCCTGTAGAAACTATTGTAAGAGCTTTGCAGGATTCCCAAAGAGATACGGGGCTTAAGTTACATGACTTATTTGAAGTGGCTAACCATTTCGAAATAATTAGAAAACATAAAGGCTTTGAACGGGGAGTAACCAGAATTGCTGATATGAAAGTATTTGAACATCAAGTACCGGGAGGGATGATTTCTAACTTATTCTCCCAATTAGAGGAGCAAAATGCTTCGCACCGTATGGAAGAGGTATTACAGGAAATTCCCAAGGTAAGGGCTGATATGGGTTATCCGCCTTTAGTTACGCCTACTAGTCAGATTATCGGTATTCAAGCAGTTTTGAATGTTTTAATGGGTGAAAGGTATAAAATGTCTCCAGGTGAGGTAAAAGATTATGTAAGGGGTTATTATGGAAAACCACCCGCACCGATAAATCCAGAAATACAAGCTAAAATTATTGGAGACGAAAAGGTAATTGATGTTAGACCGGCTAATTTACTGGCTCCAGGCTGGGAAAAAGGTAAACAAGAAATTGCTCATTTAGCTAAAAGTGATGAAGATATTTTAACTTATATATTATTCCCTCAAGTAGCCTTAAAATATTTTGCCTATCGGGATTCGCTGGGAACAGAGGGTATTTCTGCAGCTTCTCACTATGAAAGAGTGCAAGAAGAAACAGCGCAAAGTAAACAGACGCATCATAAAACTGCATCTAAACCTAAGAAAAGATTAAGCCGCGAGGAGGATGAGCAAATGAACATTGAGGATATAAGAGAACTAATAACTATGTTAGATGGAACTGATATAGGGGAAATGGAAATTCAAAAAGATGACTTCAAAATACGTTTACGTAAAACTGTAAGTGATAATAAGGAAAACGGGTTTAGCTCTACTGAGCCGGCAGGTAATAAAAAGGATAGCAACCGTATAGCAGAACCGGAAATTAATGAAAATATAATTGAAGTCCAAGCTCCGATGGTAGGTACATTTTATTCAGCCTCTTCTCCTGATGCTGCTCCTTATGTTAAAGTTGGTGACCACGTAGAAAAAGGGCAGACTTTATGTATCGTTGAGGCGATGAAGCTCATGAATGAGATTAAAGCTGAAGTAGCTGGAACCATTATAGACATACTAGTTGAAAATGCCGAAGGAGTTGAGTATGGTCAGGCTATATTCCTAATTGAGCAAGACTAGAGGAGTGGTGGATAATTGTTTTCTAAAATTTTAATAGCTAACCGGGGCGAAATTGCCCTTAGAATTGTAAGAGCCTGTAAGGAGTTGGGGATTAAAACAGTAGCTGTGTACTCTACTGCTGATAAGGAAAGTTTGCATGTTAAAGCAGCTGATGAAGCAATATGTATAGGAGCCGCCCCCGCTAATCAAAGCTATCTTAATATCTCCAATATTATTGCCGCAGCTCAAACAACCGGAGCTGAAGCGATTCATCCTGGGTATGGATTTTTAGCGGAAAATGCAGCTTTTGCTGCTTTGTGTGCGGCTAATCGGATAAAATTTATCGGACCTAAAGCAGAAGTAATTGAAATGATGGGAGATAAAGTCAAAGCCCGGGAAACAGTGCAAAAAGCAGGGGTACCTTTAGTTCCGGGTAGTGACGGAGCAGTTAAAAGTTATAAAGAAGCGGTGACGATTGCTAAAAGTATCGGTTATCCAGTGATGATAAAAGCAGCCGCTGGCGGCGGAGGCCGAGGTATGAGAATAGCTCACAATGAAGCTACTCTTAAGGATGCTTTAGATATGGCGAAAATGGAAGCGAGTACGGCTTTTGGTAATGACGAAATTTATATCGAGAAGTATGTAGAAGAACCACGCCATATAGAAATCCAGATATTAGGCGATGAACACGGTAATATTATTCACTTGGGGGAACGGGATTGTTCTATTCAAAGGCGTAATCAGAAGCTGTTAGAAGAAGCCCCTTCTACATTTGTAGATGAGAAGCTTCGTCAAGAAATGGGTGAGGTAGCAGTTAATGCCGCCCGGGTGGCTGATTATTATAGTGCCGGTACTATTGAATTTTTAGTGGATAAACATAAAAATTATTATTTTATCGAGATGAATACCAGGGTACAAGTGGAACATCCAGTTACGGAAATGATTACTAATGTAGATATAGTTAAGGAACAAATTAGAATTGCTGCTGGTGAACCCTTAAGGTTTAAACAGGAAGATATTAGTATAAATGGTTGGGCGATGGAGTGCCGTATAAATGCCGAAGATCCTGATAATGACTTTTGCCCCTCCCCGGGTAAAGTAGGCAAATATGTTATTCCCGGCGGTCCAGGGGTTAGGGTTGATTCGGTAGTATATCAAGATTATACTATTACTCCTTATTATGATTCTATGGTGGCTAAGCTTATCGTATGGGGCAATGATAGGGATGAAGCGATTAGCCGCATGAAAAGGGCGCTTAATGAATTTACTATAGAAAATATTAAAACTACTATTCCTTTTCATCTAAAGGTGTTAAACAATGCATTTTTTAAGCGGGGAGAAGTGTATACTAACTTTATTCAACGCCGTATGCAGGAGTAATTTTTACCAATTATTTAGGAGTTTTATTTGAAAGCGGATATCTATGTATGATACAATACCAAATATAATACTTAATGGAGGTGGACTATAATGGATCAAAAACCTGAAATTAATAATGAATATGGTGCGATAAGAATTGCTGACGAGGTTGTGGCAACAGTTGCTGGTTTAGCGGCATCCGAAGTTGAAGGTGTAGCAGCTATGAGCGGAGGTTGGGGAACCGACTTGGCAGAAAGATTAGGAAGAAAAAACTTTGGTAAAGGCATCAAGGTTGAAGTACTAGGCGAAGAAACTAAAATAGAAATATATATACTTGTAGAATATGGTTTTCCTATACCGGAAGTGGCAGCAAATGTACAGAAAGAAGTTAAAATAGCCGTAGAAACTATGACCGGACTTCAAGTTGCTTCAGTTAATGTGCACGTTGTTTCGGTAATTATTAAGAGAGCCGCAAATGAAAACGAC
>CAZYLY010000091.1:0-3890 GCA_964648825.1 uncultured Syntrophomonadaceae bacterium
TTATGTAATTAATAATGTCCATTATCCAAGACGTACCCATTCTTGCCTAGATAATCTATCTTGGCTAAGGGAGGCCTTTATCAACCCCTTATTTATTAGCCGACATGATGCAGAGGAGCTAGGCATTAAGACTGGTGATACGGTATTAATCACCTCGGCTACTGCTAAAACATTACGCCAAGCTAATGTATCGGAATTCGTAATGCCGGGCGTAGTTGAATTACCCCATGGTTCTTGGATTGATTTTGATGAAACACTTGGAATCGACCTAGGCGGTTCCGATAGCTTTATTAGCGGACCTTTGACTAGTAACTCAGGTGTAAGTGGTTACAACAATCATATCTGCAATATTGAAAAATATAATGGAGCCCCCTTAGTTCCTGATTACTTGAAGCCATTACCGGCAGCAAAAGAAGCCTAAGAAAGGAGAGTAGCATATTATGGGAAAATTAGGATTTTATTTTGATTCTACTGCCTGTATCGGCTGCAGGACTTGCCAAGTAGCCTGTAAAGACAAAAATCGAATAGATGTAGGTGTAAACTTTCGTACAGTAAAGACTTTCCAAACTGGAGTTTTTCCGCAGCCAAAAATGTATCATTACTCCGCAGCCTGCAACCATTGTGCAGATGCCAAATGTGTTAAGGGATGCCCAACTGGAGCCATGCACTATGGCGCTGATGGTACTGTACAACATGACAGGGATTTATGCATAGGTTGCCAATATTGCATAATGAATTGCCCTTACAGCGTGCCGCAATTCTTGGAGGAAAAAAACATTATCGGTAAATGTGATTCTTGTATAGATATTAGAAATGCTGGACAAAACCCAGTATGTGTTGATGCTTGTCTAATGCGTTGTTTACACTTTGGTGATTTAGATGAGCTTAGAAAAGAATATGGGGAAGGTTTAGTAAATGCACTACCAATATTACCTTCACCTAAAATTACTGGTCCATCAGTATTAATCAATCCTAAAGCCTGTGCTTTAGATCCAAAATTTGTAGAGATGGAGGTGTAATAAATGGAACACATTGCCTTAACAATATTCTCAACTAGTTTACAAGCTTCAATTGGTATTATGCTATTCGTAGCTATAGGTAGACTGATAAATAGTAGTGGGATCTATAAAAACGCTACTATAGCGGCAGCCGGGCTTGGAATAATAGGAATGCTAGCTTCAGTACTACACCTCGGACAGCCAATGAAAGCATTTATGGCCTTATATCAATTTGGTTCTTCTTGGCTTAGTCGGGAAATATGGCTTACCGCAATATTTGTAGGCTTAGTTGTCTTAGCGGTTTTATTACTATTATTCAAAGCAGAAAACAAAGGAGCCATAACGGGTACTATAGTCCTCGCGGCTATAGCTGGATTAGTCGATATCTTTTTTATGGGAGCTATTTATACTAATACCAGTGTTCCCTTTTGGCAAAACTCTACCACTTATATAGAGTTTTTTGCTGCGACTATTTCCATGGGCGGCATTATTTTCTTATTTCTTAGTTTGCAGGAGGCGGCTGCCTTTAAAAAACTTATTGCTATAGCAGTGGCTGCTGCTATTGTTATGCAAGTAGCGGCAGTAATACCGAACTTAATTAACCTTAGTGTTAGTAGCAGTACAGCTACCCAAAGCAGCTTGACCATACTAAGTAGTTTATCTACAGCAGGAGTACTCCAATGGCTATTTATATTAATAGGTGCTATATTAGTAGTATGGATTGCTAAAGACGAGCTATCCCCATCAGTAGGCAGTCTTACTTTAGCTAGTGCTACCTTACTATTTATCGGTCAGGGCATTGGGCGTTATTTATTCTATGCGGCTATGATCGTTACCGGAATTGGATTGTCATAAGTAAATAAATTGGGCAAGGGGAGTAGCTAAATAATAGTGTTACTCCCCTTTATTACATTTTTTAAATAAATTAGTATACAATTATAGATGAAATAGTCCGTTTAATTTAACTATTATTACACAGGCGGAAGGGGGCGCAATATTTATGAAGATTATGTTAGCTGATGATGAAGAAAGTATCCGCATATTAGTAGAACATATAGTAACTGAAGATGGATATGAGTTTTGTTATGCCGCAGATGGGGTGGAAGCCTTGAATGTCATTAAACAGGAGCGTCCTGATTTGCTAATTTTAGATGTTATGATGCCTAAATTAAACGGATTTGATGTATGTGCTAAATTAAGAGAGCAAGGACGTAGGGTGCCCATTATTATTCTTTCGGCTAAAGGCGATATAGTTGATAAAAGTGTTGGTTTTAAAGCTGGTGCCGATGACTATCTGGTTAAACCTTTTTCTTCTTTAGAATTATCCCTGCGCATCGAGGCCTTGCTACGCCGTAAAAGTAGGAAATCGAAATCAACTCAGCTTTCGGAAGTAGCGGATAGTTATAAAATTGATGATTTGGAAATCTATTTTAAGCGCATGGAAGTAAAATTGGCTGGCAAAACCCTTGATTTAACCCCTAAGGAATATAAAATATTAGCTTATTTAGCTTCTGAACCCGGCGAAGTTTTTTCCCGGGAACAATTGATAACTTACGTTTGGGGGGAAGATTTTGTAGGTGAATCAACTAGTATTGCGGTTTTTATTAGAAAGATTCGGGAAAAGATAGAGGCTGATCCATCTAAGCCCAAGTATTTACAGACCGTATGGGGTGTAGGTTATAAGTTAGGCGAAAATTAAGTTTTACCGGCAAGGTGGTGGGTATAAATGATTGATTTAGAAAAAATGGCTAATTATATTGCTGATAAAATGTCGGCTATAAATGTCAAACATCAGCAATGCGCTAAGGTTAGATCACCTTTAAGTAAATGTAATAAGTGTCGAGATATATGTCCCCGACAGGGAATTATTATAGAAAGACAAAAAGTTTCCCTAGCTAATAATTGCCTTGAATGTGGACTTTGCGCCTCGGTATGTCCAACGGGCGCTATATCATTACAAGAGCCGAATATAATTGTGATATTAAACAAAATTGAGCAAATGTATAATGATACCGGGGTAGTAAATGTCAGCTGCCGGCGCAATATTGCAGTGGATGATAAGTGTATTAAGCTACCCTGTTTAGGCGCTTTAGCGCCGGAAATGTTACTAGTAATGAGGCTTTATGGCTTTCCTATTTATATGATATATAGTGAAGAAGAATGTGCTGCCTGCCCGGTTACCGGAGGGCTGGAGACCTACCTTAAGCGTATGGAAATGATAGAAGGCCTTATAGGTGAATTCGCGTTAGTGAATGAATTAATTGCGACGGAGAGACAGGTTAGGGGTCAAGTTAAGGAACCAGCCAAAAAGGAAGGCGAAGTTGATATTGATAGGCGCGCCTTATTCGGTTCACTATTTAAGGGAATCAAAAGTGTGCCGGCTGTAGTTATTCAAAGTTACCTTGAAGAAGATGTTAAGGATAAAGATAAACTAGCCATAAGAAAAGTAACTGATTATATAGCCATCGACCGTATTGAAATTTTAAAAAAACGTGCCTATGATAAAATATTAATGCCGGACAAAGAGCTTCATTTATTACAGCAACCATCTTTAGTAGAGCCCTGTTATTTTTGTAAAGCCTGTACTATATTATGCCCAACCGGGGCTTTAGAATACCGTGAGGATGATAATGAAATAATTTTAAACCATAGCAGATGCACGGGGTGCAATTTATGTGTTGATGTATGCTTCCATAAGAGCCTGCACTTAATGCCGGTATCACTTGATATGGTAGCAACGAATACTTCCACCGTTATTGCTAAAGCAAGTACTAATATATGCGAAAATTGCCAAAAACCTTTTATAGCATCAGAAACAGTAGGGAAATGCCCCAAATGCCAAAGCAACGACAATTATAAAATATCAAATTTCTAAGTTTTTAATTGCCTCCT
>CAZYLY010000091.1:3900-8002 GCA_964648825.1 uncultured Syntrophomonadaceae bacterium
CTCTTGAATTTTTTTAATATACCATAATTCATATGGTATATTTTTTTTATTATTAAGCCAAGATAAGGGTATAGAAAAATGAAGGAGGTTACTAAATGATTGGTACAATAGTAAGATTCGTAGTATCTGCATTAGTTCTATTGCTGGTAGGGTTTTTAATACCGGGAATTACAGTGGCCGGATTTTGGGGAGCTTTAATTGCCGCAGTGGTTATAGCAGCATTAGGATGGGTAGTAGAAGCTATTTTAGGGGATAAAGTTTCACCGCGTTCTCGGGGTATAGTTGGTTTTATAACTGCCGCCATAGTAATTTACGCAGCCCAGTTTATAGTACCTAATTATCTTTCTGTTTCATTAATCGGCAGTTTATTAGCAGCTTTTGTAATTGGTTTAGTTGACGCATTTATACCTACGGAATTAAGGTAAAAAAGTTTAATAGTTGTATAGCACGTTTTAAGGCTTGCATTTAATAGATGTACTAATATTGGCTCTATTAAAGCAAGCTTTTTTGATGGGTAAATTAGATTATATTCGATTCTTAACCATTGACATAAAATATGTTCTAGATTAAGATATGCTTAGTTATGTTAGTTTATGTTGGCTTGGATTAGTTAACATAATTATAATTGGGGAATTTATTTATACCCAATTAGCAAACTTATATGGAAGAGGAGGAATATGTGGTGAAAAAGATGGCTGTTTTAGTAAGTATTATGTTATTGTTGTTAGTAGGTGTTCTGGGATGTAGTAATCAACCATCCCCAGTACCTGATGCGGCTGATGTACCCGAGGTTAAGTTAACTATTGCAGCAGCGGCAAGTTTAGTTGATGCCCTTAACGAACTAAAAGCTATATATAGTGAAGATAAACCAAATGTAAATCTTACTTATAATTTAGCTGCTTCCGGTGTTTTGCAAAAGCAAATCGAAGAAGGGGCACCGGTTGATTTTTTCATTTCCGCTGGGAAAGCGCAAATGGATGCCTTATTAGAACAAAAGTTAGTTGATGAAGCATCATTAGAGAATCTATTAGGTAACGAGCTAGTGTTAGTAGTCCAAGCAGATAGTACCATAAGTAGTTTTGATGATTTAACTACTGATGCAGTACAAAAAATTAGTATTGGAACTCCTGAAACTGTGCCGGCTGGCAAATATGCGCAGGAAACTTTAACTTCTTTAAATATATGGAAAGAAATTCAGCCTAAAATTGTAATGGCTAATGATGTGCGTCAAGTTATGACTTTTGTAGAAACTAAAAATGTTGAAGCAGGACTAGTCTATCGTTCTGATGCTGCCCAAGGCAAAGGTATTAAAATAGCTACTGCGGCTCCTGCTGGTTCTAGTAGGCCTATTGTTTACCCCATGGCTATTGTATCTAGCACTAAGTATGCCGAAGAAGCGGCTGAATTTGAAAAGTTTCTATTAAGTGATGAGGCTATGCAAATTTTTGTTAAGTATGGATTTATTGATATAAGGAAGTAATTATATAGTTATGTTTTTTCACTTAAACGACTGGTTTCCAGTATTATTATCGCTTAAAGTAGCTGTTATAGCTGTAATTTTAGTTGCCTTTTTAGGACTGCCCATAGCCCGGTTTATGTCGCGTAGTGATTTTTACGGTAAAGATGCCCTAGAAGCCCTAATCACTTTGCCCTTAGTTTTACCCCCTTCGGTTATCGGTTATGGTTTATTAATATTAATAGGCAGAAATAGTATCTTAGGGAACTTTTTATATCAGCACGGTATTACGATTGTTTTTACTTGGTGGGCAGTAGTATTAGCAGCCACCGTAGTGGCATTTCCGTTAATGTATCAATCTGCTAAGGGGGCTTTTTTAAGTGTTGACCAAAACTATGAAAAGGCGGCCCGGGTGCTAGGGGCTAATGAAGTGCGGATTTTTTTTACTATCACCCTACCTTTGGCTTGGCCTGGAATTATAGCGGGACTGGTTTTAGCCTTTGCACGGGCTTTGGGAGAATTTGGGGCTACATTAATGGTTGCTGGCAATATCCCGGGTCAAACTCAAACTATACCTTTAGCCATTTATTTTGCAGTGGCAGCTGGGGACGATGCTACTGCACGTACTTTAGTAGCAATTATTACCGTGTTTAGTTTTATAGTAATTTACGGAGTTAATCGTTGGTCGAAAAAACAAAAACGCTAAAGAATTTAGAAAAATGGTCTTGTTTTATCGGAGGTTAAAGCTATGCTAGAAGCAAGTTTTAGTAAGAAATTATGGCATTTTGATATGGAATTTAATTTATGTTTAAATAATCAAATATTAGTTTTGTGGGGAGCTTCAGGGGCGGGTAAAACTACTATTTTACATTGTTTGGCCGGATTAATTAATCCATCTGCAGGCACTATTAGGTTAAATGACCAACTACTTTATTCATCTTATGATAATGTAAATATTGCCGCCCGCAATAGGAGTATCGCATATTTATTTCAAAATTATGCTTTATTTCCTCATATGACCGTAAAACAAAACGTATATTATGGCCTAAAAAGTCAAAAAGCAGATAAAAACCGAACTAGGATTGAGCCGCTTAAACTATTAAAGTCTTTTGGAATAAACCATTTACAAAATCGTTATCCTGGACAATTATCAGGCGGGGAAAAGCAAAGGGTCGCGTTAGCTAGGGCTTTAGTATTACAACCTCGGTTGCTTCTACTTGATGAGCCATTTAGTGCCTTGGATAAAGTTAATAAGCAAAGCTTAAGAAATGAAATTAAAAAGCTGCATGAGGAATGGCAAATACCCTTTATTATCGTTACCCATGATGAAGAGGATGCTGAATATTTAGGTGATAGTGTGGTAGAAATCAACCAAGGCCGGATGCAAAAGGTTACCACCAAACAAGCTTGCTTTAATTAGCGGCATGGCATAAATATTTTTAATAATGGTCATAAATAAAAGCTTGTTCTAATAAATCTACTGAAGGAGATATATTAGAACAAGTTTTTTTGTAGATAAATAAAGGAAGTTTGACATTTTTGCAGAATTAGAACTTATAAGAAGAGTAATTCCTTAACTATAATAAGATAGAAGATTCTGACTATTTAGGCAGCAAATTATTAATGACAATGAATAAACTCTATGATAAAATACTTTTATATAGCACCATAGGATTCATTTATGATAGATAACAAGGAATTTTTCGACGAAAAATTTAAAAAATGCTCCGAGCTTTCTATCTACAGCTTTCTATGCCATGATAGCAAGTCGCCGGGTTAGCTTGGAAACGGGCTAGCCTCCCATTGTTCGGAAAGGAGTCTTAAATAATCTTGTAAAACTTTACCAAGATTTAGCAAGGCGTGTTTTTCTATACATAATGGGTTTTAATGCCTTTAGTCTAAAGCTGGAGGCGTTTTTTATTTTACCGATAAGTTTATCCGCTTATTAATTTTATATAAGGGGGGAGATATGTTAATAAGAAATATTACTTTTAATGAGTAATTATTTTAATTTGGGGGAAGGAGAGAATGTAATGCAAGTAACGCGTCGTGGTTTTTTAAAGCTATCCGGTGGTCTTTCACTAGCTACTCTTGCAACTGGTCTTGGTATTGATTTAGCCCTTGCCGAAACTAGAGGATATGCTTTAAAACTAGATGGATGTACCAAAATACCCAGTATATGTCACTTCTGCTCTGGCGGTTGTGGTCTATTACTATTTATTAAAGATGGTAAATTGGTTCATCTAGAAGGAGATCCGAATAATCCGATTAACGAGGGAGCCCTTTGTCCTAAAGCGGCTAGCCTTGAACAAGTGGCTTATTCCGAAGATCGTCCCAAAACACCTTTATATCGTGCACCGGGAGCTACTGAATGGCAAGAAATTTCCTGGGAGGATGCTGTAGAGCGTATTGCCAAAAAAACTGTCGAAATTAGAGAATCTACTTGGGTAAGTACTGATGAAATCACAACCAAAACCGGGGAGAAAAAAGTTGTTCCTGCTAACAGAGCTGAAGGAATAGCAATGATAGGCTCGGCGGAAGTTGATAATGAAGAATCTTATTTACTTTCTAAATTTGCCCGTTTAATCGGCACACCATTCCACGAACATCAGGCCCGTATCTGACACGCGCCCACGGTGGCTAGTT
>CAZYLY010000092.1:0-238 GCA_964648825.1 uncultured Syntrophomonadaceae bacterium
TTAACGATGAAAAGGCTTTAACTTACGCGCAGGAGTTAGTAGGGAGGTTATGGTCATAAGGGATAAACGCAAGGATGAACATATTGTTTTAGCGAGTATTACTAAGGACGGCCCCTCATCAACTGGTTTTGAAGATATTAACTTAGTACACCAAGCTATTGCCGATATTAATTTAGACGAAGTTGATTTAAGTTCACATTTTAAGCATAAAAAAATGGATCTACCGATAATTGTTAAT
>CAZYLY010000092.1:248-1573 GCA_964648825.1 uncultured Syntrophomonadaceae bacterium
CCGGCGGAACTGCTAAAGCAGGTGAAATAAATCAAACCCTAGCTAAACTAGCTAAGAAATATAATATTGCTATGGCCGTAGGTTCTCAAACTATTGCCATAAAAACCCCGGAATTAATTCGTACCTTCGATATCGTTAGAGCTGAAAATCCAGAGGGAATTATTATTGCGAATATTGGGGCTAATGAAAAGTATGAAAACGTGCAAAAAGCAATAGCGATGGTAGCTGCCGATGCGGTACAGCTCCATTTTAATATTCCCCAAGAATTAGCTATGCGTGAAGGGGATCGCAATTTTAAAGGCATTATTAAAAATGTTGAAAATATCGTGGAAAATTCGCCAGTTCCGGTAATCGCCAAGGAAGTCGGATTCGGCTTATCTAAAGAAGCAGTACAAGTATTATTCCAAGCGGGGGTAGAGTATTTCGATATAGGCGGTAAAGGCGGAACCAACTTTATTACTATAGAAGACCAACGCAGAGGAATGTTTGGCGGAGAATTTGATGATTGGGGTATCCCTACAGCTTATAGTTTAGGAGAAGTAGTAAGCTTAAAATTACCTATAACTATAATTGCATCAGGGGGGATACGTTCGACCTTAGATGCAGTTAAAGCACTAGCTATGGGGGCTAATTATGTAGGAATAGCCGGTTCTTTTTTAAAACTATTAATTAACCAAGGTGAAGAAGAATTAGATCAATATATTAACGACTTAATTTATCGGCTTAAAGCAGCCTTATTAATGACCGGCTCTAAAAATATTACCGAATTGCAAAGAAAACCAGTAATAATACTTGGAAAAACTGCGGAATATTTGCAAGCGAGAACGGGTAAATAGAGAACCACAAGAAAAACCACCAGCTAAAAGGTATGATGAAGGATTAGTGCATTATAATAAGTGGTAGAGTTTTTATTAGTGAATAAGTTCTAGTAAAGCCGAGAGAGAAGTCCCTCGGCTTTTAATTATTATTGTTTTCTTTTGCGGATATATTTCGTAATAAAATAAACAATAATAATTATTATTAGGTAGGGAGCTGCCATAAATAGAAGGATAATGAGGTTATTGCCTAAATTGATAAGGGAATTAAGGCTGGTAATTAACCCTTGTATTGATTTCCCCCAAGTACCTTGAGGGGTAGTAATTTCACCGCCGCTATGTTGTCTTAGATGAATACTAACTTGGCTAAAACTAGTAACATTATTCAGGTAGTTCATCTGGGCTTGCATAGATTCCCTATCAGCTCTTACTCGGGATATTTCCCGTTCTATATCTAATAAATCTTGAATATTATTAGCTTGACCGTCCATAAAAGCTAAGAGGCGTTCT
>CAZYLY010000092.1:1583-5009 GCA_964648825.1 uncultured Syntrophomonadaceae bacterium
TTAATTCCTGCTTTTTTAAAACTTCTAAACGAGCTTGGGTATCGTAGTATTCCATAGTAACATCTTCAGTACGATTAGAACTATCATTTATTTTGCCCACAGTTTGCATATAGGTAGTCATTTCGCTGATTTTATTTTGAGGAATTTTCACGGTTAGAAAAGCATTAATATTTTTTTCATAATTGTTAACTTGGCTTTCGACTATATAACCATCTAAAGATTGGGTTTTATTGATGATATCAGTCATAGCTTGGTTAGTGTTGGCTACTTCAATATCGTAATTCCAATATTCGATGAGCTTACGATGATCCCCCTGCATTTTATCAGCATAAGGCGCACTAATCTCCTCTTGGAGGTCAAATACATCGCTGTTTCCCCCCGAGCTTTGATTAATAGATTTAGTAGCACCACCACATCCAACTAATAAAGTGAAAAACATAATTACTAGTAGAAGAATAGAAATTTTCTTCTTATTGAGCATATAATATATCCCCCTTCCCATATTAACATATTAATTATACGCTAATGTTTTCGATAAACTAACAGTTTGCGTAAAAATATATTATAGAAAAGGCGGTAAGGGAAAGGAAGGGATTAGTTGCATTAAACTAGCTAATCCCTACTTTTTGTAATTCTTGAGTTAAATCAGATGCTGAAGGGGGAGTAGAAGCATTAATCGAGATAATAGGAAGCCCCGCTTCTTCAAAGGCTCTTTTATTAAAACGGTCACTTAATTGTTTCTTTTTGCTATCGGCAGTATTTTCACTCATAATAACTAATTGCGGTTTTAAATCTGGTAAAGCACATATTACAAAGTCAGCACTCCGTTCTTTCAAACGGTGCAAATATTCTTCGGCATTATTTACATTAGATGCTGATGATAGTATTTCTTCTAAACGTACTTTAGGTAGAAGCACATATTTTTCTACATCAATTGCAGCATTAATCAAATGAAATATAGCTAAATCTGAGCGTGACAATAGCGAATCTTTACTTCTATAGGGCAAATTATTCATATCTATCCATGCTTCACTTAAATCTATGACTTGCCCTTTTTTCGGGGTTTTTTCACCGCGTTTACCTTGGTAATCATTATAGACATCCCATATTAGTTTAAGTCCAATTAAAGCAATTCCAGCTAAAATCAGTTGTGCCATTACTCATACTCCTTCATCAAAAAACTATACTTATTATATCCTTTATGTTGTAAACCTTCCAGTAGATAAAAAAACCCGGGTAGCCCCGGGTCGTAGTTATCATATTTTAAGCAAAGAATGCATCTTCCATAATATCGATGGCGGAACTATCGGGATTAGCAATCTTTTCTGCTAAGTCAGCTACATTAGTAACTACATTTCTAACATAATACTTGGCCGCTTCGACTTTACCCTGATAGAATGGATAATCATAATGGTCACTAGGCAGGGTTTGCATTTTATTATAAGCTATAACGGCTTGTTCCAGAATTAAACGGCCGCACATAAGCTGGGCTGTAGCGTGAAGAACTCTGGTTGCATATAGTCCTAAGTAGCCTACATTACCTTGCAAAGCGTAACCGCCTAAGGTATTTCTCAAGTTATTATATGCTTGTAAAGCATTTTCTAAAATGCTTATTTCACGTTTAAAATATTCATTATCTTTTTCTGCGGCTAAGAAATCTTCGATATGTTTTAACCATATAGCAAACCCTTGACCTTTGCCGATATTCCATTTACGTCCTACTAAGTCCATAGCCTGAATGAAGTTTGTTCCTTCCCAAATGGAGTGAATTTTAACATCCCGCATTAATTGGGCAATGGGGTATTCTTCACTGTAACCGTAACCGCCGTATATTTGCATGGCATCACCAGTTAAAACCCAAGATACATCAGAATTATAAGCTTTGGCAATCGGGGTATTAATATCTAATAGCATTTTATTAAGCTTGCTTTCTTCTTGATCCGGGGAATTTTCGGCAATATCCATAATGTAGTTAATCCAGGCTACTAAAGCTCGCATGGCTTCGATATGGGCTTTTTGGTGTAATAACATCCTTCTAATATCTTCGTGATTGACTAATGCTACACGTCCAGCTTTGGGATTAGTTAAAGGTTTACCTTGGATTCTTTCTTTGGCATAATGGGCGGAATTATAATAAGCTACTCCCGCCGCAGCTAATGAACCTACACCCATTTCTAAGCGTGCGCCGTTCATCATATGAAACATTTGCGCCATGCCTTGAGCCCGACCGTTTTCATCCGGGGGACTGCCTAATAACCAGCCATAACAATTATTTTCCTCTCCAAAACTCATTACACAAGTAGCAGAGCCTTTCATGCCCATTTTATGTTCCACGCCGGCACAAGCTACATCATTAAGTTCCCCCATAGTGCCATCTTCATTTACCCAGTATTTAGGTACAGCAAATAAAGAGACTCCAGAAGTACCGGGGGCAGCACCTTCAATCCTAGCTAATAATAAGTGGACAATATTTTCGGTGAAATCTTGCTCGCCGCCAGTTATAAAGCACTTAGTGCCCTTGATTCTATATTTGCCCGGTGTATCAGTAGGATAGGCTTTACTTAACATATCACCCACATCAGAACCAGCGTGAGGTTCAGTCAAACACATAGTCCCAGCCCATTTGCCGGCAAACATTTTTTCGGTGAATAGGTTTTTCAAGTGGTCATCACCAAACTTCTGGATTAACTCACCGGCTCCTGAAGTCGCCATATAATAACAAGCTAAACCTTCATTAGCGCCAAATATATATTCGAGTACTGCTTCGTAGATAACACGCGGCAGGGCTCCTTCATAATTTTTATCCGAGTTACAAGAACCCCAACCATTTTCCTGGACAAAATGATAAGCATCCTTCATCCCTGGTGGAACTAAGACTTTACCATTATCAAAAATAACTCCGATAGTATCATTTTCGTCGTTAGAAGCTGCGACTACTTCCTTAGCCGCCCGCATAGATTCGGTAAGAATTGCATCTACATCATCTACAGTGTAGACATCTTTAAAGCGGTCATAACTTAAAATTTTATCTAAGTCTAACCATTCCTTTAAAATAAATTGATGATCCCGAATAGAATATAGGTAATTTGTTGCCATCATTTACCCTCCCTAAATTATTACTGATTTTAGTTTTTCGATTACAAAACATTTTTTTCATTATAGCTTAATTTAACCTAAAATTATATAAAAAATTAATAATTAACCTTTAACCTTACCGTTATTGAGTATAGAATATTAGAGAGGTTTTAAAAAATAAGGAGGGCAAAAGAATGCAGTATATTAGTAGTCGGGGGAAAGCTTCCGCGGTAGATGCTGCTAATGCGATAAAGATGGGAATTTCCCCTGATGGAGGTTTATTTGTACCAGAAAATATTCCTGTCATAGATAATAATGTGCTTAAGGAAATGCAAGCTTTATCATATCAAG
>CAZYLY010000092.1:5019-7974 GCA_964648825.1 uncultured Syntrophomonadaceae bacterium
TTTGGGATTTCTGATCCGCTAAGTTATTAAACTCCATAGTCCCCGCTTCAACAGTTGATATTGCCTGTTTACTACCTATGGAGCAGCCACTTAGCGAAAAGATCAGAATCCCAGCTGTTAATATTAATGCAAGCTTTTTCATATCAAGAAAGGGCGGCTTATATTTTAGGTTTATTCCTGAGCGATTTTAGTCCTGCGGAAATAAACTTATGTGTAAATGGAGCATATAATCAAGAAAGCTTTGACCATGAACAAATCGCACCTTTGGTTAAAATTAATGATAAATTGCATATTTTAGAATTATGGCACGGGCCTACTAGTGCTTTTAAAGATATGGCCTTACAAATACTGCCTTATCTACTTACGACTAGTACTGAGAAAACGGGAGAAAAAAGCGATATTCTAATTTTAGTAGCTACTTCAGGTGATACTGGCAAGGCAGCCTTAGAAGGATTTAGCGATGTTGAGCAGACTAAAATAATTGTTTTTTACCCTGTACATGGAGTAAGTGAAGTGCAGAAAAGACAGATGATTACTCAAGAGGGGGCTAATGTTTTTGTAGCTGCTGTGGAAGGAAATTTTGATGATGCCCAAAGCGGGGTTAAGGAGATATTTGCTAATAATGATTTACAAGCATTCTTAGCCGCTAATAATCTTAAAATGTCTTCGGCTAACTCGATAAACTGGGGACGTTTACTACCCCAAATAGTATATTACATCTCAGCTTATGTTGACTTATTAGAGCAAGCACAAATAAATATCGGAGAAGCTATTAATGTGGTAGTACCTACCGGAAACTTTGGTAATATCTTAGCGGCTTATTATGCCAAACGCATGGGAGTTCCTATAGGTAAGCTAATTTGCGCTGCTAATGCTAATAATGTTTTAACTGACTTTATCCGTACGGGAATTTATGATAGAAATCGTAAATTTGAAAAAACTATATCACCATCGATGGACATTCTCATTTCCTCGAACTTAGAAAGATTACTTTTTGAAGTTACTGAACATGATAGCCAAAGGGTAGGAAAGTGGATGCAGGAATTAAAAGAAAGGGGAAGCTATGCAGTAGATACGAAAACTTCTGCAATTATCCGGGAATTATTCTGGTCAGATTATAGTACTGATGAAGAAACCATTAAGACTATTAAACAAGTGTGGGAGGAAGAAAAATATTTACTAGATACCCATACCGCAGTAGCGATTAATGTATATGGAAAATATTCAAAGAATACCCAAGATAATACAGTAACTGTGGTAGCCTCAACTGCAAGTCCTTTTAAATTCGGCAGCAGTGTAGCATCGGCAGTTATAGAGGCAGACAAACTAGCCGGCAAGGATGAGTTCGAAATATTAGAAATATTAGCTGGCGAAACTGGACAAATAATTCCGGCTAACATTAAATATTTAAGAGAAAAAGCAATTTTTCATCAAACGGTTACTGCTAAAGAAAAGTTGCAAGAGACCGTGCTTAACTTCTTAGATTTATAATTTGTATATTATCGGCTTAACCAAATATTTCATAAAAAAGTATGATTAAAATCATACTTTTTTTGTTTTCTGGTTATATTACCGAAATTTGATAATATATTTATACTGTTATAGGAAAAATGTGCTTAAGGGGTATCCGATTTCGGAGGGAGGGTGCCTTTTAAAGTTTAAACCTAAGGGAGGGAAAATGAGAAGTGGAAGGAAATAATATTTTAACTGATATCGCTGAACGTACTGGAGGCGATATTTATCTGGGAGTAGTAGGGCCGGTTAGAACGGGTAAATCAACCTTCATAAAAAGGTTTATGGAACTGATGGTCATGCCTAACATAAAAGATGTTTATGAAAAAGAACGTGCCCGGGATGAACTGCCCCAAAGCGGAGCAGGTAAAACTATTACTACTACGGAACCAAAGTTTGTGCCTAACGAGGCAGTAGAACTCAACACCAATAGCGGACTAAGTCTTAAAGTGAGATTAGTTGATTGTGTTGGATATGCTGTAGCAGGAGCGTTAGGTTACGAAGAGGATGATGAACCCCGCATGGTAAAAACTCCCTGGTTTGACTATGAGGTTCCCTTCGAAGAGGCAGCCGAATTAGGAACCAGGAAGGTAATTGCCGAACACTCTACAATAGGTATTGTTATTACTACTGATGGCAGTATTAGCGACCTACCAAGAGAAAGTTATATAGAGCCGGAAGAGCGGGTTGTTGAAGAGTTAAAGGAATTGAGCAAGCCTTTTATTATTCTTTTAAACTCTGTCCATCCTCACGATAGGGAAACCCTAGACCTGGTAGATGAATTAACTGAAAAGTATGGGGTTAGTGTTATCCCAGTAGATGCAGCGCAAATTATGCCGGACCAGATTTTTGGTATCTTAGAGGAAGTCTTGTATGAATTCCCAGTTCAAGAAGTAAACATAAAACTACCTTTATGGGTAGATGAATTGTCGGAAGAGTTCTGGTTAAGGGATAATCTTGAAACCTCTATTCGGGAAGTCTTAAACGAAATTCACAAAGTAAGAGATATTGACAAAGCTATAGAAAAATTATCTGATGTCGATAACATAAGTTATGTTAGCTTAAAAGAAATGAACTTAGGTAGTGGAACTGCGGCGATTGATGTTATGGTACCGGAGGAAATGTATTATCAAGCCTTAAGTGAAGTCAGCGGCTTTGAAATCGAAGGTACCCACGATATTATGCGTCTAATGCAAGATTTAAGCGTAGCTAAAAAGGAATATGATAAAGTAGCATCTGCCCTAGAAGAAGTGAGAGACAGCGGATATGGGGTAGTAACACCGAGGCTGGAGGAGATGTTCTTAGAAGAGCCCGAATTAATTAGGCAAGGAAGTCGCTTTGGGGTCAAATTAAAGGCTAAGGCACCATCCCTCCATATTATTAGGGCTGATATTACAACTGAAATTACTCCTATCATAGGGACTGAAAAACAGTGTGAAGAAT